>CAZHQS010000124.1:0-4938 GCA_964534545.1 Candidatus Hydrothermarchaeota archaeon
CTAGTGACCATCGTGCACCCAATTGAACCGCCGTTCAATATAATAAAGCCCGTTCTAAAACAGAAAAAAGGGAAAGCCGGCTTATGCCAGCTTCATCATCTCCCGGAGGCGCGCACCCACTTCCTCTATCTGGTGCTTCTTGCCCTCCTCCCGCATCCTGTTCAGGTTGGGGCAGCCCTCCTGGTTCTCCTTCACCCACTCCTCGGCGAAGCTTCCGGACTGGATGTCGGCCAGGGTGGCCTTCATGCGCTCCTTGACCCCGGCATCGATGATCTTGGGTCCCCTGGTGCGGCCGCCGTACTCGGCGGTGTTGGAGACCTGCCGCCACATGCCCTCGATGCCGGCCTTGTAGTAGAGATCCACTATGAGCTTGAGCTCGTGGAGGCACTCGAAGTAGGCGATCTCCGGCTGGTAACCCGCCTCCACTAGGGTCTCGAAGGCCGCCTTGACCAGCTCCGCCGAGCCCCCGCAGAGGTCCACCTGCTCCCCGAAGAGGTCGGTCTCGCACTCCTCGGTGAAGGTGGTCTCTAAAACGCCGACACGGGTGGCGCCGCAGGCCTTGGCCATGGCCAGGGCCGTATCCTTGGCATGACCGGTAGCATCCTGTTCAACGGCTATCAAGGCAGGGACCCCTGAGCCGGCCACGTACTCCCTCCGGACCATGGCCCCTGGACCCTTAGGAGCCATCATGATGACATCCACGTCCTCCGGAGGGACAATCTGCTTGAACCTGATGTTGAACCCGTGGGAGAAACCCAGGGCGTTGCCGGCCTCCAGATTGGGCGCGATGTGCTCCTTATAGACCCGGGCCTGATGCTCGTCCGGGATGAGGATGTGGACGATATCACCCCTTTTGGCGGCCTCGGCCACGGTCAGTACCTCGAAACCGTCCTCCTGGGCCTTGTTCCAGGAGGGTCCCCCCTCCCTCAGGCCCACCACCACGTCGATACCGGAATCCCGCATGTTCTGTGCTTGCGCGTGGCCCTGGATGCCGTAGCCGATGACTGCCACGGTCTTCCCCTTCAATGCATCAAGACTCACATCTTCGTCATAATAGATCTTTCCCATTTCAGATTGCCTCCTAACTTATTTTCCACCCCTCAGCATGGCGGTGGTACCGGTCCTTGCTATCTCGACAATGCCGAAGACCTTGACCAGGTTCAAAAAGGCGTCGACCTTTGTGGCGTCCCCGGTGATCTCCACGATAAGGCTGTCCTTGGAGACGTCCACGATCCTGCCCCGGAAGATATTGGCGTACTGGACCACCTCCGAGCGGATGCCCTCGTCCTTGGTCTTTATCTTCACCAGGACCAGCTCCCGGGCCACCGAGTCCTCCCAGGGGAGCTCTATGACCTTCAACACCTCGATGAGCTTGTTGAGCTGTTTCATGACCTGCTCGATGGTGGCCCTGTCCCCCTGGACGGTCAGGATTATCCTGGATATCCCCTCCTTCTTGGAGTGGCCCACGGTGATGCTGTCGATGTTGAAGTTCCTCTTCCTGAAGAGGCCCGAGACCCTCTGCATCACCCCGGGTCTGTCCTCCACCAGGACCGAAAGGATGTGTTTCTCTGCCATGGCTCACTCCTCGATGATGTCTTTCAGGCACTTCCCTGGCGGCACCATGGGGAAGATGTTGCACTCGGGATCTATGATGAAATCTATGACCGTGGGGCGGCCTGAATCAAAGGCCTCCTTCACCGCCGGGGCGATCTCCTCCGGCTTCTCAACCCTCAACCCCTTGGCATCGAAGGCCTCGGCCAGCTTAACGAAGTCCGGCACCCTGCCCAGGTCCGTGGCAGAGTAGCGCCTCTCATAGAAGAGCTCCTGCCACTGGCGTACCATGCCCAGGTACCGGTTGTTGAAGACCGCCACCACCACCGGGATATCGTTCTCCACCACTGTGGCCAGCTCCTGGCAGTTCATGAGGAAGGACCCGTCCCCTGCGATATCTATCACATTGGCCTCGGGCCGGGCCACCTTGGCACCCATGGAGGCCGGAAAGCCGAAGCCCATGGTCCCCAGGCCGCCGGAGGAGATGAAGGTCCTGGCCTTTGACCGGCCCAGGTAGTGGGCGGCCCACATCTGGCACTGGCCCACCTCGGTGACCACGATGTCCTCCTCCCCCACCACGTCCATGATCTCCTTTATGACCCGGTGGGGTTTCATGGGCACGTCGTCGTAGTCCATCCGGGGGTTGAACTCCTTTTTGTATTCCTCTATCTTCTTCATCCATTCTGTGCCCTTGGGTTTCTTCTTTATCTTCTGCCTTAGGACCTTCAGGAGGTCTTTGAGGATGAGCTTTGCATCCCCCACCACGGGAAGGTCCACCCGGACGTTTTTCCCGATCTCGGCAGGGTCGATGTCCACGTGGATAATCCTTGCCTCCGGGGCAAAGCAGGAGACCATCCCCGTGGTCCTGTCAGAGAACCTGCACCCGATGGCCATGATGACATCGGCATCGTTTATGGCATAGTTGCCGGCCTTGCGGCCGTGCATGCCGATCATGCCCAGGGCCAGGGGATGGGATTCGGGGAAGGACCCCTTGCCCATGAGGCTTGTGGTCACCGGGGCGCCCAGTAGTTCGGCCAGTTGCAGAAGCTCCCGGGATGCGTTGGAGATGATGACACCCCCCCCGGAGAGGATGATGGGCCGGCGGGCCTCCAGGAGCATATCGGCGGCCTTCTTTATCTGCTTGAGGTTCCCCTTCAGGGTGGGTTTGAAACCGGGGATGTCCACCTCCTTTGGGAACTTTACATCCCCATCTATCTCCTGGATGTCCTTGGGGATATCGATGAGGACCGGGCCGGGCCTGCCCTCCAGGGCGATCTTGAAGGCCATCTTGATGACCTCGGGGATCTCCTCCACGGAGCGCAGCTGGAAGTTGTGCTTGGTCATGGGCATGGTCATGCCCACGGGGTCGGCCTCCTGGAAGGCGTCCTTGCCCAGGAGGGCGGTAGGAACCTGGCCTGTGAGGGCCACTATGGGACTTGAGTCCATGAAGGCGTCGGCTATGCCGGTGGTGAGGTTGGTGGCCCCCGGCCCCGAGGTGGCGCTGCAGACCCCCACCTTTCCCTTAACCCTGGCGTAGCCCTCGGCCGCATGGGCCGCCCCCTGCTCGTGGCGGGTGAGGATGTGCCTGATACTGGAGTCGTATATCTCGTCGTAGAGGGGGATGGTGGCCCCGCCAGGTATGCCGAAGATGACCTCCACGCCTTCCTTCTCCAGGGATTTGACTATGGCTTCTCTACCTCGCATCCTCATCTTCATCACTATCAGCACTTCGTAAGGAGAAAATAGTTAAAGGCTGGTTTGTATTTATACCTTTTCCTTCATCAGCTTGTACTTGATGCTGTCTGCCAGGGCCAGCCAGGAGGCCTCTATGATGTTCTCCGAGACCCCCACCGTGCCCCAGGAGGACCTGTTGTCCGAGGACTGGATGAGGACCCGGACCTTGGCCGCCGTGCCCTCCTTGGTGTCCAGAACCCGGACCTTATAGTCCGTCAGGTGCATCTCCGCCAGTTCCGGGTAGAACTCCACCAGGGCCTTGCGCAGGGCCTTGTCCAGGGCGTTCACCGGCCCGTTGCCCTCGGCGGCCGTGTGCTCCTTCTTGTCCCCCACCCTGACCTTGACCGTGGCCTCGGAGAGGAGCTTTCCGTCGGCGGTGTCCACAATCACCCTGAAACCCTCCAGCTCGAAGTAGTCCTTGTACTCTCCAAGGGCCCTCTTCATCAAAAGCTCAAAGGACCCCTCTGCCCCCTCGAACTGGTAGCCCTGGCCCTCTAGCTCCTTGACCAGCTCGACTATCTTTTTCGTCTTTGGGGTCTCCTTTTTCAGGTCGAGCTTGTACTCCTTGGCCTTCACCAGGATGCTGCTCTTGCCTGACAGCTCGGAGATGAGGAACCTCCGGAGGTTTCCCACAAGCTCAGGTTTCACATGTTCGTAGGTCTCAGGGTTCTTCAGCACCGCATCCACATGGACACCTCCTTTATGGGCGAAGGCGCTGGAGCCCACATAGGGGAGGCTGTCCCTGTGGCTTAAGTTGGCTATCTCGCTGACATACCTGGAGACCTCGGTCAGGGTGGCCAGCTGGCGGTCTGTTATGCAATCCACCCCCAGCTTTATCTTCAGGTTCGGGATGATGGAGCACAGGTTGGCGTTGCCAGCCCGCTCGCCGTAGCCGTTGATGGTCCCCTGGACGTGGACGGCCCCGGTCCTGACCGCCATGATGGAATTGGCCACCGCCATATCGGCATCGTTGTGGGCATGCATCCCCAGGGGTGCCTCGATCTCCTCCTGGACCGCCTCCATGATGCTGTGGACCTCGTAGGCCATGGTCCCGCCATTGGTATCGCAGAGGACCAGACAGTCGGCCCCGGCATCCTCTGCCACCTTCAGGGTCTCCATAGCATATTCAGGATTCCTCTTGTAGGCGTCGAAGAAGTGCTCGGCGTCGTAGATGACCTCCTTCCCCTTCTTCTTCAGATAGGAGATGGAGGACTTGATCATCTTCAGATTATCCTCCAGGGACACCTTAAGGGCATCCCTTACATGGAGGTCCCAGGACTTGCCAAAGACACATACCGCCGGGGTCCCGGCCCTCAGAAGGGCCTTTATATTGGGGTCCCTGGAGGCCGTCCTCTTGGCATGACGGGTGGAGCCGAAGGCCACCATCCTGGCGTTCTTGAACTTGATGCCCCCCACCCTCTGGAAGAACTCGATGTCCTTGGGGTTGGATCCCGGCCAACCCCCCTCTATGTAATGTATCCCCAGTTCGTCCAGCTTCCTGGCTATCCGCAACTTGTCCTCTACTGAGAAGGAAATATGCTCGGCCTGGGAGCCGTCCCGGAGGGTGGTATCGTAGATCTTGACCTGGGGCATTTTCATCGACCTTGCCCTTAAAAATAGAGACCCGCCCTCATTTATAATTTCTGTAGGAAT
>CAZHQS010000125.1:0-2500 GCA_964534545.1 Candidatus Hydrothermarchaeota archaeon
ATCCTCTCAAGCCTCTCCCCGGTTATCACCACCGGGGGCACGTCGGTCTCGGGGTACATCCTGGCGGCCCCGGGCAGGGGGCGCATATATGCGGTGGTGCCGTCAGGTTTGGCCATGCGGGTCTCCTCGGGAACGCCCTCCAGGGCCATAAGGGCCCGCTCCCTGACCGCTTCCAGGGCCTTTCCCGCCTTCTTCTCCCTCTCCACCACCAGGACGAAGGCGGCCCTGTCCTCACGGCCCAGCTCCTGCCAGACGGCCTCCACTTCGTCTTCCGTTATCCCATAGGCCGGCAGCTCGTCGGTGTGGAATATCCCCCCGACTCCCGCCCTGACCCTGGCGTAGCCGGCCAGCTCTGGGCCGAGCCGTCCTTTCAGGAGGCCCTTGAAGCCAGGGAGTTTCAGGGCCAAGACCTTGCCGCCCTTCTTGATTTGTCTTGCTATGATTTTGGAATCGCTTTCCTTGAATATGCCGGTGACGTCCACCGGCTCAAAGGGTAGGTGTTTACCTTCTATCCCCCTCTTCTCCAGCTCTTCCTTTGCCTTGATGAGGCCCTCCTGCCTCTTTACCTCTCCCCTGATGATCTCCGGGATGGAGTTGAGCTCCTGGACCCCCTTTATCTCCACCCTGGCGCCGCCGGGGATGGAGATGTTGATGTCCTGGCGGATGGTCCCGATGCCCCTCTTGACCCTCCCGGTAGCCCTCAGCAGGTCGCCAATCTGCCTTGCCACCTCCAGGGCCTGCTCCGGGGTCTTGATATCCGGGGCCGTGGTAATCTCTACCAGGGGGATGCCCAGGCGGTCCAGGCGGTAGGTGGTCATGTTTCCCTGGGTCCTTATCTTCCTGGCGGCCTCCTCCTCCAAGCAGATGGTGGGGATTCCAACCCTGCCCTTTTCGGTCTCCAGATAGCCGTCCAGGGCCACCACCGAAGTGCGCTGGAACCCCGAGGTGTTGGACCCGTCTATGACCAGCTTGCGCATGAAGTGGACCTCTTCGACGATGTCGCAGTTCAAGAGGGTGGCCATGGTGAGGGCGATGTCCAGGGCGTCCTGGTTGGGCAGGTGGGGGGGTTCCTCGTCCAGCTCCACCAGGCAGGTCACATCGTCATAGACCTCGTAGATGAAGGATTTTCCCTTGAGGAACTCCTGCATGGCGGCTTCGTCCACCTCACCCAGCTCGCTGGCGGTGGGCCGCAGGCGCCGCAGAACAGTGTGGTCCGGGTCCTCCTCCTTGAGCCCCGAGGGGCAGTCGCAGAAGAGTTTTTTGGTATCCAGCTGCTGGTGGAACTCGAAACCTATCTTCAAGAGATCACCTCAGGTATATCTCGCCCAGCCTCTTGATATAGGTCCTGAAGTCCTCGGTCGAGGCGTCCTTCTTGGCCCTGATGTACTGGGTAAGCTGGGAGTCGAAGAGGTCGGCGTAGTGGACCGCCACCGCCTCCGGGAACTGGGGGTCCTTGGGGGAGCCGTTCTCGCCCTTGCCGTGGTGGCTGATGATGATGTGCAGGAGCTTGGATTCCAGGGGCTCCGGGAGCCCCCCAATCGCCTTTATCCTCTCCCTGACCATCTCCTCCCCCAGGGATATGTGGCCCCGGAGCATCCCGACCTCCGAGACCTTGATGTTGGTCGTCACCTCGAACTCCTTCATCTTTCCTATGTCGTGGAGGATGCCCCCGGCCATCATGAGATCGTGGTCCAGGGAGGGGTGGATGCGGTGGACGGTCTCCAGGATGAGCAGGACCCCCCAGGTGTGCTCCAGGAGCCCGCCGATGCAGGCGTGGTGGTAGTACATGGCACCCGGGGCCTTTTTGAAGGCGGTGACGAAGTCCTGGTCATCAAAGAAGCTCTCCAGAAGGGCCTTGAGTCCTGGGTCTTCCATGGAATCCTTGATGCCCACCAGGTAGGACCACAGGGAATCCACGTCCTGGTTGGTCACCGGGATGAACTCCCCCATGTCGTACTCGCCGGGGGCGCACTTCCTTATCTCGCCCAGGCCCTCGTTGACATCAATCTTTGTCTTCTCATTGAATACGCTGACCTTCCCCTTGACCAGGATGACGTCCCCCACCTCGAAGGATTCGTAAACTCCTCTAACCCTCTCCTCGTCCCTCATCCCCCAGTAAACGACCTCGATCTCGCCACTGCGGTCCGATACCCCCGAGGTGAACATGAACCCGTTCCTGTACTCCCTCACCGGATGCTTGTACTTGACAGAGAAGTAGGTCTCCACCGTATCGTTCACCGAGAGGTCCTTGATCAGCGTCTTCTCAATCATGGTACACCGTCCTGTCGGATATCTCGCCCCAGAGATTGGTCTCCATCAGCCCTTTTACTTTATCGTAGTCATCCGTCTGACCCAGGACGTACATGAGCTTCACATAGGCGGTCTCAGGGAGCATGTCCTGGCCCGAAATCACGCCCCTCTTGAGGAGCTCCCTGCCGGTGGAATATACCTTCATGTCCACCCGCCCGTAGAGGGTCTGGGAGGTCATGACCACAGGGAC
>CAZHQS010000125.1:2600-4915 GCA_964534545.1 Candidatus Hydrothermarchaeota archaeon
ACCCTTCCTATGGGGGAGGCATTGATGCTCCTGAAGGCATCCCTGCGGGAGGTGTGCATCTTCCTCACCCTGGTGCCCAGGTGGATGTCGCAGTGGGAATCGCTGGAGGTCCCGTGCATCACCACATAGACCCCGCTCAGGTCCGAGAGGGCCACCCTGACCGCGGCAATGAGGTTCCCGGACGAGTCGGAAGACGGCCTGTCAGAGGAGCGCTGGGACCCCACAAGGACCACGGGTTTTGTCAGGTCCTCCAGCATGAAGCTCAAGGCCGCAGCCGTGTACCCCATGGTATCGGTACCATGGGCAATCACCACCCCCTCGGCCCCACCGTTCAGGGCCTGGGCACATTCCTCGGCAATCCTCTTCCAGTAATCCGGCTCCATGTTCTCGCTGAGGATGTTGAAGAGGAGCCTGCAGTCCAGCTCGGCAAGGCCTGCCAGCTCCGGTACGGCCTGGACCAGCTCCCTTGCCGAAAAGGAAGGATGGACCGCCCCTGTCCTGTAGTCTATCTTGGAGGCGATGGTCCCTCCGGTCCCCATGAGGACGACCCTCTTCCCGCTGCCGGCCTGCTCTGCCTCACCAGCAGGGGGAGAGATATCCTTTTTCCGTGAAATGACCATGATATCCGCACCCTCAAGACCTATACCGATGTTATAACCGCTGTCCAGCTTGATGACCACATGGCGGTCGTCGGCCAGCTCGCTTCTGGGCATGAGGATTCCGGTGTATCTCTTTCCCCCTTTCTTCACCTCCACCAGGTCGCCGGGCTGGAATTCGGTCATTTCACTGCTCACCCATCATGGAGACCAGGGCCTTCTTGGAGCTCTCTATCTTCTTGATCCTCTCCTGGACCGCACCCTCGAAGTCCTTCAACGCCTTGCCGGCATCGGCCAGGGACCTCTTCATGGCTCCCGGGGCCGGGCCTCCCCGGCGGTCCCTTGACTTGACTGATGATATGGGATTTAGGATATCGTTGATGGTCTCGACAGAGGTCTCAAGCTCCTCCCCGGTGACCTCCTTGAACACCCTGGAGACTATCTCCCCCATCTCACTTGAATCCTCCTCAAGGGCCAGGGCCACCGACCTGCCCACGATCTGGTGGGCGGTCCTGAAGGGTAAGCTCCTTTCCTGAACCAGGAAATCAGCCAGGTCCGTGGCGGTGGAAAATCCCTTTCCTGCCATCTCCGCCATCCTGGCTTTGTTTATCTTCAGGGTTCTTATCACCCCCTCGAGGATGACCAGGGACTCCTTGACAATCTTCAGGCTGTCCGCTGCCAGGGGGGACATCTCCTGGAGGTCCCGGTTATAGGAGAAGGGCAGGGCCTTGGCCATGGTCAGGGCGGATGCGAGGTTGCCTATGACCCGGGCGGCCTTGCCCCTTAAGAGCTCCATGCTGTCCGGGTTCTTCTTCTGGGGCATGATGCTTGATGTGGAGGCAAAGGCGTCGTCCAGCTCCACGAACCCGAACTCGACGGTGGACCAGACGATGAGCTCCTCTGCCATCCTGCTCATGTTGACCATGATGGATGTCAGGTCAAAGAGGGTCTCTGTGATGAAGTCCCTGGAGCCGACCCCGTCCTGGGAGTTGTCCATCACGCCGTCAAAGGCCAAAAGTTCTGTGGTCCTCTTCCTGTTTATCTTGAAACCCGTGGTGGCCAGGGCGCCGGAACCCAGGGGGTTAAGATTAATACGCTTATAGGTATCCTGGAGCCTTTCCACGTCCCTGAGGAAGGCGTTCAGATGGGCCATGAAGTGGTGGGCCAGGGTGGTGGGCTGGGCATGCTGGAGGTGGGTGTAGCCGGGCATGACGGTCTCCAGGTTCTCCCTGGCCCTCCCGGCCAGGGCCCGGCAGAGCTTGAGAAGAAGGAGGGAAACCCCGTTTATCTCGTCCCTGAGCCACATCCTGAGGTCGCAGGCCACCTGGTCGTTCCTGGAGCGGGCGGTGTGCATCCTGCCGGCCACCTCACCGATGGAGTCTATGAGGGCCTTTTCAATGGCCATGTGGATGTCCTCCAAGGAGGGGTCCAGGTCCAGGCCCGAAAGGCCCCCGGAGTATATCGTCCCGAGACCCCCGAGGATGGCGGTGGCGTCCTCCTCCTTTATTATATCCAGCTCCCTGAGCATGACCACATGGGCCGCACTCCCCAGGATATCGTATTCGAAGAGGTTTTTGTCAAAATCAAGGGAGGAGGAATAGGCCGCAAAATCCGCGTCCATATCCTTACCCATGCGACCCTCTCTGAGCATGATAACACCGGTTACCAATCTTATGGTCTTATTATTTAAATCCTATCAAGATGGAGAGGTAGATTCAT
>CAZHQS010000126.1:0-4903 GCA_964534545.1 Candidatus Hydrothermarchaeota archaeon
GTCAACCGGGACCGGCTAATGGAACCATGGAGGGCTTAACCGATGACCGATGGGATCGGTCATGGCGATTTCCAGGGCGTATTCGGGGGTCACGGTCACCTTCCCGCTGCCCTTGTCCACCCAGTACTTCGGGGAGGTGTTCCCGGCATCCAGCTCCACCAGCCAGTCTGACCCGAGGTCCCCCACCTGGGAGATCCTGGGGTTGCCTGTGGGATGATTTGAAAGGTATCTCTCCAGGGCCAGGGAGGAGGCTTCATCTTCTGAAATATTTCCTCCAGTGCACCCTATGGCAAGGAGGAGAAGGGCTAGAAGGATCGTGTTTTTCATCCATGGGGGGGAGGTATTTGGATACATTTTTCAAAACAAATAGCAGTGCTCGCACTCCGTCTTCAGGGTCTCTTCGTATTTCTTTGCGCTCTCAGGCGAGAGGTAGGGGGGCACTCTCCTCATGGCCTCGTGGAAATGCCTTGCCTCGACACAATCAAAGTCCGGCCCCTTCTCCCTGATGGCGATAACGGTGGCCTCCCGCACCACCCCCCGGATGTCGGCCCCGACATAGTATTCCGTCTTCTCGGCCAGGTCCTCCAGGGAGACGTCGTCGGCCAGGGGGGTATTCCGGGTGTGGATCTGGAAGACCTCCAGGCGCTCCTGGAAATCCGGGGCTGGCACGTATATCTTCCTGTCCAGGCGCCCCTTCTTCCGGATCTGGTCGTCCAGGACATCGGGCCGGTAGGTCCCGCCGATGGTAATCACATCCTTTCTGGGGGCGACCCGGTCCAGCTCGTCATAGAGGATCCGGGTGGTGCTCTCAGGTGCAATCCGGATGGGGGCGTCCCTGGTAATCCCCACGGCCCAGATGGACTCGGCGTCCCTTTTGGGGGCCAGGGCGTCCACCTCGTTTATGAATATCACACAGGGGGCCAGCTCCTCGGCGGTCTGGTACATGACACGGATCTCCTCGGGCTCGCTGAGGATCTCGATGGCCTTGACCGCAATGTAATTGCAGCCGGCAGAGTGGGCCGCCGCTTCGGCCAGGACGGTCTTTCCCCCCCCAGGGGGACCCCAGAGGAGGATGCCGCTTGGGGGCTCAAGGCCGGCCCTTTTGAAGGTTTCAGGATGTTTCAGGGGCAGGGCCACCATCTCCTCAAGGCGTTCTTTTACCTCCTTCAGTCCCCCAATCTTACCCCAGTGCCACCTGGGTTTTTTGATCTTGAAATAGGCACCTCTCTCCTTGGGTTCGTCCAATCTCTGGCCTCCTTTCTAAACCTAAGGAGGAAATTACCTAATGAAAAAAAATAGAAAAAAGTAGGGGAATTGTCCCCCTGTTTACATCGGCGGCATGCCGCCCATACCACCCATGCCTTCCATGTCAGGCATGTCTGGGCCTCCACCGCCGCCCAGGCTGGAGGCAGCGATGACGTCATCGATCCTCAGGATCATGATCGCCACCTCGCTGGCGGAGTTCACGGCCTGCTGCTTTACCCTCAGGGGTTCGATGACACCTTCGGAGTACATGCTCTTGACCGTGTTGGTGCTGACGTCTATCCCATAGGCCGTCCCGTTCTTCCGCTCGTGCTTGGCACGGAGGTCCACCAGGACGTCGATGGGGTCAAGGCCAGCGTTCTCGGCCAGGGCCCTGGGGATGGCCTCCATGGAGTCTGCGAAGGCCTCGATGGCCAGCTGGGCCCGTCCGCCGATCTTCTTGGCATAGCTTCGGAGTCCCTTGGCAACCTCGATCTCGGGGGCGCCTCCGCCAGCCACGACCTTATTGTCCTCCAGGGCAGCGGGTACTGAACCCAGGCAGTCCTCGATGGCCCGCTCTACCTCGTCCACGATGTGCTCGGTGCCACCCCGGACCAGGATGCTCACGGCCTTGGGGTTCTTGCAGTCCTTGACGTAGATCATTTCGTCGTCGCCGATCTTGACCTCCTCCACGATGCCGGCATAGCCCAGGTCCTTCTTGGTAATATCGTCCACGTTGGTCACGATCCTGGCCCCGGTGGCCCTGGAGAGCTTCTCCATGTCGGACTTCTTGACCCTGCGCACCGCGAAGATGCCTTCCTTGGCCATATAGTGCTGGGCCAGGTCGTCAATACCCTTCTGGACCAGGACCACGTTGGCACCGGTGGCCTTGATCTTCTGGACCATGTCCTTGAGCATGCCCTCCTCCTCGTCGATGAAGGCCTTGAGCTGGTTGGGGTCGGTGATGCGGATCTCGGCATCGATCTCGGTCTCCTTGACCTCCAGGGCGGAGTTGATGAGGGCGATCTTTGCCTTCTCCACCTTCATGGGCATCCCGGAGTGGACCCTCTCCTTGTCGATGAGGACGCCCTTTATGAGCTCGGTGTCCTCGATGCTGCCGCCTTCCTTCTTCTCGACCTTGATGTGGTCGGTGTCTATGGTGATCTTGTCGTCCTCCACCTCTGCCACCGCCTTTACGGCCTTGACCACCAGGTCCGCCAGGTACTCCCTGGCCTTCTCGGCGCCCTTGCCGGTCATGGAGGTCTGGGCCACCTTCTTCAGCATGGCCTCGTCCTTTATGGTAATGTCCTTGGCGATGGACTCCAGGATCTCGTTGGCCTTCTCGGCGGCGAGCCTGTAGCCGTGGGCCACCACTGTCGGGTGGACGTCCTGGTCCAGGAGATCCTCGGCCCTCTTCAAGAGTTCGCCGGCTATTACAACAGCGGTGGTTGTCCCGTCACCCACGGACTCCTCCTGGGTCTTGGCCACCTCCACCATCATCTTGGCTGCGGGGTGCTCCACGTCCATCTCCTTGAGGATGGTTACACCGTCGTTGGTCACGACCACATCTCCGAGGCTGTCCACCAGCATCTTGTCCATTCCCATGGGGCCAAGGGTAGTCTTCACGCTCTCGGCGATGACCCTGGCCGCCATTATGTTCATCCTTTGTGCATCCTTTCCGATTGTCCTCTGGGTCTTGTCGGACAATATCAAAATCGGCTGACCTCCCATCTGGGCTGCCATACAATTCACCTCCTGATTTTAGTTACTTTTTTTTATTTTAATGAAAGAATCCTGACTTTATACTTCTATATAAAGTTTTTGTACCCTCCTGTAAGAAAAGACCCAGATCCCCCTCCCAGGTTCCTCTATTGTTGAACTTATAAACTTGACGGAGCCCTATGAACCAACCCTGGGCATCCGTTCCAGGACCTTGGTCAGGAGGTCCTCGGTCTCCTGGAAGCCATCCAGCTCCTTTTTCCCTATGACCGGTATCCCTGCCAGGTTCTTCTTTTCCACCCTTGATTCCGCGATGAAAAATGCCTTGGTCCTGGCGGTCTTTGACAGACTGCTTATGATACGGGCCTTCTCCAGGGCCCGTCGGAGGTTTGTCTTTATGACCTTGGTGAACATGACCTCCTTTGATTCCAGGGTCAGGGCATCGAAGGGGGCCTTCCTTATGATCTGGACCTGGAAGCCCATCTCTTTCAGCCTGCCCAAGACGGGTTCCTCCCCTTGGTTGTCGGCCTTCTCCCCCACCTGGAAGTCTCTCCTTTCAAAGACGTTAACCGGGAGGGCCACGGGCTCGTCGAAGAACTCCTCCATCCTGAGGGCGGTCTCATAGGTGGCCCTGGCCCCGGTATTCTCATAGTTGTAGACCGCCTTTTTTGAGACCCCCAGGGCCCTGGCGACCTCACCCAGGGACAGGCCCCTTTCCTGGCGCATCCTCCTCAGGGACCCTCCGTCCACATGGACATAGAGCCCCCTCTGGGAAGAGACGATGCAGGGCTGGAACTCCCCCTTTAATATCCCGTGGAAGGTCTCTGGCTTGAGGGCCGGGACACCATATCTTTCATATAGGACCCCTTCATCCATCTCATACCCCCTGGTCCTCTCACCCACCAGCACCGGGGAGGCGGAGAGCATCTTTGCCATCCGGTGGATATCCCAGGCCTGCTGGGGGGTGAGGCCGTCTATGTTGGTGAGGACCTTCAGGAGCAGGAGAAGGACCCGTCTCCTGGCGAAGAGGTCAAAGCAGGAGGGCCGGAGGCCGCACCTGTCCGAGACTTCAAAACCGCTTTGATGGAGGGTCTCCAATACGTCCATGAGCAACTGGCTCCGCTGATCCATCACGGTAAACTTTAATATTAACCGTATATGAATATATTGTATAACGGGAGGTGATAATCGTGGGCAAGCCCATAAAGGACATGTTCTTGGAGATCGCGGAGGCCTGGGAAGATGAGTGGAAGGACCAGGTGGGACTCTACAACTTCCTGGACGAGTACGTGGAGATCAACGACGAGCACCGCACCTATGTGATAAGAAAGCGCAAGAAGAGGCCGGAGTTCGATTAAAGGCCCTCAAAAACCTTTTTATATCCTCTGCCCCCTCTGAGTTCTCAGGATGGAAGAAGAAGCCTTCAGCCAGTGGTACAACGATATCATAGAGCGGGCCGAGATAATGGATGTGCGGTATCCCGTCAAGGGTCTCTACGTCTGGTTCCCCTACGGCTTCAAGGTCCGCAACAACGTCATCGAGATTATTAAAGGTCTTCTGGATGATACCGGACACCAGGAGGCCCTCTTTCCCCTCCTGATTCCTGAGCAGGAGTTTGCCAAGGAGGCCATCCACATCAAGGGCTTCGAGGACGAGGTCTACTGGGTGACCCACGGCGGTAGAGAACCGCTCAACGTCCAGCTCGCCCTGAGACCCACCTCCGAGACCGCCATCTACCCCATGTTCTCGGTCTGGATCCGGGCCCACACCGACATGCCCCTGAAGGTCTATCAGGTGGTGAACACCTTCCGCTACGAGACCAAGCACACCCGGCCCCTCATCCGCCTGCGGGAGATAACCACCTTCAAGGAGGCCCACACCGCCCACGCCTCCTACGAGGATGCCGAGAGGCAGATAAGGGAGGCCATGGACATCTATTCCC
>CAZHQS010000127.1:0-4728 GCA_964534545.1 Candidatus Hydrothermarchaeota archaeon
TCATCTACATCGCCATCCTGCTGGTCGTGCTATGGGTCTTCCAGCGCTTCGTCTTCAGGAGGATAGACTTTGACCGCAATTTCCTCCTGGCCACCGTCCCCTACATCATCTTCGGGATAAGCCTGCGCATGCTGGTGGACGTGGGGATATACGAGAAGAGCCAGTACTGGAACGTGACCCCCGGGGTCCACCTGGTCTCGGTATCCCTGGGACTGGCGGGAGTTCTCCTGGGTCTGGCCCTGAAGCGCTTCTTTGATATCGAGTACTATATCCCGACCATTGTAATCGGGTCTGCGGCCGCCCTTCTCGTCCTCTCCAAGCTCGTGCCAGCCGTAAACCGCCCCGAGCGCATGCTGCCTCCCATCCTCCTGGCCGGGGGCCTGACGGCCGTCATCTATGTCCTTGCCGGTTTTCACGAAAAGGCCGGGATATACCGCTGGCCCTCCAACGTGGCCATCATCTTCGGCCACCTCTTCGACGGCTCGGCCACCTTCATCGGTATCGATTACTACGGCTTCTACGAGGAGCACCTCCTGCCCGATATCCTCATTAACACCACGGGGACCGCCTTTGTCATGATTCCCTTAAAGATTATCGTGGTCCTCCTGGCCATCTACTATGTGGAGAAGTGGTACAGGGAAGAGGCGGTGGGGGAGAAGGTGAAGAAGGCGACAACCCAGTACCATGTCCTGAAACTGGTCTTCTTCATCCTGGGTTTCGGACCGGGGATGAGGGATTCCATCCTGCCGGCCATCCTCTATGACTGAGTGAGAGGTGGGGGTGCTCCTGCGAAAAATAGATCATGAGAGGAGAGAGGAGCGAACCCCGGGGGTAAAGAAATAGTGAATCTATTTTTAAATCTATGTAAAAAAATAGATAAAACTGTTCAAATATGGTTCAAAGCAGGCATCTACCCGAATCCTACCCCTTTAAGCCAGTTCAGAATCATGGGCTCCAGCCTGGGGTCCTTGAACATCTGGGTGCCGTGGCCCGCCCTGAACAGGATCTTGATCTCTCGGTCTCCTCTCGCTTCGTCATAGAGGGAGCGGGCAGAGGATGCAGCATATTCGTCCTCCTCACTGGCGATTATCAATAGGGGGCGATCCCCATAGGCCGCGGCCGTCCCCGCGGTTTTGACGCCCCGGTAGTCCAGGCCCGGGGACAGGAGGACGACGCATCCTACGGTCTCATCCTCTGCCCCATACATCAAGGCTATGTTTGCCCCGATGCTGGCCCCAATAAACCCGATCTCCTGGACTCCGGCCTCCTCCAAGAATGCCTTGGAAGCGGCGGCGTCCAGCACCATGTTGTTGAAGTCGGTCTCTGAGAAGACCTGCCAGTTGCCATCGCTCTCCCCATGACCCCTGAGGTCGAGGGCCAGGACGTTATAGTCCTCCTTCTGGAGGGCCCGGGCAAAGGGCTCCCAGTCCCCACGGTTCCGTCCCAGCATGTGAAGGAGGACTACCCCCGGGGCATCTTCCTCCCCTTTGTAGAAGGTCCCCTTAAGCTCCAGACCATCGGAGGCGGTAAGGGTCACATCCTCCACCTCCAGACCATTCCTTTCTCCCCCTCCCTGGCACCCCGCCAGGGATGCCAGCAGGATGAGAAGCATCACCGAGGAGTGTACGCGTGTCATAAATCCTCCGTGTATCAGTTGGTGGCCAAAGGTAAAATAATTTTCCTCAAAAGGTCGCAGATGCTAGTCCAGGGTGGTTGTAAAGATGTACTGGGAGGTGGTGGGGAGTTTTTTCCTTATGGTCGGAATCTCTGGTTTGTAGACAAACATCTCGTCCCCTTCCACTTCCTTTTTCAGGATCTTCGATATGACCGTCACCTCGGCCTTCCCGCAGACCCTGACCGTACCCCCGCCGAACCTGGCCGAGCTGAGCTCGATGTAAATGGGGAGCCTCAGGAGCCGGTGCATGTCCGCTGGGAGGATCTCTGCCAGGAACCTGAGCTCCTCTCTCTTGAAGTACTGGTCCGTGCCGTCCCGGAGTCTGACCCTCGGCCTTTCCTCCCTGAGGAGTTCGGCCAGACTCTTTTTATCCCTGGCCAGGTGCCTGTTCAGGGCCTTGAGCTGCATGGCCAGGACCCTGTCATAGCTCTCCATGACCTCACAGGAAGGGATAACATCCGCCGAGACAATTGCAACCCCCTACCTGTCATACCATAAGGGCGCAGGTGGCAACCCCAAGGGTCAGAAAAAGGAAAGTGGCGTCACGGAGGATGATGCCCTTGCCCCTCGACGGGACAGCAGAATCCGGGTTGTAGCCCCTGGCCAGCATACTCTCGTAGACCCTGGCGCCCTGGAGGTAGGACCTGACAAAGATCATGGCAGCGGTATAGCCAAGCTGCTCCAGGATAAACCTGGGGCTGACCCTCCTGTTACGGATGCTGAAGCACCTGGTCCTCTGGGCATCGGCAATCCTTTGAAAGGTCTCGAAATAATAGAAGAGATACCGCAGGGTCATGGCAAAAAGAAGGGCAAGTTCCTTGGGGAGCCCCATCCTCCTGGAGGAATTCACCAGCTCCTGGACCGTGGTGGTGGAGGAAAGTATCACCATGGAGGATACGGAGACCACCATGACGGAGAGGATCAGGGTTCCCTCCCGGACCCCTTCCAGGCTCATGGTAATCCCCAGGGGAAGGGTATAGAGGGGGGTCCCTCCCTGGATGAAGGGCTTCAGGAGGGCGATGGCCCCGCCAAAGGGGAGGATGAGGAGGACCCGCTTCACAAAGAGGGACGGGGAGAGGCCCCCTCCAACAAGGACTATCAGGAGATATGCCTCCAGGACGGCCAGGGCCTCCATCCGCTGGCCAAAGGTCCCTTGGCCGCTCCTGCCGATGAAGACCGCAAAAAGGACTATTAAAAGAAATGATATGATCTTTACCCTCCCATCGAGCCGGTGGATGGGACTCTCCTTCAGGGCCTCCCTCTCGATGTCTAAAAGGTCCATCTAACCCCTCAAAAGCCTCAGCAGCTCCTTCCTGGCTTCCTCTATGGTGAGGCCGATATCGAGGTCATACCCCTCGCCTTTCAACCCCTTGAGAAGCTGGGCCACGTAGGGGAGCCTGAGATGGGACTCCTCAATTATGTGGCTGGTGAAGACCTCCTCCGGGGTGCCCTCCAGGACCACCTTCCCGTGGTGGAGGAGATATACCCTGTCGGCGAACATGGGCACCAGGTCCACGTCGTGGGTTGCCACGATGGTGCTCATGCCCAGGCGCCGGAGGTCCTGGAGGAGACCTACGATCTTGGCCACCCCGCCGGGGTCCAGCCCTGATGTGGGTTCGTCCATGACCATGACGTGGGGCTCCATGGCCAGGATTCCCGCTATGGCCACCCGTTTCTTCTGACCGAAACTCAGGTGGTGGGGGGCCTTGTCCTTGAACCCTGTCATCCCCACCATGTTCAGGGCCTCTTCCACTCTGTGCTCCACCACGTCCTTTGACAGGCCCAGGTTCATGGGGCCAAAGGCCACGTCCTGCTCGACGGTGGGGGCGAAGAGCTGGTCGTCCGGGTTTTGAAACACCAGGCCCACGGTCTTTCTCACCTGGAGGAGGTTGTCCTTTCCGATCTCTTCGCCCTGGATGAGGACCTTCCCGGAGCTGGGCTTCAGGAGGCCGTTGAAGTGCTTGAAGAGGGTGGTCTTCCCGGCGCCGTTGGCCCCTATCACTGCAACGATCTCGTTGCGGTGGGCCTCGAAGTTGACCCCCTTCAAACCCACGGTCCCGTCAGGGTAGACGTGGTCCAGGTCCTGGGTCTCGATGATGTGCATGGGTGCTCAAGCCCTGTTCTTAATTGTCTTACTGAGGCCAAGGCCCACCAGAAAGGTGACCAGGGTCCCCATCACGATGGCCGCCACCCCGGATGCCCCTGTCTCGCCCATGGACGGGACCATGTAATCAGGGAAGGGAGAGTTGAAGGCCAGGTAGTCCTTGCCCTCTGCTTCTTCGAACTTCTCTGCCGCACTCTCCAGGCCGTCGGGGTTGGGAGATGCCAGGTAGGGGGCCAGGAGAGAGATGAGGAGGGCGATGCCCAGACCAGCCATTACGAAGTTCTTGACCCTCATGCCGCCACCTCCCGGGTCAAATCAGGGAAGAGTTCAGGGCTCACCCTCGCCACGGTGGTGACCACCACGGCCGTGATCATCCCTTCTGCTACAAGTCCTATCACGGCATGGTAGAGACCCATGAACATGAGGCCCTCCACCAGGGGGAAGGTCCCGGCGATGGCCAGCTCCACGGCCACGGCCAGGGCTGAGACCAAGAGGCCCAGCCAGCCCCCCACGAAGGATGCTGTAAAGATGCTCAGTCTTCCCCTCAATGCTCTATAGGTGTAGAAGCCCACGAAGGTGCTGATTATCCCCATGTCCAGGATGTTGGCCCCCAGGGCGGTGATGCCGCCGTCGGCGAAGAGGAGGCCCTGGATGACCAGGACGATGGTCAAGAGCAGGACCCCGGCATAGGGGCTGCCCAGGAGGATGGCCGCCAGGACCCCGCCCACCATGTGGCCGCTGGTGCCCCAGGGGATGGGGACGTTCATGGCCTGGATGGCGAAGATGCCGGCCGCCAGGGTGGCGAAGAGGGGCATACTGGCCTCCTCCATCTCTTTTCTGGCCCAGGAAATGGACCGCACAACGAAGGGCAGGGCCAGGACAAAGTATATGGCGCACTGCCCAAGGGGTATGAATCCGTCTGGAATATGCACTGGGTTACCTCCTGTCA
>CAZHQS010000128.1:0-4687 GCA_964534545.1 Candidatus Hydrothermarchaeota archaeon
AACAAAAGATATATATGAGGGCTAATATGTATTTTAATCCTATGGGTGTCAATTTTAGATTCGTCGGGGTTCTGTTCCTCTTTCTAATCTCATTAACCTCCGTCTACGCCCAGGAGGGTGGGGCTGCCTACAACTTCGGCACCATGCAGGAGGAGACAGGCATCAACATCGAGCCAGGGGAGACCTACACCACGAAAATCTATGTTTACAATATCTATGGCAACAGGATAACCCATGTCACCTTTACTGTCACCCAGGCCCCCCAGGATTGGGATATCGTCCTGGAACCAGAGGTCCACACCATCACCACCAACATATCAGGGGAGCTGGTGACGGTGGAGGAGAACCTCTATGCCGAGCCGACATCTCCGGTGGGCGAGATCCCTGAGTCGGTTCCCGAGGGTATGGAATACCTTCAGGCCGGTGGCGTGGAGGGCTATATCCCGGCGAAGGTATTGAAGGTGACCATAAAGGTTCCAGAATCCGCTCCCCTGGGAAAGACCTATACGATAACCGTAAACGCCAAGGCCACATGGCTCGGCCAGGGGGGGATGGTGGTCCTCTCCCAGGACCGCAACTTCGATTTTACCGTCAAGACCGTCACCAGGAAGTTCACCGAGGAGATCGTCAAGGAGACCCCCAAACCAGAAGAGGAGGGTGCTCCCCCCATCCCCTGGAAGTACTTGATCATTGGAAGTGTTGTAACCATCCTTTTCCTCGCTGTCCTCTATGGTATCTACAATGTGGTCAAGAAGGGTAGGAAGGGGTCTTAGTGTGGAAGAAGGGTTTGCTCCCTTTTTTGACAATTCTCATTTGGAGTTCCCTCCCTGTTTCCGGGGCGGTCACCCTAGCCTCGGTCTCGGTTACCCCCCATGCCCTTGCTCAGATCACTGACTTCTCGGTTACCCCTGCCTTTACAGGACAGGACGAGTACATCGACTTTTCAGTCACCGTGGAGAATACCGGCAACCTACCCCTTAATGCAACCCCTGCCCTCTACATAATCGATTCCTCGAATAATACCCTGGCCAACGTCACCCTGACCCCAGCTAGGATAGAGGTGGGGAATAACGTGACCTTCTTTACGGGCTGGTATACCGGAAGGCTCCCCATGGGAAAATACCGGGCCGTGGCCCTTGTCCATTATGACGGGGGGCCCTCCTTCCCGGCGGAGACCCGCTTCGAGATCCAGCGGGAGGTATCGGGCTCCGACCGTCCCATCCCTCCGGTGGAGATACCCCTGGGAGACACCAGGCTCAGGTTCACCAGGTTTCCGGTGATAGAGGAGATGCGCCCCGGTGAGACGGGCACCTCGGACATCCTCTTCACAAATGTAGGTGATGCCAATATCCCCCAGATGGAGGTGGAGATAGAGGGCATTCCAGAGGAATGGGTGGACGTTCGGGCCGGAGACACCGAATTGGAGGCTGGCGACCACAGCGGGATAAACATGATACTATCAGTACCGCCGGGGGCCTACCCCGGCAACTACAGGGTGACAACGGTGCTAAAGGGGGAGGAGTCAGAGGCCAGGACCTTCTTTATCCTCAGGGTAAAGCCCTATCCCGCGGAGCTGGACAGGCCGGTGATCACCAGGAGGGTGGTGGTGGACACGCAACGGGAGGTATCCACCGTCACCCTGAAGGTGGAAAATGCCGGTAGATTCGTCAGGAGGGCGGAGGTGGTGGAGGACATCCCCAAGGCCGTGGCCTCCAGCATCAACCAGGTGGATTTCAATGTCCCTCCCTCGGAGATCATAGAATACGACCCCGTGGTGAGATGGGCCATGGAGGATATAGATTTCTTTGAGACAAGAATCATAACCTATGAGGTGTCCAGGGGGCTTGAGGAATATACCTCCTATGTGAACTGGCCCCTGAAACAGTTCAACATCTTTTACGATATCATCCTCCCCAAGAAGGAGATTGTTATTTCGAATATAGAAACCACCACCTTCTCGCCGGGCCAGGCCGGGAGCATCCTGGTGACGGTGGCCAATACCGAGAAGGTACCAATAAATGTTACAATGACCCTGGGGCGTCCCTCTGGCTGGAAGGCAGACCCTGAGGGGCTCGAGCTGAACTTTTTCCCCCTGGAGGAAAAGGTCCTGAACATCACCTTGGTCCCTCCCAAGGACGCCGTCCTGGGGGTCTACACCATAACCCTCAAGATGGATTACGTGGGCAAGACCACCACCAAGGACCTCTCGGTATTCGTACGGGAGCCCCCTTTGAAGCTGGACTGGGTCTGGAAGGTCCTCTATGTAGCCCTTCTTATCCTGCTCATTTATATCGGTCGGCGGGTATACAAGAGGAGAAAAAAGGTTTATAGGGAGGATGTCATATCTACTGTTCACAGATTAGAGGAAGAGATGATAAAAGGGCGATAGGATGGCCAAAGCAAAGATATATGGCATAGTTTCTGCCAAGGGCGGTGTGGGAAAGACCACCATTGTTGCCAATCTCGGCGCCGTATTGTCCCGGCAATTCGGGAAAAGGGTCCTGGCAGTGGATGCCAATATCGAGGTGCCCAATCTCCATCTCTATCTCGATATGCTCCATCTGCCCTCCTCCCTCCCCCAGGTCCTGAAGGGGGAGGTCTCCATCGACCACACCATCTACACCCACAGGACAGGGCTCCAGATCCTCCCGGGATCCTTCTCGGAAACCGAGGTGGACATCACCAGGTTGAAGGACACCATAGAACCTGTCAGGGACCGCTATGACATTATCCTGGTGGATTCCCACCCCCATGCCGACCTGGAGACCCGGGCGGTGATGGAGGCATCGGATGAGCTCCTCATCGTCACCAATCCCTGGCTTCCCATAGTTATGTCCAACCTGGTGACAAAAAGACTGGCAGGGGAGCTGGGGGTTCCCATAAGAGGGGTCATCCTGAACAAGGTGAAGAGATCCGATGAGGAGATGAGCGCCAGGGAGGTGGAGGACGGCCTGCGCCTGCCCGTCATTGCCAACATCCCGGCGGATATCAAGGTCTACAGGGGGGTGGAGAAGAGGACCCCCGTGGTGGTGGAAGTCCCGGGCTCCCCGGCGAGCAAGGAGTTCCGGAGGCTGGCCGAGAGACTTTTGGAAGGGTAAGACCCCCTCGAGCGGAGACAACCCCACCTTCCCCAAAACCTTTATATACCATGCTACACAGTAGCACGGTTACCATGGTGAAAATCTCAATCATCGGAGGCACAGGAAGGTTCGGGCGCCTCTTTGCAAAGTTCTTCAAGGAGGAGGGCCACCAGGTGACCATCACCGGCCGGAGCGTATCAAAGGGGGAAGGGGTGGCGAGTGAACTGGGAGTGGAATATACCCGGGACAACAGAACAGCCGCCCGGGAGGCCGATGTGGTGATAATCTCTGTCTACATCGAGAACACCGTTGAGGTCATAGAGGAGGTGGCCCCCCATGTCCGGCCCGGCTGCCTCCTTATGGACCTGACATCGGTGAAAATCGAGCCAGTCAAGGCCATGCTGGATCACGCCAGGGAGGGAGTGGAGGTCATCGGCACCCATCCCATGTTCGGCCCCAGGGTGGGCTCCATGGAGGGGCTGGTATTCATCCTAACCCCCGTCCGGGGAGAGAGGTGGAAGCCCTGGCTCCTTGACTTCCTGGAAAAGAAGAGGGCCAAGGTCTATGAGACCACCCCCGAGGAGCACGACCGGATAATGAGTGTAGTCCAGGGGCTCACCCACTTCACCTACATTGCGGTGGCATCAACCCTGAAGGAGCTGGACGTGGATGTGAAGGAGTCCAGGCAGTTCGCCTCCCCCATCTACGGCCTGATGCTGGACCTGATAGCCAGGATCGTGGGCCAGAGCCCCGGGCTCTATGCCTCTATCCAGACCCACAACCCCCTCTCTGTTAAGGTTCATGAGACCTTCATCAGGGAGGCCGAGAGGCTAAAGCGGGCCGTGGCCAGCAAGGATGCCGAGACCTTCAAGAGGATCATGATAGATGCCGCCAGACACATGGGGGACCTGGACTCGGCCATGGGACGCAGTGATAAGGCCATCCTGGCCCTGACCGAGGAGTTCCAGAGGCTGACGGAGTCGGTGGGGAAGGAAGTGGCCCTGCGGCACATCTACTCCAACACGATCCATGTGGGGACCGTGGAGAAGGTGGACCCGGATTCCGTTGTCCTGAAGGTGAGGAGCAGGGAGACGGTGCTGAAGCTGTCCAACGTGGAGCTTTTGGGTGACGAGATGCTGAAGAAGTGGCGCCTGGAAAACCTCCCCCCGAAATCCAAGTCCAGGGACTTTTCTGCCCTCTTCCCCAGGGGTGCGGAGGGTGATGTCATCGCATCGGTGATTATGGGCTCCATTGATGAGGTGGTAGGGACCAGGGTCATCGACGTCTACCAGGGGGAGCAGATCCCCCAGGATAAAAAGAGCATCACCATCAGGGTGGACGTCAGCGACCCGTCGGCCTTTGAGGAGGTCCAGGCCCTGATCCTGGGTCTGGGTGGCAGGATCCGATAAAAAGAGGTGGCCGCAAAGGGTGGGTGTGGAGGTAATCTGTGAGAGCGGAGATTTCGAGTAGGGACAATAGGTAGTCCTCCCCTCTGCGGCCTTAAATTATATGTCTTTCATATATTAAAAGACTTTCGCAAAGCTTAAATGAGCTCTGTCACAAGGACCCTGAACCACCCAAGTTTCGGGATGACCTTCACCACCCGG
>CAZHQS010000129.1:0-4642 GCA_964534545.1 Candidatus Hydrothermarchaeota archaeon
CGAGGGCACCCCGAGGGCGGGAGTATCTTCTTTGTGAGCCTGCCCAGGGAGAAGGCCCCATAGCGGTATTGAAGCGAAGAGGTAGTCCCGGCCTCTGGATTTTACTTTTTTTTCCATCGATAATAACCGAAGATAGGATACCATGCCGAAATTCAAGTTCTCCAAACGGGCATACATCAAGAAGGTGGAGAAGAACCGCGACTGGGACGACAAGAAAAAGGAGGAAGGCGGGGGGCCCAAGAGGCTCGTCAACAAGGACATGAACTGCCGCAGGTACAGCGACTGGGAGGGCCGGCGGTTCAAGGGCACCAAAAGGGTCACCATCAAGAACAGTTCCTGCTCCCTGGCCGGGGAGTGCCACAGCGTCTGCGAGTTCAATCAGAGGGAGCAGAAGGAAGAGGACCCCTTCAAGGACGCCATAGCCAGGTATTAGACGAACTCGATGGCCTTCAGGGGGCAGGCGTCCACGCACACCCGGCAGGGCCTGGTCTCGAAGTCACCCTCGAAGCGCCGGCAGGCCTGGAGGTTCACCACCTTCACCTTGCCGTCCTCCATCTTGATGATGACGTCCTCGGTCCCGGGTCCCTTACCCCCTGAGGCGTCCAGGGAGAAGGAGACGTTCACCGGGCAGGCGATGACGCAGTCCCCGCAACCGTTGCACTTGTCCTCGTGGATGACCAGCTGGGTCTCCTTGGTCTCCATGATGGGGGCCAGGATCTCCTTAAGCTTCATGTTGTTCCGGATGTACTTGGCCTCCTTGAGGACGGGGCAGTCGTCCAGGACCTTCTCCTGTTTTAAGAGTTTGACGGCAAAGCCCATGCAGGTCGGGATGCCGCACTTCCTGCAGTTGGTCTTGGGCAGGTATTTGTGAATCTCAACCGGGGAAACCATGATAATCTGACCCTTTTAGCAAGGTTAACGAAGGAAAGTTAAAAAATCCAGGAGGCTATCTGGCCCGCACCCCCGGCGAAGAGGGGGACCAGGAGGTTGTCGTCCAGTTTGTAGATAAGGGTCTCCACCACGGTGGCCACAAGGGCCATGGCCAGGACCACCGGGATGCTGCCCAGAAATATGAAACCTATGATGATGTCCACCACGAACTCCGCAAGGCATCCCTCCAGGGCCCTCTCCGGGAGCCCCGGGAGCCATGTCCTGCCCAGGGACCTTCCCACCAAGGCGGCGGCCATGTCCCCGAAGGTGGTCATGATGATGGCAGCCGAGGCCACCTCCCTGGGAAAGACGCTGATGGCCAGCATGGCCCCTATCATGAAGTTGACGTTACCGCCCATTGTCCCCTCCTCGGTGGGCCGGTAGAAGCGCCCGAAGATAGGGAGCCTTATCCCCTGCTCCACCCGGAGATACTCGATGGCAAGGAAGAGGAGCAGGACCCAGATCAAGAAACCCAGGGTGGTCTCCCTTCCGGTCCAGTACAGTATCAGGACGATAGCCACGGAAGTCAGGTGGACGGCCTTGCGGCCCAGCTCATCCCTCATGGAGAAATCGTCCGTCATGGAGGTGGATTAGGTCCCAGGATATAAATAAGTGGCGTTTAGCCCTTCCGGGGCGGTCCCTGGACCTTCCACCGCAGCAACCTTAAAATAATATTATGCCAGATAAGTTCCTATCATGGCCTACAAGCTCTTCACTTGCAACGCCTGCGGGAAGATATTCCGGGTGAACGTGGCCGCCCAGGGAGAGGAGAACCTGACCTGCCCCAAGTGCGGTAGTGACCACGTCTACAGCACCTACGAGTACCACAGGGGCGGCGCCTGAATCACCCCACCACCTTCACGTCCCTGAACTGGATGCTGGGGGAGTGGACCGCGGATACCTGGAGGGGGTCGTCCCCGAAGCCTTTTATGCTCCTCAACAGCTCGAAGACGTTTCCGGTGATGATTGCTTTTTTGACCGGTTTTCCGTTTAAAAAAGCGTTGCGGGTCTCCAGGGAGAAGTCCCCGGTTACCGGGTTGGAGGTGTGGGCCCCGATGAGGCCGTGGACCAGGAGGCCCCCTTCCTCCACATGGCCCTTGCCGGTGACCAGCAGGTTGGTGGGCTGGATCCTTATGGGGGTGGCGTATCCTGACCTGTCGGCGTTGCCGGTGCTCTCCCTGCCCTCCTTTGCCGCGGTGTAGCAGTCGTAGAGGAACCCTTCCAGGATGCCCTTTTTAACCAGGGAGGTCCTCCGGGCCGGCACCCCCTCCCCGTCGAAGGCCGCGGTCATGAGGCCTCCCTCCAGGTCCCCCTGGTCCAGGATGGTCAGGTTTTCCGAGAATACCTCCTCACCCACCCGGTCCGCCAGGAGGGACCTGCCCCGCTGGACGTTGTCGGCTACGAGGGAGGGTACCAGGGTCCCTTCCAGAAGCTCTGCCACCGCGTGGGGTCTGAGGGTTACATCCAGGGTACGGGTCCCGATTCCTTCCGCCCCCAGGGAGTCCCTGGCCAGTCGGGCCGCCTCGGCCCCGATACCGGCAAAGTCCAGGTCCAGGGCCCTGGAGGCGCCGTAGTGGAAGCCGGACTGGACTTCAGTGTCCCTTGCTATGGCGGAGAAGTGGGCCGAGATGGTGGTCTCCCGGTCGCTGCCGTAGAGCCCGTGGGTGTTTGCGATGGTGACCTCTGAGGAGGACCAGGTGAGCCCCCCAGTGGTGGGGATTGCGCCAGTCCCCTGGCAGGCCCTGACCATCTCGGCGGCAAAACTGGTGGCCTCATCAGGGTCCAGGGACGCCACCGCCTGGTCGAAGCATCCGGGGATGACCCTGAAGCTGGAGGGGCCGGGCAGGCCCACGAAGGGGTCAGGACTTGCCACCCGGGCGGTCTTCAGCGCCCTTTCAATGACCTCATCCGAGAGGGTACTGGAATAGGCAAAGCCCTCCCGGTGGTCCATGATGACCCTGATGCCGTAGCCGGAATAGTCCGACTCCTTGAACAGGTCGGGCCGGTCCTTTTTCACCTCCAGGGTCCTGGAGGAACCCCAGATGTGGAAGATTTCGGCCTGGTCTGCCTTCTCCCCCAGCAGCCTCAGGGCTCTTTCAATCTCCATGTCCTGCACCCCCTACCGTGGCCCGGGTCATGATATGTGGTCCTCCGTCCCCCACGGGCACCCCCTGGGAGGCCTTGCCGCAGAACCCCACCGAGAGGTCCCGGTCCCTGCCCACGGCCTCCACCTTCTTGAGAATCTCCAGGGTCTCCCCGGAGAGGGAGACGTCCCGGATGGGTCCTTTTATCTCGCCCTTCCTGATCAGAAATCCCTCCTCGGCCGCAAACTGGAACACACCCCTGGCGGTGTCCACCTCGCCTCCCTTGGACCCCAGGAGGTAAATGCCCTCCCTGATATCCTCTACCATCTCCTCCAAGCTGGAATCACCCCGGGCGAAGTAGGTGTTGCTCATCCTGACCAGGGGCTGGTAGGCGTAGCCCTGGGCCCTGGCGTTGCCCGTGTTGGCAAGGCCCATCTCCGAGGCCGTTTCCCTGGAGTGGAGGAAACCCACAAGGCGGCCCCTCTCAATAAGGGCCGTCTTCACCCCCCGGGTGCCTTCGGCGTCGTAGTGGTAGAACCCGAAGGAGCCCTCCAGGGTGGGGTCGTCGTAGACCGTGACCTCCTCGGAGGCGATGGCCTCCCCCAGGCGGCCTTTAAGCACGGACTCGTCCTGGAGGACGTGGTCGGCCTCGGCGGCGTGGCCCAGGGCCTCGTGGATGAAGACCCCGGCCAGCTTCGGGTCCAGGATCACCTGGTACTCTCCGCTGGGCGCACCCCTGGCCCCCAGGAGCCTCAGGCCCCGCTCCACGGCCTGTCGGGTGGCCTCTTCCGCTCCTGCCACGGCCTCCCAGCCCCCGGTGGCCCCCAGGCGTTCGAAGCCCGCCTGGAGCTGGTCCCCCTCCCGGGCGAAGGCCACGGCAGAGAAGAAGACCCTGGGGTAGCAGGACTCGATGCGGGTGCCCTCGGAGTTCATGTAGATGGTCCTCACCAGGTGTTCGCTGTAGGAGAAGGAGGTGCTCTTTATCCCATCATGGCCCATGGCCAGTTCCTCGCAGCGGCGCAGGAGGGCCTTCTTGTCCAGGAGGTCCACATGGGCGGGGTCAACCCTGGGCTTCACCTCCACCCTGTCCTCCACGGGAGGGGCGGGATCGAAACCTATCTCCCTCTCCCCCTGGCCTGCCAGGCGGGCGGCCTTCTCCACCTTCTCCCTGATGCCCTCGGGATTGTTGGAAGAGACAAAACCCCAGATCTTCCCCAGGACCCTCACCCCGAAACCCGAGGTGGTTCCGGTGGAGACCTCCCTCAGGTCCCCGTCCTTGAGCACCAGGTTTGTGGTCTCTATCTCCTGGATGGTGATGTCTACGAACCTGGCCGGTACCTCCAGGAGCCCTTCGAGTCTGTCCGGGTCTATGGTCACTTCTTCATTACCCTCTCGTAGATCTCCAGGTCCCTGCTGGCCTCATCCTTCCTGTCCTCCATCCCCACGATGATGGACCTTAGAAGCTCCAGGATCTGGGTGCTCCCCTCGGCCACCTTGATTATCTTCCTGGTGGTGAACCAGAAGTGGGCGAAGCCTGCCAAAAGCAGCAGGTATATCCCGGTCAGGGCGAGGAGGGTTTCCCAGTCCATGTACCATAATCCCTAACCGTATATATGTTATTTTCGCCC
>CAZHQS010000130.1:0-4625 GCA_964534545.1 Candidatus Hydrothermarchaeota archaeon
ATCCACCTGCACCTTCTCCACCGCATGGGAACCAAAGATGGCCCGCCCCCACTCCACCGCCTGCCGGTGGCCCACCTTGAACCTGATGTTGGTGAGGGTCTCGTCGATGATGTAGTCCGTGGTCAGGAGCCGCCTGAACTCCGTCCTGCCTGCCTGCACCTCCTCAAGGAAATCCACGGCCTCTTTGTGGTGGGCATCCCTGCCGTTGGCAACAGCTATAAAGGCCGAGGTGTCGATGAAGAGCATCTTCAATCCTCGTAGATATCGTCATGGGTCTCGGCCATCTTCCTGGGCCCCTTGAACATGAAAGCAGTCCTGAAAAAGGGGTCCTCCCTGTCGAATCCCGCCTCCTCCCGGGTCCATCCAAGGATGGCCTCCCTGGCGGCTTCCTTTAGGGTTATTCCCTTCTTTTTGGCGGCCCGTTTGAACTCGACATACTCATGGGGCTCCAGTTCGCTCTGTATGTGTTTTACCTCTGTCATGTTACATCTACATCTTACATGTAAATGTCTAACATAAAAAATATTTAAGAAACCCAGGAGATAACCGGAGATGGGCAGGTCTATTCGATGGATAAAGGTAACATTTTGTTACTAAAATCTTTTACCACGTTATTCGATTTTTTAGATTTTCCGAGGTGAATGGGCATGGGCAAGGAGTTGTTTAATGTCCTTTCAGGAATCATACTGATGGCGGCTGGGGCAGCCTGGTACTTCGCCAGAGTGCCGGTCCTGGGGGATATTCTAGAGGGAGGGGACCTAGTGCCCTTTTGGAGGTCCCTTCTGGTGGTATTTGCCGCCTGTTTCGGGGGCCTCCTCATCCTCACTGGCGCCATCCTGGGATGGATGGGCATTGATGATTATAGAAACAAATAAAAGGAGGTGGATAAATGGCAGCGCAGCTAGCGGGCCAGCCCGTACTGATTTTGAAGGAAGGTACCGGAAGAACGGTGGGGAGGGACGCCCAGCGGACCAACATCATGGCCGCCCGGGTCATCGCCGAGGCGGTAAAGACGACCCTTGGTCCCATGGGCATGGACAAGATGCTGGTGGATACCCTGGGGGACGTGGTGGTCACCAACGACGGTGTCACCATCCTCAAGGAGGTGGACGTGGAGCATCCGGCAGCCAAGATGATGGTGGAGGTGGCCAAGACCCAGGAGGAGTCCGTGGGTGACGGCACCACCACTGCGGTGGTACTGGCCGGCGAGCTCCTGAAGAGGGCCGAGGACCTCCTGGACCAGGACGTCCACTCCACTGTGGTGGCCCAGGGCTACCGCCTTGCCGCCGAGAAGGCCGGGGAGGTCCTTGAATCTATCGCCAAGGACATAACCCTAAAGGACGAGGACCTCCTGAAGAAGGTGGCCCAGACCTCCATGACTGGCAAGGGGGCCGAGAAGGCCAGGGACTACCTTGCCGACCTGGTGGTCAAGGCTGTCAAGGCCGTGGCCGAAGTGGAGGACGACAAGGTCACCATCGACACCGACCACATCAAGATCGAGAAGAAGGAAGGCGGCGGCATCGAGGACACCGAGCTCATCCAGGGCGTCCTCATCGACAAGGAGAGGGTCCATCCAGGGATGCCCACAAGGGTTGAGGAGGCCAAAATCGCCCTGGTGAACTCCGCCCTGGAGGTAAAGGAGACCGAGATCGACGCCGAGATTCGCATCACCGACCCCAACCAGCTCAAGGCCTTCATCGACGAGGAGGAGGCCATGCTCAAGGAGATGGTCCAGAAGCTCAAGGACACCGGTGCCAACGTCCTCATCTGCCAGAAGGGCATCGACGACCTGGCCCAGCACTACCTGGCCAAGGAGGGCATCTTCGCTGTCAGACGGGCGAAAAAGTCCGACATGGAGAAGCTGGCCAGGGCCACCGGTGCCAGGATCGTGACCAACATCGAGGACATGACCCCAGAGGACCTGGGCTATGCAGGGGTCGTTGAGGAGGTCAAGATCGGCGACGACGAGATGGTCTATGTCAAGGAGTGCAAGGACCCCAAGGCCGTGAGCATCCTGGTCCGGGGCGGCACCGAGCACATCGTGGACGAGGTGGAGCGGGCCATCGAGGACTGCCTGGGTTCCGTACCCGCTGCCCTGGAGGGCAGGAAGGTGGTGGCCGGCGGAGGCGCCCCCGAGATCGAGGTGGCCAGGGCCCTGCGGTCCTATGCCAACACCGTGGGCGGCAGGGAGCAGCTGGCCATCGAGGCCTTCGCCGATGCCGTAGAGTCCATCCCCAGGGCCCTGGCCGAGAACGCCGGCCTTGACCCCATCGACGTCCTGGTGGACCTCAGGGCACAGCACGAGAAGAAGACCGGGGCGGTCTACGGTATCGACGTCTCCGACGGCCGGGTCAAGGATATGTTCAAGGAGGGCGTCATCGAGCCCCTGCGGGTCAAGCAGCAGGCCGTGGACTCCGCCAGCGAGGCGGCGGTCATGATCCTACGCATCGATGACGTCATAGCGGCCAGCAAGCTGGACAAGGAGAACGGAGCCGGAGGACCTCCCGGCGGGGATACGGACTTCGATTAAGTCCCCCCCTCCCCTCTCTTTTTTCCTTCTTACCATATTCCAACAGCCTAGGAAGGAGGTTGATATAGATGAAGGTAGTGCCAATGGGAGAACGGGTGCTGATAAGGGCCTTCAAGGAGGGCGAGACCAGGACCGAGGGCGGCATCTACATCCCGGAGTCCGCCCAGGAGAAGAAGAAGGAGGGAATCGTCGTGGCCGTGGGCAGGACCAAGGACGGCAAGGACCTCCCCCTGAAGGAGGGGGACAGGGTCCTCTATGGCGGCTACAGTTTTGAGAAGCTGGAGATTGACGGCCAGGAGCATATAATCCTGAACTTCAAGGATATCCTGGCAAAGATAGAGTAGGAGGTGAGGGATATGGCAGCCAAACAGATCATCTTTGACGAGGGGGCCAGGCAGGCCCTCATGGCCGGAATGGACAAGCTGGCCAACACCGTGAAGGTCACCCTGGGCCCCAGGGGGCGCAACGTGGTCCTGGGCAAGGGCTTCGGCAACCCCACCATCACCAACGACGGGGTCACCATCGCCAAGGAGATAGACCTGGCCGACCCCTTCGAGAACATGGGGGCCAGGCTGGTGAAGGAGGTGGCCACCCAGACCCAGGACGCGGCCGGCGACGGGACCACCACGGCGACCCTCCTGGCCCAGGCCATGGTCAAGGAGGGCCTCAAGAACATCACTGCCGGGGCCAGTCCCATGGAGATAAAGGCCGGGATATCCAGGGCCACCCAGGTGGTGGTGGAGTACCTCAAGTCCAAGAGCATCGATGTCAAGGACCGGGAGCGCATCGCCCAGGTGGCCACCATCTCTGCCAACAACGACGAGGAGATCGGGAACCTCATAGCCGATGCCATGGACAAGGTCGGCTACAACGGAGTCATAACGGTGGAGGAGGCCAAGGCCATGGAGACCACCCTGGAGGTGGTGGAGGGCATGCAGTTCGATCGGGGCTACCTCTCCCCCTACATGATAACCGACCCCGAGAAGATGGAGGCGGTTCTGGAGGAGCCCATCATCCTCCTCCACGACAAGAAGATATCCTCGGTCAAGGACCTGATACCGGTCATGGAGGCCAGCGCCAAGGAGGGCAAACCCCTCCTCATCATAGCCGAGGACGTGGAGGGCGACGCCCTGGCCACCCTGGTGCTCAACACCCTTAAGGGGGTCCTGAAGGCCTGTGCCATAAAGGCCCCGGGCTTCGGCGATGAGCAGAAGGACATGCTGGAGGACATCGCCGTCCTGACGGGAGGCACGGTGATAAGCGAGGAGAAGGGCCTCAAGCTTGAGAACCTGAACCTGGTGGACCTGGGCCGGGCAAGGAAGGTGAGGATAGAAAAGGACAGGACCACCATCATCGAGGGCCTGGGAGACCCCGAGGAGATAAAGAAGAGGGTGTCCCTCCTGGAGTCCAGGGTCAAGCTGGAGGAGAAGGACTTCAAGAAGGAGGACCTCAAGAAGCGCATCGCCAAGCTCTCCGGCGGGGTGGCCGTCATCAAGGTGGGGGCCGCCACCGAGACCGAGCTCAAGGAGAAGAAGATGCGCCTGGACGACGCCCTCAACGCCACCAGGGCTGCGGTGGAGGAGGGTATCGTGCCAGGTGGTGGTTCGACCCTCCTGAAGGCCATCCCCGAGGTGGAAAAACTCAAGCTGGAGGGCGACCAGCAGGTGGGGGCCCGCATCGTGGCCCGGGCCCTGAAGGAGCCCGTGAGGCAGATAGCCATAAACGCCGGATGGGACGGCTCCATCGTGGTGGAGAAGCTCAAGGAGGCCGAGGACGGCGTGGGCTACAACGCCAAGACCGGGACCTTCGAGGACCTGCTGAAGGCCGGGGTGGTGGACCCCACTAAGGTGGTGAGGAGCGCCCTCCAGAACGCGGCCTCCATCGCCGGGATGGTCCTGACCACCGAGGCCCTCGTGACGGACATCCCCAAGGAGGAGAAAAAGAAGGCCGCGGAGGGGGCAGTCTACTAGCCCCCCTCCCCTTCCCTCCATGCCATGAGAGATAACAACCATGGCCTGGGGTCCAGAGGGGAGAGGACTGTATTCAAATGCCTCTGCGGGGCCTTTCTGGAATGGGTTGAAAAGGGCAAGAAGGC
>CAZHQS010000131.1:0-4492 GCA_964534545.1 Candidatus Hydrothermarchaeota archaeon
TTTTTCTAAAAAAGGAATATATATGCGGAGGACTAATTAAAGAGTTGGGTGGGTATGGGTTCATGCCTCCTTTCTCAGTTGAACCATATCCCCCTTCTCCACTCTTTTAAGGATCATCTCCACAATGCCGGCCGTACCTGTCATCATGACGTCGCCGTAGGGGGCGGGGGAGACAGTATCAATGGTCTTCGATCCGGTAAGGAGTCTGCGCCTTGGGCCGGTTACAAGGACCGCTTCTATATCCTCCATACCCAATGCCCTGCTGTTGTAGCACCCGTGTCCCCCGTCTTCAAGGACATCTCTGTTGGTGAGGGTCTTTTCCACAAACCCCCTGAGGTGTTCCTCGAGCTTTTCCCTGGTGAGGGCGGAGGTGTGGTGCTCGTAGACCCCCTCTATCCTGGCCTCCCTGCTGATGATGGCGGCGGTGGTATGGCCGTTCCCCACATCCACAGCCATGACCATGCCTGGTTTTGTCCTAGATGTATAAAAAGCCCCCGCCATGGCGGCTATCTTGGTGTCCACCACGAAGGCCGGGCCTTGGAAGGACCTCTTCACGGTCCTCAATACTCCTGCCATCCTGCTGAAGTAGGATGGCGGGTCCTGGTACATCAGGTCCTCGAGCCGGGCCCCGGAGTCCACCGCCCTCCTGAAGTTCTGGAAGCGGAAGACCCTGTCTGATACCCCCTCTGAGTACCCGTGGTCCTGGACGGCCACCCCAACATAATCGAACTCGAAGGGCTCTTCTACGGCATCCAGGAGGTCTTGGATGATCTGGAAGTCCACGTCCATGGTCTCCACCACCTGGAAACCCTCTGGCCGGGACCTGTCCCTGACCACCTCGATACCTGCCTCCCGGACCTCCTCCAGATTGTCCCTTATGGTCCTTGCAGCGGTCTCGGTCATGACCACCCGGTGGCCCTTTTTCACATGCTCTTTCAGGGCAAATGCCACTGGTCCTCCTCCCATGGTCTCTCCAGGGAGGAAGATGTCCCCCTGGATCTCCCGGACCCTCTTTGCCAGGACCTGGGTCATGGCCGGGAGGACCATCTTGATGCAGTTTTCCGGGTTTTTGGCCTCCTCAAAGACCAGGATGTCCTGGGTTCCGGTGCCCACATCCACGGCCAGGATGCGCCTGCCAGGGTTTATCATCTCCTTCGTGATCATTGGAGAAAGGTTATTATGGGACTTTATTTAAGTAATTTCCATGGAGGTTAGAATTCGGACGGTCTTCAGGCCGTTGACCTACTCCCTGGCCTTCGTCCTTGACAGGCTGGATATTTCACCCACCCTTTTGGTCTGGCTCTCCTATATCACCGGGGTGGCAGGCTTCATCTCCCTCTACCTCCTCATAGACAACCCCTACTCAGATACCCTGGTATCCATGGCCCTCCTCTCCATCATCATCAACGGCCTGAGTGCCGAGACCCTCTATGAGTACATCACCCGCAGGGCCATGGTGTCAGAACTGGAGCGGCTGGAGTTCTTCTTTGACAAATACACTGATATCTTCATCCTCCTGGGGGCATCCCTCTTTATAGGGGATGAGAAATACGGGCCCATCTATGTGAACAGGTTCCTCGGGCTCCTTCTGGGAGTTGCGATCATCCTGGGGATGGTGCTCCTGGACATGGTCACCGGTGAGGAGGGCCGGAAGGTGAGGGGCGAGCGGCTGTACCTTTTGGGCATCTTCGCCTTTCTGGGGCCGCGGCTGGACCCCACCGGTCATTTCAATCCCTTCAGGGAATATATTTTCTACGGGCTCCTGGTCCTTTTGGGGATGGTCTGGGTATCTCTCTTCAATACTGCCAGGAGGAGGTACGGGGTCCCGTCTTTCCCTGCCCCGTCCCTCCCGGGCTTTTCCCTGAAGTCCGTGTTCCAGAGGGTAGTGGGGTCCGTCCCGAGGGTCAGACTCCCGCGAAGGTCCCTGGAGACCCCTGTTATTGGGGATGAGGTGGAGGACTATGAGGAGGTATCGGTCCACAACTTCGCGGTGCTGGTGGCCGAGGAGGGGACCGAGGAAGGAATCATAGGGGCCAAGGTAAGGCTATTGAACAAGGAGACAGGCAAGAGCGTGGAGCAGAACACCGACCCGGAGGGCAGGGTAATCTTCGAGGACATGCCCGAGGGGCAGTACGTGGTGACGATAACGGCCGAGGGATACACCAGGCAGGACTTCGACAGGTACATCAGCACCGATACCGGGGATGTCCTCTACGTCAAAAAGGCCGCCCAGGACCTGAGCGTTATAGTCAACGATGAAGTGAAGATGAGGCCCATACCCGATGCCCTGGTGAGCCTCCTCTCAAGGAAGACCGGGTCCACCCTCATGAGGAGGACCGACAACCTGGGGGTAGCCTATTTTGAGGCCCTGGAGAAGGGGGTTTATACCGTCAGCGCCGAGGCGCCGGGCTATAATGAGGGGGAGGGGACCATCGACCTGGAGAAGGAGAACGTGTTTTCCTTGAACCTCGTCCCCAAGGAGATGGAGAAACCGGGACTGGATACCGCGGAACTGGGGGATACGGCCCTCATCGAGTACAACCAGGCCAGCCAGGTGGAGGATTTTGTTGTAGAGATGGTGGAGGACTTTCTGGGCAGGACCAGGGCGGTCTACCTGGTCTGTTCCCCTTCCAAGGCCGATATGTACCGGCGCAGGCTGAAGGAGGCAAGGGTCATAACCCTGCCCACAGAAGGAGCGCCCCCCACCGATGACAAGGCCTTGGAGGAGATACCCATGACCAACCTGGAGTACTTCAGGGCGGTCTATGACGAGATGCCGGAGGACGGTGTCCTGGTCTTCGAGCCCCTCTCCAACCTGATCCTGAACCTGGGGATGGACCCTGCCTACAAGTTCATCTCCCATGCCGTGGACTACCTCTCGGGGAAGAAGCTCTCCTTTCATGGCATGATAAACGTGGAGGTCCATGACCGGCGGGAGGTCTCAAGCTTCGAGAACCTGTTTTTGAGGGTCTTCCAGGTGGAGAAGGGGAGACTCAAAAAACTAAAATGAATTCATCTCCCCCTTGAACACGAACTCTGCCGGACCGTTCATGTATGCCCTGGCTATCCCGCCCCCCTCCATCTCCACTTCGATGAAGACCGTGCCGCCCCTGGCGTGGAACTCCAGGGGTTTTGCCGGGTCGGCCTTCTTCAACATGACCGCTGCCACCCCCGAGGCAGTGATTCCGGTACCGCAGGCCAGGGTCTCGGCCTCCACCCCCCGCTCGTAGGTCCTGATGCTGAAGGTGTTATCCCCGGTTTCCTGGACGAAGTTCACGTTGGTCCCCCTGGGGAAGAGGTGGGTCATGTAGCGTATGGCAGACCCGGTGCCCCGGACGTCTGTCCCCTCCAGGTCCTCTGTGAAGACCACCACGTGGGGTACACCGGTGTCCAGGGCGGTAATCTCCACCTCCCTGCCCCCTGCCTCGATAACCTCGGAGGTCATGGAGATTCTCGGCCTGCCCATGTCCACCCTGACATAGGTGGCCTTGCCCTCATCCACCGTCAGCACCACTTCCTTTACCCCGGCCATGGTCTCCACCGCAATCTCTTCCTTTGGGACTATCCCGAAGTCATGGACGTGTTTTGCAAGGCAGCGGATGCCGTTGCCGCACATCTCGGCTTCGGAGCCGTCTGGATTGAATATCCTCATTCGTACGTCCGCATCCCCCGAAGGTTCCACAAAGATGAGGCCGTCCCCCCCGATGCCGAACCTCCGGTGGCAGAGCCTTCTGGCCAGGGTCGGCTTATGGTCCTCGGGCACCCGCCCCCTTATATTCTCAATGATGATGAAGTCGTTGCCGGCGCCGTGGTACTTGTAGAAATCCATGGAAGGGAATGAAATCCTGGGATATATGAAGATTTCCCATCATGGGTCCTAAATCTATTTATTTCCCGGGACCCATACATACCCTGAGGTGAGGTGTTATGGAGGAGACAATCCAGAATCTGGCAAAGGCTTTCATCGGCGAAAGCCAGGCGAGAAACAGGTACACCTTCTATTCCAAGATTGCGAAAAAGGAGGGGTTTGACCAGATCGCCGAGATATTCTTGATCACGGCGGACAACGAGAAGGAACATGCGACATGGCTTTTCAGACTGATAAACGAGCTGAAGGAGAAGGCTGATACGGACCTGGACGAGATCAAGGTTGAAGCCTCGGCCCCCACGACCCTCGGCAGTACCGCAGATAACCTGAAGGCCGCCATCGCAGGAGAGAATTATGAGCATACGGCCATGTATCCCGAATTCGCCGACGTGGCGGAGAAGGAGGGGTATCCCGAGATAGCTGAGCGCCTCAGGGCCATCGCCAGGGCCGAGGAGCACCACGAGGAGAGGTACAAAAAGCTTCTTGAAGAGGTAGAGGCCGGCACCGTCTTCAAAAAGGAAGAAGAGGTGGAGTGGGTCTGCCGGGAGTGCGGCTATGTCCATAAAGGGACCGAGCCCCCCGAGAAATGCCCCTCCTGTGACCATGATCGGGGCTATTACCAGG
>CAZHQS010000132.1:0-4457 GCA_964534545.1 Candidatus Hydrothermarchaeota archaeon
ATCAATAAACAGGAGGGAGGTAAATGGCGGAAATGGCCATGCCTAAGTTTTCCCAGGGTAAGGTTAACTGGCCCAGGGACGTAGATCAGATGACTGACCTGCAGAAGAAACACTCACCACGGATAATATGTCCAGAATCTGTGGAATCGGGAGAGCCCTTTGAGGTGCGGATAATCACCGGCAAACTCATGGAGCACCCCAACGAACTGGGACACTTCATTATGTGGACCGAGCTCTATGCCGGAGAGAAGTTTCTGGGGAGGACCCAGTTCGCGCCGAAGACAACGGAGCCTGATACCTGCTTCCGGGTGAGTCTGGAGGAGTCAGCGGATTTGATAGCCTATTCCATGTGCAACCTCCATGGTCAGTGGAAGAATGTGGAGTCTATTGAGGTAAGGTAGTAAAGCAGGATAAAGTTCGGAAAAGCTTTTCACGGGTTAAATCCCCCACTTAGGGGTATGGTCTTCAACCTAGTCTCGGACTTCGAGCCAAAAGGGGACCAGCCCAAGGCGATCAGGGAGCTGACAGAAGGGCTGGACTCCGGCCTGAGATACCAGACCCTCCTGGGGGTGACGGGCTCTGGCAAGACCTTCACCATGGCCCACGTCATCCAGGAGGTCCAGCGCCCCACCCTGGTCATATCCCACAACAAGACCCTGGCCGCCCAGCTCTACTCCGAGTTCAAGGAGCTTTTCCCCGACAATGCGGTGGAGTACTTCGTCTCCTATTATGACTATTACCAGCCCGAGGCCTACCTGCCCCAGAAGGACCTCTATATCGAGAAAGAGGTCTCCATCAACGAGGACATTGAGAAGCTGCGCAATTCGGCCACCTCCTCCCTCCTCTCCCGCCGGGACGTCATCGTGGTGGCCTCGGTCTCTTGCATCTACGGCCTTGGCTCGCCAGAGGACTATGCCTCCATGATAGTGCCCCTGACGGTGGGGGAGGACATCCCCAGGGACGAGCTCTTGAGCCGCCTGGTGGAGGTCCAGTACTCCCGTCACGACATGGATTTTAAAAGGGGCGCCTTCAGGGTCAGGGGGGATGTGGTGGAGGTCTTCCCATCATACCAGGACACGGCCTACCGCATAGAGCTCTTCGGGGACACCGTGGACCGCATAAGGGAGATAGACCCCCTGACAGGAAAAGCTCTGGCAGAGCTGGACCGGGTGGTGGTTTATCCCGCAAAGCATTTCGTGACCCCTGAGGACAAGCTCAGGCGGGCGGTGGAGGCTATAAGAGACGAACTGGAGGACCGGCTTGCCGAGCTGAGAAGCGAGGGAAAGCTCCTGGAGGCCCAGCGCCTGGAGCAGCGCACGAACTTCGACCTGGAGATGATGGAGGAGATGGGCTGGTGTCCCGGCATCGAGAACTATGCCAGGCACCTCACCGGTCGGCCCCCGGGGGCACCGCCCTACACCCTCCTGGACTACTTCCCCGACGATTACCTCCTTTTCATCGATGAGTCCCACCGCACCGTCCCCCAGATAGGCGGGATGTACGAGGGAGACCATTCCAGGAAGAAGACCCTGGTGGACTACGGGTTCCGCTTGCCTTCGGCATTGGACAACCGGCCCCTGAGGTTCCATGAGTTCGAGGAGCGGATAAACCAGGTGATTTTCGTCTCGGCCACCCCGGAGAGGTACGAGCTCGGGAAGAGCAAGCAGGTGGTGGAGCAGATCATCCGCCCCACCGGTCTGGTGGACCCGAGAATCGAGGTGCGGCCTGTGAAGGGCCAGGTGGACGACCTCATGGCCGAGGTGAAGAAGAGGGCCGAGGCCGGGGACCGCATCCTGGTGACCACCCTTACAAAGCGCATGGCCGAGGACCTGACGGAGTACCTGGTGGAGCACGGGGTGAGGGCGAGGTATCTCCACTCGGAGATAGACACCCTGGAGCGGGTGGAGATCATCCGGGACCTGCGCACCGGGGAGTTCGACTGCCTGGTGGGGATAAACCTCCTGCGGGAGGGTCTGGACATCCCGGAGGTCTCCCTGGTGGCCATCCTGGACGCCGATAAAGAAGGGTTCCTGCGCTCCACCAACTCCCTGATACAGACCGTGGGCCGCGCGGCCCGAAATATCAATGGCACCGTCATCATGTACGCCGACACCGTGACGGGCTCCATGGAGGCCGCCATGGAGGAGAACGAGCGGCGCCGGGCCATCCAGCTGGCCTACAACCGTGCCCACGGCATCACCCCGGAGACCATCAAGAAGGCCATAAGGCCCTCCATCATGCCCAGGAAAGAAAAGGCCGTAAAGGTGCCCAAGGACATCTCACGACTCTCCTTCGATGAGGCAGAGTTTTTGGTCATGGAGCTGGAGTCCGAGATGCTCAAGGCCGCAGAAAAACTTGAGTTCGAAAAAGCGGCGGCCTACCGGGACAAGATAAGGGAGATCAGGGCGAGGTATGGGTGAGATATTTTTGAGCGAAGTGGGCCCTTTAAGGACGGATTAATCCCTGGAGGATTTTATATATTTGGTGGCCACCCTTTGCCCTCCTTACCGGTGATACAGGAACCGGACGAGTTCTTCCTGGGACAGGCACTTCAAGGTCATAGCCGACGTTTTCCCGGAATTCAAGGTGAGGCTGGAAAAATAACTTTCTACTCCAGCACCGTATACTCGGGTATTCTCTCCAAAAGCATGCCCTCCAGCTCAATAGGCTGGAGCTGGTTGGCAAGTTTTACGGCCTGCTCCAGCTTGTACTCGGACTCGGCGTATATCTCGAAGAGGGGGTCCCCCTTCTTGACCTTCTCCCCCTTGCTCAATACCAGCAGAAGGCCGGCTCCCTTGTCCCTGGGGGCCCCGGCAGCCCTGGCGATCCTTACCAGGGCGTTGTTGGACATCCCCACTGCATAGCCGCTGCCCGGAGAGGTAATGGTGGCCTTGTGGGGCCCCACCTCCACCTTTTCCGAGGTAATGGAAGGGTCGCCGCCCTGGGCCTCGATTATCTCCCTCATCTTGTTCAGGGCCTCTCCGGACTGAAGGATGTCATAGGCCCGCCCCTTACCCTCACCCTTCCTGGCCACTCCCCCGGCCTCCAGGATGAAACCTGCCAGCTCACAGGACTTCTCGGTGAGGCTCGAAGGGGCGCTCCCCTCCAGGGCCTGTAGGGCCTCCCTGGCCTCCAGGGCGGGTCCGATGGCCCGGCCAACGGGCTTGTCCCCGTAGGTCACAGCACACTCCACCTTGATGCCGAGCTTTTCCCCCAGGGCCATGAAGTCCCTAGCATATTTCTTGGCCTCCTCCATGGTCCGGACCTTGGTCTCGGAGCCCATGGGCAGGTCGATGACCACATAGTCGGCACCCACTGCGTATTTCTTTGCCATCACCGAGCAGATGGCCAGGTTGTGGGGATCGATGGCCAGGGGGTGCTCCACCTTGATGAAGATATCGTCGGCCGGGGCCAGGTTCACCCCCCCACCCCAGCAGATGACCCCACCCGTCTCGTCCACTATGCGCTCTATCTCCTGGGCGTCGAAGATGACCGGGGCCAGGACCTCCATGGTGTCGGCGGTGCCGCTGGCAGAGGTGATGGCCCGGGAGGAGGTCTTGGGGATGGTGAGCCCCGCTGCCGCTACAATGGGAACGATGAGAAGGGTGATCTTGTTCCCCGGTACCCCCCCCAGGGAGTGCTTGTCGAAGACAGGCTTCTTCTTGATATTGAGCCTCTCCCCCTTCTCGGCGATCTGCCGGGTGAGGTAGCCCGTCTCCTCCATGGTCATCTCGTTGATATAGAGGGCGGAGACGAAGGCCGTGATCTCAATCTCTGATAGGTTGCCTGCCAAGACGTCCGTGACGATGGCCTCATACTCGGCCTCGCTTAGGACCTGTTTTTCCATCTTCTTTTTTATGTATTCCACAGAGCGGGGCTTCTCGGCCGGTTTGACCGATACCACCTCCCCGTCCTTCAAGCCGCAGTCATCGGCCACGTCCCGGGTGACCCCTATGACCCCCTTGGGGATGATGGTCCTGGTGGTGTTGACGATGGCCACCTGCCGTTTCTTATCGGCAAAGAGGGTCACCCTCTCCCTGGGATGGATCCCCAGGTGCCGGGCGTCCTCCTCGTTCAAAGTCACCTCGTCCCGTCCGACGCGGATGTCCCAAATCCTGACCTCAAGCTTCATTCCTGCCTCCTGGATAACTCCTTCAACACTTGGATAACCTCTCCCACGTCCCTGCATATCTTTTTTGTGGATTCCGAAAGCATCAGGTTGACCTCTGCGCCGTGCTCCCCCACCCTGCGGAAGTCGGTGCGCAGGCCCACGATAGGGATGCCGAGGGCATGGGCCACCCCGCACTCGAAGGCGGTGCCGTCGTCCACCTGGGCGCCGTCGAAGACGGCAAGGGCGGCATCACACTTTTTCAGGTTCTCGATGCAGCACTGGAAGATGCCCTCCGGCCCTTCGCAACTCTCCTGGGGAAGGAAGACCTGGAAGCCTGCTTTTTCCA
>CAZHQS010000133.1:0-4453 GCA_964534545.1 Candidatus Hydrothermarchaeota archaeon
TTAAAGAAGTCTTCTCCACCCGCATTTGAGACACGAGAAGAGGCTACCGTCGCTTTTCCGATAGTACCTCTTCACCAGGGTCATGTTGCCGCAGCTGGGGCACATAACGGTGGGCATGGGTTCCACCTGGGACAGGGGGTCAATCTCGCTCACGCCAATGCTTCTCCTCTGGTGATGTGAATAGAAGATGCCCTTACCATATAAATCCCCTTGGTTGGCATCATTGCCCACCGGTGGTAACGGAATACATTTGATTTCAAACGTTATATTACAAGGGGTAAGGAAAATGAAACGGGAAAAGATTGGCGCCTATGTTGTCATTGGCTTCATGGTCCTGTCCTCCCTGGGCTACGCCTTCATGAGCGGCCTGGGAAGACCCCCTGGAGACTCCGGTGATATTGTCTTCAAATACTCGTCTATACCGGGGCTTGACTTCTCCGGCCTCCCGGAGGAGGGGGTTCGGGAGGCCCTGGAGATATTGTACACCGAAGAGTGCACCTGCGGCTGCGGCTATGGTTCCCTGGCAGACTGCCGGAACCTGGACCCCACCTGCGGCTACTCCCTGAGCCGGGGCCAGGAGATCATCAACAGCATCAAGGCCAAGTACGGCGATGTCATGGATTCTGATTCCGATGGTTTGACGGACTCGGAGGAGTGGCTGCGGGGTACAGACCCTGCCAGGAACGACACCGACGGCGACGGCCTTTCCGATTCCGATGAGATTGGCTACGGCACCGACCCCCTGACCCCGGAGACCGTGGATGGGATAGAGAGAGCCCTCCTGGATCTGGCAGACCGGAGGCTGAGGGGCGAGATAACAGCAGAGGAGTTCAAGGTCAGGGACGAGGAGTACCGCCGGCTCCTGGAAATACTGGAAAGGGTGGAGGCCGGAAGGGTCCCTGCCAACACTAGCAGGGGGTAGGATAGCATGAAGCTGGCGGTCTCCGGCAAGGGTGGGGTAGGCAAGACCACCATCTCCGCCGCCCTGGCCAGGATCTTTGCCGCCCAGGGCCGGCGGGTCCTGGCGGTGGACTCCGATCCCTCCATGAACCTCCACACCTCCCTGGGCCTTGAGAACCCCACCCCCATATCCGAACTGAAGGACCTCATCAATGACAGGGCGGTGATTGCCGAGGGCATCTTCAACCTGAACCCCAAGGTGGACGACATCCCGGAGAGATTCTCCTCTCCCGAGGGGGACCTGCGGCTCCTGGTCATGGGCAGCGTCAAGGGAGGGGGCCAGGGCTGCATCTGCCCGGAGAGCACCTTCCTCAAGGCCCTCCTCAGGCACCTGGTCCTGGACACCGGGGACATCCTGGTCCTGGACACCGAGGCCGGCATGGAGCACCTGGCCCGGGGTGTGGCCCAGGGTTTCGACCTCATGATCATCGTGACAGAGCCCACGAAGAATTCCATCGAGACGGCGAACCAGGTCTACGGGCTCTCCAGGGAGATAGGGATAAAGAAGGCCCTTGGGGTTGGCAATAAGGTACTTTCCCAGGACCAAGAGGAGTTCATAAAGGAAAACCTGGACTTCGAATGCACTACCTTCGTGCCCTTCGACCAGGTGGTGGCAAAGGCGGACATGGAGGGTGTGCCCCTGGTGGGATTTGAGGATTCCAAGGCCCTGAAGGCCATCCAGTCCCTGGGGGAGTCCCTGCTGAGGGAATACGGATGAGAATCCTGATCTTCCAGAGGGGCGGCCGCGGGGAGCACGTGAGAGAGGGGATTGAAAGATATGGGGAGGGTTTCGAGGTCAGGGTGGAGAGGGTCCCAGATGCCCTGCCCCAGGTAGTGGACGAGCCGGAGTCCTTCATCCGCCTCCCTGAGGATTTCGAACCTGACCTGGTCCTTGACTACCTCTACCAGAACGAGCTGAGCCAGTACCTGGTAGAACTCGCAGCGGAGAGGAGAATCCCGGTGGTGGTCCCAGGCAGGAAGGTGGAGGGGGCCGTCTCCCCCAGGACCTGCTGCACCCTGTCCCTTGGGGCTTTGGAAGAGGGGGGAAAAAGTGATGTCCTGGAGGAATATGTCCGGCGCTTCGGCACCCCGGATATCGAGCTCCATCTTGACGGGAAGGGAAGGGTAAAAAGGGTTGAGGTGAGGAGGGGTGCCCCCTGCGGGGCCACCTGGGAGGCCGCCGGGCGGGTGGTGGGTCTTGACCTGGAGGAGGCCATCAACCGCTTCGGCCTGGAGGTCCAGTACGGCTGCCGGGCGCCCACTGGCTACGATGCGGTACTGGTGAAAAAACCGCCTCTCCACATAGCCGCCGACGTCCACGGGGAGGCCTTCCGGAGGGCGGTGGCCAGGGAGGGAAAGGGGGGATAGTCACCCGGTGGTCCTGAGGGTGAAGACCTCCAGGTTTTTCTTCAGCACAACGAGGATGGCCAGGACATCGTCCAGAAGTTCCTTGAGGTAGACATCCTCCGGGGTGGCCACAAGCCCCCTCATCCTCTGGGCCTTGGACTCCATTACATCATCAAGGAGGAGGAACCCTTTCTTCTTTCTGACACCCCCCTGTCTCAGTATCTCGTTCTTGGCCGAGCGCACATCCCTGGATACCCTCTCAATCCTCTCAAAGAGCTCCGGCACCTTGCCGGGGTCCTTCCCGGCCCAGACCTTCATGGACTTCTGGAAAATGTCATGGATTTCCTTGAAGAAGCCGGCCACCCTGTCGTCATACTCGGTTCCCTGGTACTCTATCCTTTCCACCGTGGAGACCAGGTCCCTGTAGCCGCCGGCCAGGAGGGTGAAGCATACGATGTCCTGGGCGGAGACCCCCAGATTCGAGGCCTGGGCCGTGTTGCCTGAGGCCAGAAGGAGGTTCCTGAGGATGGCGTTGTAGAGCCGGTCCTTTTCCCGGACCTTCTTTATGTTCAGCAGGGGGAGTTCCTGGCGCTCGCCGAAGGAGGTGGCCAGGGCATGGAGGTAGTTGCCGGCTATGATGGAGAACCTGCCCAGGAGTTTTTTTGGCGGCACGGGTTCGCCGTAGTACTCCATTATAATGCCCTCCTGGCCTGCCTTGGTCACCTCCAGGCCCATGTAGTCCCCCAGGAGGCCGTAGACCGATTCCATGGGAAAGTGGGAGGAGATGGATATCTCGTCGGCCCCGTTTATGTAGGCCTTGAAGAGGGCCCTGTCCAGGTCCCCTCCCTCGATCCTGGCGGTCCGTTTTTTGCGGCGCCTCTTGCCGGGTTTGATTATCAGCTCGCCGGTGGAGATTTCCTCCAGTACGACGGTGGCCCCCTTTCTCACGTCGGACTTCTCCACCCATTTCTTGGGAAGGGAGACCACCAGACTTGAGCTCCCCATCTTGATGACCTTTCGTTCCATCTTCTTCCTCTCCGGGATCGGGTATATACGGATATATAAAATATTTCCGGAATATATATGTTTCTCCACCGCCCATAATAAATCAGCAGGAGGTGAAGAGATGAAGAAGTTCAGGAACATCCACGACAAACTCTCGAATATTCTCGGGGTCTTTGACAAGGGGGAGAAACTGAGCTCCAGGGAGATTGCCGAGAGGGTTCAGGAAAGGGGCTACAGGGTCACAGAGGCCCATCTTCGGACCTTCATCTATCATAATATGCTTTACAAGTATCTCACAAAGGAGCAGGTGAATGGAAAGAACCGGTATTCCCTCATGCACTGAGTTTGTATCCTCTGGGGCGGCTGGAAAGGAAGGTGGCTTCTCCTATCTTCTGGAGGTAGGGGACTCCCAGTGGTGCCATGTCCGGGGTCCAATTGATTACGGCCCAAGCCATGTGGAGAAGGGGTTGAGGATTCTACGGGAGAGGGACCAGTTTGGGTCTCCGGAGGAGGGCCAGGTGGGGAAGCCGGTGGCACCGGAGGTCCCTGACAGGGCGGAGCTGATGAAGAGGCTGAAAATCAAGGAGCCATCGGAGGATTTTATCCAGAGTATCCTTGGGGAATACCAGGGTCTCGGTGAAGAGGGAGGAGATGAGCCGGGACCGGCCGCGGACCAGATGGGCCCACCCGAGGTCCCTGACAGGACCGAGCTGATGAAGAAGCTGAAAATCAAGGAGCCATCGGAGGAGTTTATAGAGGGTATCCTTGAGGAATACAAGGGGCCCGGGGATACCGAATCAGGGAGGGCGGTGAATCGGCCAGACTCCCGGGACCGGCCGTGGGGACCCGGGAGAGAGGAATCCCCACTGGGGCAGACCGGAGGGGACAGGGCCGGGTTTTCCAGGCTCCTGGTGGATTTTAAGTCCTGCCTGAAGGAGATGTTCGGTGAGGGGTTGGGCAGGCGGATGTATGAGCTGCAGATGAGGGATTACAGGATCCCCAGGGGGCGTGCGAGCCCCCTGGAGGTGGAGCGCTTCCTGAACTCCTTCAGGTACATCCTTGAGGGCTTTCTGGGGGTCCAGAACGCCGAGAGGGCCGTAGAGAGGCTGAAGGGAGAGCTGCTTCCTGAGAACTGATTTCG
>CAZHQS010000134.1:0-2654 GCA_964534545.1 Candidatus Hydrothermarchaeota archaeon
CTCCTCGTCGATGTAGCCCTTCCGCGCCGCCACCTTCACCATGGTGTACTCGCCGGAGACGTTGTAAGCAGCGGTGGGCATGCCGAAGTCCTCCTTCACCCTCCTGATAACATCCAGATACGAGAGGGCGGGCTTGACCATGACTATATCAGCGCCTTCCTCTATATCCAGGGCCACCTCCAGGAGGGCCTCATTGGAATTTGCCGGGTCCATCTGGTAGGACTTCCGGTCCCCGAAGGCCGGGGTGGAATCCGCAGCATCCCGGAAGGGGCCGTAGAAGGCAGAGGCGTATTTTGCGGCATAGGACATGATGATGGTGTCCGTGAAACCGTTGTCGTCCAGGATGGTCCTGATTGTGCCGACTCTACCATCCATCATGTCAGAGGGCGCTACCATGTCTGCCCCGGCCTCGGCATGGCTCAAGGCCTCCCTGGCCAGAAGCTCCAGGGTGGGGTCGTTCTGGACATAATCCTCCTCGATAACGCCGCAGTGGCCGTGGTCCGTATATTCACACATACACACATCCGTTATCACCACCAGATCATCCCCCACCTCGTCCTTTATCTCGGCCACGGCCTGCTGGATGATCCCCTCGGGGTTGTAGGCCTCCGAGCCCACCTCGTCCTTCTCGGCGGGGATGCCGAAGAGGATGGCGGCGGGGATGCCCAGGCTCACCAGCTCCAGGGCCTCATCCCTGACCTCCTCCAGGGGGAGGCGGTACTGGCCAGGCATGGCCTCGATGGGTTTTCGCTCCTCCAGGGTCTCGTCAATGAAAATAGGGTATATCAAATCCTCCATGGTGAGGCGGTTTTCCCGGACCATGGACCGGATCAGGCCAGTCCTCCTGAGCCTCCTCATCCTTCTTTTCGGAAACATCTCACTTCTCCTTCAGGAACCATCTCCTGGCCACATGGATGGCCTCCCGGTCGTTGACCTCGGCGGCCTTCCTGATTTCATCGGCGATGGGGGATATGGTGCGGCTCTGGATGACCTTGGTGAGGTCGGCCAGGACCACCTTCTCCCTCTCTCCGATGCTGTTGCCCAGGATCCTCAGGGCCTTGCTCATCTCCCTCTGCCTGATCTCCTCGGCCTTGGCATAGAGGGCCTTGACGATATCCTCCACGTCTATCCGATATAACTGTTTCGTCAGGAGGGAAAGCTCCTCCTCGATGATCTCCTCCACCTTGGCGGCCTCCATCTCCCGGGCCCTCCTGTTCTTCTCGGCAATCTCCCTGAGGCCGTCGATGTTGAAGAGCCTGACCCCGGGAACCTCTCCCACGTCCCCGTGGATGTCCCTGGGGATGGCCACGTCTATCATCACCAGCATCCTGTCCTCCCTGCCCTCCATGGCCCTTTCTATCATCTCCCGGTCGATGATGGCCCTTGGGGCCCCGGTGGCGGTTATGACCACGTCAGAGTCCCCGATGGTCTCGGTCAGCCTCTCAAAGGGCACGGCTTCCCCCCCCAGCTCCCCGGCAATCTTCTCCGCCTTCTCGAAGGTGCGGTTGGCCACCAGGAACTTCCCGCAGCCGCAGTCGGAGAGGCACTTCGCGATAAGGGTCCCCATCTCCCCCGCCCCAACAAGGAGCACCGTCCTACCCTCAAGGGAGGAAAGAACAGAGGTGGCCAGGTCCACGGCCGCGCTCCCGATGGAGACCGCTCCCTCGTTGATCCTGGTCTTCTTCCTCACCACCTGTCCCACATGGATGGCCTTGGTGAAGATGTTCTTGAAGAAGGGGCCGGTGGTTCCGGCACTCTGGGCCAGGGCATAGGCGTCCTTCACCTGGCCCAGGATCTGGTCCTCCCCCACGATCATGGACTCCAGCCCCGAGGTGAGCCTCAGCAGGTGGTGGAGGGCGTTAGCATGGAAGTCCGTTTCTATGACATCGTGGAACTTGGCACCCTTCTCGATGACGTGAGAAACCAGAACATCGGTGGGAACCTCCTCGGCCGGGCCTGCATGCTGCTCCTTCATCTTGGACATGGTGGAGCGCATGATGTAGTCCATGAGCTCGTGGTAGCCCACGTCCACATCCTCTGCCGCCACGTACACCTCGATGCGGTTGCAGGTCTGGATGATGATGGCCTCCTTGATGGAAGGCAGGTTGCAGATGTCGGTGAGGGCCTTCTTCACGTCCGGGAAGGCCACGGCCTCCAGGGTGGGGATGTCGGCCTTCTTGTGGGTGACCCTGACGTTAATGGTGTGCATCCACAATCCTCCGGAGGGCCTCCCTTGTCCTGGAAACCTCACCCTTCTTAAGATAATCCAAAATTTCAGGCATGTTCATGACGTCCCTTAAAATGCTCTCTCTCTGTTTCTGACTTAAATCCTTTTTTCTTAACGTCTCCCTCAAATATTCTTGCAATTCCAGCTGGGCCAGGTCCTCTGGAGTGAGGATTCTCTTGATTCTCTTCTTGAGGGCCTTTGTCACGGCAGGGCTCTTTCCCGAGGTGGATATGGATATGATGACACCCCCTTCCTCAATCACCGCTGGGAAGATGATGTCTGATACGGCGTCCGCCCGGTTCACCAGGATCCCCTCTCTCCGGGCCTCCCCTTCGATTTCCGAATTGAGCCCGACATCGTCGGTGGCCGCCACCACCAGGAAGGCTCCATCCAGGTAATCCCTGATGTTGTTTCCCTTGACCTCTGC
>CAZHQS010000134.1:2754-4424 GCA_964534545.1 Candidatus Hydrothermarchaeota archaeon
TGGGACAGCCCTTCCACCGGTGCTATGAAGGCCTCCCCTGCCGGAAGGTTCCCGAACTGGCCCTTCTCGGTGAAGATGCCGGAATCCGAGAGGGCCTCCCGGCCTTGGATATCGGCGGAGAAATCCGTACCACTGGGACTCTTTATCTCTATCTTTCTCCCTTTGGAGAGCCTTTCCGCCAGGGCGTCAGAGACCTCCTTGACCTTTTTGTAATCAGCGGTCATGCCCCCCTTGGTGAGCATCTCAAGGGTGATGCCGGGCATGGAGGCTACCCTGGCCCCGGCGCTGCAGGCATTCTTCCGGGCGTCGGTGTGAGTCAGGGACATGGTGGTGGGTATCAAGACCACATCAGCGGATTTCATGGCCTCGGAGACCGCCTTCGGCGGCTCCTGGCCGTGGTGGGAGCGGGGGGGCATCCGCATCACAATGACCTCCTCCGAGAGCCCCCTGGCCGCTTCTTCAATCCATTTGGCCACATCCAGCTTGTTGTGATCGGTGACAATGAGCACTGTCTCATCCTTTTTTATCCCAAGGCAGGTGGAGAGGGCATCTTGCAGGTTCCCCATGATAGGAGATTCATACAAGAATATTTAAGGCTTTGGACCTCCCAATAATTGGGACAGGAGGTGTGATTGATGGAGCATGAAGTCCTTTACCGTCCGTCTTATTCCCTGCTGAAGATAATGCTGGAGAAGGGGGAGGCCGTCTCTGCCGAGGCCGGCGCCATGGTGAGCATGTCCGAGGGCATCCAGATGGAGACCTCCATGAAGGGCGGGCTCTTGGGCGGTTTGAAGAGGAAGATTCTCGGTGGTGAGAGCTTCTTTGTCAATACCTTCAGGGCATCTGAACCCGGAGAGGTGACCCTTGCCCCTGCCCTGCCCGGGGACATCTACGACCTGGACCTTGACGGCCAGGGCCTCTTCGCCCAGTCAGGAGCCTATATCGCCTCCTCGCCTGATGTGGAGATGGACACCAAGTTCGGAGGGGCCAAGACCTTCTTCTCGGGGGAAGGGCTGTTCCTTTTAAGGCTTGGCGGCACCGGAAAGGTGTTCCTGTCAAGCTACGGGGCCATCCACCAGGTGGATCTGGCACCGGGCCAGAGGTACACCGTGGACACCGGCCACATGGTGGCCTTCGACGAGGGCGTGAGCTACAAGGTCAAAAGGGTAGGGGGGCTCAAATCCACCCTCTTCAGCGGTGAGGGCCTGGTGGTGGAGTTCACGGGTCCCGGCAGGGTCCTGGTCCAGTCCAGAAGCCCGGAGGCCTTTCTCTCATGGCTGATACCCCGAATCCCGGCCAGGGGGTCGGATTGAGGTAGGTGAAATCGTATGGCCGTTGACTCCTACACCTTTGGCCGCATCGTGGTCAATGGGAAGACCTACACCCACGACGTGATAATCGCCCCGGACGGCACTGTGCTCAAGTGGTGGCGCAAGAAGGGCCACGAGCTGAGCCTGGACGACCTAAAGGACATCTTGGACAGAGAAGTTGAAGTCCTGGTCATCGGCACCGGCTCCTCCGGGGTGATGAAGGTTCCCGGGGAGGTGGTCAAGGGCCTGGAGGCCAAGGGCATAGAGGTTACGGTGGAAAAAACAAAGGCAGCCTGCGATGTCTTCAACCGCCTCTCTGGAAAAGCAGGGGTGTGGGCGGCCTTCCATCTGACGTGCTGA
>CAZHQS010000135.1:0-4420 GCA_964534545.1 Candidatus Hydrothermarchaeota archaeon
AATCGGTCTTCCCACAACGGCAACCATGGTCTTCGGCCTGGGGGAGGGGCCGGAGGAGCGGGTAAGGCATATTTTGCGCATCCGGAAGATACAGGAGGAGACCGGGGGTTTTACTGCCTTCATCCCCTGGTCATTCCAGCCCGGCAACACGCTCCTGGCCCGGAGGGAGGGGATAGGGAAGGCATCGGGCATCGAGTACCTGAAGGTGGTGGCCCTCTCCCGCATCCTTCTGCACGGCGCCGTCAGGAACGTCCAGGCCTCCCATGTGACCCAGGGCCCCAATGTGGCCCAGGTGGCCCTCTTCTACGGCGCCAACGACCTTGGCGGGACCATGATTGAGGAGAACGTGGTCAAGGCCACGGGGGCAAACCCCCAGTCCCTGCCCCCGGAGGGGATGGTGAGGTTGATAAAAGATACCGGGAGGCCCGCGGCCCGGAGGGACACCCTGTACAATATCCTGGAAGAGTACTGAAAACCGCCAGGTTTATATATTACTATTGTTCAGTGGTAATAAAAACCAAGTGAGGCGGTGAGATGAAGAAGATAGCGGTTTTGTTTACGTTATTGATACTTATTGCAGGTTGCACATCTACCGGTAGCGATGAAGGTACAACTGAGGAGGTCAAGACCCTCAGGATAGGCACCCTCCTCATAGAGGACGTGGTACCCTTTTACATCGCCGAACAGGAGGGCTATTACGAAAAAGAGGGAATCAAGGTTGAACTCATACCCTTCAACAGCGCCCTTGAGAGGGACAGCGCCCTGATGGCAGGGGAGATAGATGGCGCCCTCTCTGACCCTGTTGGTGCCATCCTCCTCGACACCGGCGGCGGGGACGTGAAGATCACCTCCCTCTCCCTGGGGGAGACCCCGGAGGAAGGGGTCTTTGCCATCCTGGCGGGTTCTGAATCCGACATCAATTCCGTGGACGACCTCAAGGGGGTGGAAATCGCCATCTCCAGCAGTACCATCATCGAGTACGTCACCGACAGGATGCTGACCGAGAAGGGCTTCTCCCAGGATGAGATCAAGAAGCTCGAGGTCAAGAAGATGCCCATCCGCCTCCAGATGCTCAACGATAATCAGGTGGAGGCCGCCACCCTGCCCGAGCCCCTGGCGTCCATCGCCGCCTCCAAGGGTGCCAGGATAATCCTGAAGGATTCTGATTTCGAGGAGAGCATCTCCCAGACCGTCATCATCTTCAGGCGGCCGGTCCTGGACAGCAACCGGGATGGCGTGAGGAGATTCTTCAGGGCCTATGGCAGGGCCGTGGAGGCCATCAACAAGGAGCCTGACAGATACAGGGACCTCTTCATGGAGAAGGGAAGGATACCCCCCTTCCTGGCCGACACCTATCCCATCCCCAGGTATCCGGCACCCCAGCCCTACGGAGAAGACCAGTACCAGGAGGTCATGGACTGGCTCGTGGGGAAGGGCCTCGTGGAGGAACCCATACCCTACAGCCATATGGTGGACACAAATTTTTTGTAATCCCTGGCTGAATGGCTACCCGATGATAAAAGTAGAGAATCTGGACCTGGTCTATGATCAGGACGGGATCAAAACCGAGGTCCTCAAGGACATCAGTTTTGAGATCGGAAAGGGCGAAGGCTGTGCCGTTATAGGCCCCTCGGGGTGCGGCAAGACCTCCCTTTTATTCCTATTGGCAGGCCTTTTGAGCCCCACCGCCGGAGAGGCCAGGGTCGAGAGGGCGGAAATCGCCCTGATACTCCAGGACTTCGGTCTCTTTCCCTGGAAGACCGTTTATGATAATATCGCCCTTGGGCTGGTGATCAGGAAGGAGGGAAAGGAGAGTATCCAGAATAAGGTTTCCGGGCTCATAGAGGAGATGGGTCTCTCTGGCTTTGAGGATTACTATCCGGGCCAGCTGTCCGGGGGGATGCAGCAGAGGGTGGCCCTGGCCCGGGCCCTGGCAATAGAACCCGAAATCCTCCTCATGGACGAGCCCCTCTCATCCCTGGATGCCCTGACCCGGGAAAGACTCCAGAACCTCATCCTGAAGGTCTGGAAGGAGAAGAAGGTCACCACCGTTCTGGTCACCCACTCCATAGAGGAGGCGGCCTTCCTGGGGGAGAAGATAATCGTCCTGACCGAGAGGCCGGGCAGAATCCTGGATATCATCGAGAACCGGGAGATGGGGGACGAGTTCTACCGCAGGACCGAGGGATTTTTTGAGATATGCACCAGGCTGAGAGAGATCATAAAGGGGGATGACCTCGATGGGTAAGAGACGGGACTACCTTTTCACCGCCCTCTTTTTGCTGGCCCTCTGGGAGACGGCCTCGATTCTTCTGGACTCCATGGCCCTGCCTGACCCCGTCCTGGTGCTCACCGCCTTCTGGGGCGAGATGCGGAGGGGGACCGTTTGGTATGATTTCTATATCAGCAGCCTGAGGGCCGTTCTTGGGATACTCCTGGCCCTCTCCTTTGCCGTGCCCGTGGGACTCGTGGCCGGGGCGGAGGAGGGTGTCCGCAGGAAGGTCTCCCCCATGATATACCTCCTCTACCCCATCCCCCACGTGGTCCTCCTGCCCCTTATAATCATCCTCTTCGGGATAGGGAATTTCTCCAAGATCTTCCTCATCGCCCTGATAGTGTTTTTCCAGATTCTGGTGACCACCAGGGATGCCGCCAAGAACATCCACAGGAACTATTTCTACTCCATGAGGTCCCTGGGGGCCACAAAAAGGCATATCTACCGTCATGTGGTCTTCCCGGCGACCCTCCCCAAGATCCTGACGGCCATGAGGATTAGCATCGGTACCGCCATCGCCATCCTCTTCTTTGCCGAGTCCTTTGCCACCACCGAGGGCCTGGGCTATATCATCATGGATTCCTGGGGCCGATCGGATTACGTCAGGCTCTATTCAGGAATCCTGGGCATGGCCCTCCTGGGCTTTGTCCTCTACATCATCCTGGACAGGATAGAGAAGAGGGTGTGCCGGTGGACGTATCTGTGATTACAAATCCTTCCACAGCCTCTCCAGCGATTCCTGGACCGGCCCGGCAAAGGAGGGGTTCCTGATCCAGATGCCGATGGAGTGGTAGACCTCGTCGCTCAAGGGGTCCGGGACACCTATCAGGACGTCCCTGCGGTCCGCCACCAGCATGTCGAAGACAGGGTTTTTATAGTGGCGCATCTCCATGCCCATCTTTTTTGCCCTGTCCCGGTCCTCCTTTGAGATGTCCACCCCCTCGGGTATCATGAGCCTGATCCTGATATCCCTGTTATCGGCCTTCTCCAGGAAGGCCAGGAAGATGTCCTTGACCTCAATGGCCCGGTTGATGGTCATATAGACCTCCTTTGAGTCGTTTATGATCTCGAGGAACTTATTGGCAATGCTGTTGATGCCACTCAGCATGAGGACCTCGTTGGCCTCTTCCCTGGTCTTGTGGATGCCCTGGAGCTTTCTGACCGCCTCCTCCATCACCCTCTCCCTTTCCTTCATATCTTCATCGAATTCAAGCCTGAACTGGGCCATCCTGCCTTTTAGGGCCACCTCCGGGGACACTGCCCTGAAGCCCTCCATGGTCTTTTCCACAAACCCCTTGGCCTCCAGAGTCTTCAGGGTATCATAGACCCTGGGTAGGGGTACCCCCGAAGCCGCCGATGCCTCCTTGGGGTTCATCTCCCCCTGGAGGAGAGCCATGTAGAGCTTTGCCTCATAGAGGCTCAGTTTGAAGGTGTTCTTCAGGGTCTCTTCAAGGGTCATTGGCAAAATTATTAAGGGAAACCTTTATATAGATTCTCTCATAAGATAAATGGACATCATTATACGTTAATGTATAAAACTATACATTTGGAGGCGCACCATGTACCGTTATCCAGACGAGAAGGGCAGGTTCGGCCCCTACGGCGGCATGTACATCCCCGAGGTCCTCATGCCGGCGGTGGAGGAGCTCCAGCGGGAGTATGCCAGGATAAAGAAGGACAAGGGCTTCAAAAAGGAGCTGGACCTCTGCCTCAGGGAGTATGTGGGACGCCCCACCCCCATCACCTTCTGCCCGAACCTGTCCAAGGAACTGGGCTTCAAGCTCTACCTCAAGCGGGAGGACCTTGCTCACACAGGGGCCCACAAGATAAACAACACCATGGGCCAGGCCCTCCTGGCAAAACGCATGGGAAAGAGGCGCATCATCGCCGAGACCGGGGCCGGCCAGCACGGGGTTGCAACGGCAACTGCCGCCGCCGCCCTGGGCCTGGAATGCGTCATCTATATGGGCACCGAGGACATAGAGCGCCAGAAGATAAACGTCTTCCGCATGCGTCTTTTAGGTGCGGAAGTGAGACCAGTTACTTCAGGTTCTCGCACGCTAAAAGACGCAATTAACGAGGCCTTGAGGGACTGGCTGGCCAACGTGGAGACCACCCACTACCTCCTGGGCTCGGTCCTGGGAC
>CAZHQS010000136.1:0-1827 GCA_964534545.1 Candidatus Hydrothermarchaeota archaeon
GGGGCAACAACGGGGGCGGGGGACTGGCGGCGGCCAGGCACCTCTACAACTGGGGGGCACAGGTTGCCGTAATGTTGAAGACCCAGGACCTCTCCGGGGCCACGGAGGTCCAATACGATATCCTGAAAAAACTCCCTGTTGAAGTCGCGGCAGGGGATGACGCTCTGGACCTTCTGCCAGGTGCTCAGCCGGACATGGTAATCGATGCCATCATCGGCTACGGCCTCTCCGGCAGCCCCCGGGGCTGGGCCGCCGGGATGATTGAGGCCGTGAACCATCTTGGTGTGCCGGTAATCTCCCTGGACGTCCCCTCGGGACTGGACGCCACCACCGGAGAGGTCTACGACCCCTGCATCCGGGCCGCTGCCACCGTGACCCTGGCCCTTCCCAAGACCGGCCTCCTCTCACCGGAAGCCAGGGAGGTGGTGGGCGAGCTCTACCTGGCCGACATCGGCGTGCCGGATGTTCTTTACAGGGAGCTTGGCATAGGGGTCCCGATCCTCTTCCACCACGACACCATCATCAAACTCCAGGGAGGGCTATCATGAGGGACATTGACCAGCTCTGCATCAACACCCTCCGGTTCCTTGCCGTGGACCAGGTGGAGAAGGCCCGCTCAGGCCATCCCGGCATGCCCCTGGGGGCCGCACCCATGGCCTATGTCCTCTGGGACCGGTTCCTGCGCCACAACCCCAGGAACCCGAAATGGTTCAACCGGGACCGGTTCATCCTCTCGGCGGGCCACGGCTCGGCCCTCCTCTATGCCCTCCTCCACCTCTACGGCTACGACCTCCCCCTGGAGGAGCTAAAGCGCTTCCGCCAGTGGGGAAGCAAAACCCCAGGTCACCCTGAATACGGCCATACCCCAGGAGTCGAGGCCACTACCGGCCCCTTGGGCCAGGGCTTCGGCATGGGGGTGGGCATGGCCATCGCAGAAGGGTTCCTGGCCAACTGCTTCAACACCCCGGAGCACAGGGTGGTGGACCACTACATCTATGCCATCGTCTCTGACGGCGACCTCATGGAAGGGGTGGCCTCGGAGGCCGCATCCCTGGCCGGGACCCTGGGCCTGGGCAAGCTCATCTACCTTTATGACGACAACCACATCTCCATCGAGGGGGAGACGGATATCGCCTTCACCGAGAACGTGAGGGAGCGTTTCCAGGCCTACGGCTGGCACGTCCAGAAGGTGGCCGACGGCAACGACCTGGGCTCCATCGAGGAGGCCATCAAGAAGGCCCGGGCAGAGACCAAACGACCCTCCCTTATCGTCGTCCGGACCCACATCGGCTACGGCAGCCCCAAGCAGGACAGCGCCTCGGCCCACGGCGAGCCCCTGGGTCCCGAGGGGGTCAAGGCGGCCAAGGAGAACTTAGGCTGGCCCACCGAGCCCGCCTTCCACATCCCGGAGGAGGCCTTGGAGCACTTCCGAAAGGCGGTCCAGCGGGGGGCCGACCTTGAGGCGGAATGGAATAGGCGGCTGGAGGCTTACCGGGAGGCCGAGCCGGAACTGGCTGAAGAGTTCGAGCAGGTGATGAAGGGCGAGCTGCCCCCCGGCTGGAAGGACGCCGTCCCCCTCTTCAAGCCAGAGGACGGCCCCATGGCAACCCGCAAGGCCTCGGGCAAGGTCCTCAACGCCCTGGCCCTGAAGATGCCCCACCAGATCATGGGGGGTTCGGCCGATTTGGCGCCATCCACCAACACCATCCTCATGGGTTACGGGGACTTCGGCTTCGACCGGTACTGCAGCCACAACCTCCACTTCGGGGTCAGGGAGCACGCCATGGGGGCAATAGCCAACGGCATCGCCCTCCACGGGGGTGCCAT
>CAZHQS010000136.1:1927-4385 GCA_964534545.1 Candidatus Hydrothermarchaeota archaeon
GCTGGAGGCAGAGGGGATAGGCACCAGGGTGGTCTCCATGCCCTCCTGGGAGCTCTTCGAGGAGCAGGATGAGGGGTACCGGCAGCAGGTCCTCCCGTCGGAGGTCCCAAGGCTTGCCATAGAGGCCGGGGCGACCCAGGGGTGGTGCCGTTATGCCTATGACGTCATCGGACTGGACCGCTTCGGGGCCTCGGCGCCAGGAGCCACCGTCCTGGAAGAGCTGGGGTTCAATCTAAATAATGTTGTCACAAGGGCGCATGCCCTTCAGGGGAGGTAGAAGAATGAGTTCCCTTGCAGTAGAAACAAGCCCATTGAAAGAACTTCAAAAACACGGTCAGGCCATCTGGCTTGACTACATCCGCAGGAGCCTCATCACCGGAGGGGAGCTGGAACGCCTGGTGAGGAAGGGGCTGCGGGGGGTTACCAGCAACCCCACCATCTTCGAGAAGGCCATAGCAGGCAGCGACGACTACGACGACGCCCTCCGGGAGCTCCTGGCAGAGGAGCCCCGCAGGGAGGCCCGGGACCTCTACGAGAGTCTGGTCTTTAGAGACATCCAGATGGCCGCCGACGTCCTGCGCCCGGTCTATGAGGAGACCGGCGGAGCTGACGGCTTCGTGTCCCTGGAGCTCTCGCCTGAGCTGGCCCACGACACCGAGGGCAGCATCGCCGAGGCCCGGAGGTTCTGGGAGGCCGTAGCCCGGCCGAACCTGATGATAAAGGTGCCGGCCACCCTGGAGGGCATCCCGGTCATCGAGACCCTCACCGCCGAGGGCATCAACGTCAATGTGACCCTCATCTTCTCCCTGGACCAGTATGAGGCCGTGGCCAGGGCCTACATCCGGGGCCTGGAGAAATGCCGGAACCCTGCCAGGGTCGCCTCGGTGGCCTCCTTCTTCCTGAGCCGCATTGATACCGTTGTGGACAGGAAACTGGAGGAGATAGGAACCCCCGAGGCCCTGGCTTTGAGGGGGAAGGCCGCCATCGCCCTGGCCAAGACGGCCTACAGGCGGTTCAGGGAGCTCTTCAGCGGTGAAGGATGGGAGGCCCTGGTTGGAAGGGGGGCGAGGGTCCAGCGGCCCCTCTGGGCCAGCACCGGGACCAAGAACCCTGCCTACTCCGATGTCATGTATGTGGAGAACCTCATAGGCCCGGATACCGTCAACACCCTGCCCCCTGCCACCCTCAACGCCTTCCTGGCCCACGGCAGGGTCAGGCCCACCCTGGAGGAGGGGCTGGAGGAGGCCGAGGATGTGCTGAAAAAGCTCACCCGGCTGGGCATAGACCTCAAAAGCATCACCGAGAAGCTCCAGGCTGACGGGGCAAAGTCCTTCTCTGATTCCTACGAGAGCCTCCTTGGGACCCTGGCCGAGAAGAGGCAGGCCGTCCTGGCCGGGGAGGCGGACCGGCAGGTCCTGAACCTGGGGGAGTACCAGAGCCGGGTGGATGCCCGGCTGAAGGCCTGGCAGGAGACGAACTTCGCCCGGCGCCTCTGGGAGAAGGACCACACCCTCTGGACCGACAACCCCGAGGAGATAACCAACCGCATGGGCTGGCTCTTCCTGCCCGAGAATATGCACGAAGAGCTGGAGGGCCTGGTATCCTTTGCCGAGGAGGTCAGGGGAGATGGAATCCGCCACGTGGTCCTCCTGGGAATGGGAGGCTCGAGTCTTGCCCCCGAGGTCTATCAAGAGACCTTTGGGAACGCCTTGGGGTATCCTGAACTGATAGTCCTGGACAGCACCCATCCGGAGGCCATAAAGGCGGTGGAGGAGAAGGTGAACCTGGACCGCACCCTTTTCCTGGTGGCCAGCAAGTCCGGCACCACCCTGGAGACCCTGTCCTTCTTCCGCTACTTCTGGCAGAAGCTCCAGGGAATAACGGACAGTCCCGGCCGCCATTTCGTGGCCATCACCGACCCGGGCACGTCCCTGGAGGAGATGGCTAATGAGCGGGGGTTCAGGCGGGTATTCCTAGCCACCCCTGACTTAGGGGGGCGCTACTCGGCCTTGACGGCCTTCGGCCTAGTGCCGGCGGCCCTCATCGGTATGGATATCCATAAACTCCTGGACCGGGCCTGGGTGGCCTCGGAGGGGTGCGCCTTCTGCGTGGCCGAGGCCAGGTCCTCTGCCCTGGTCCTGGGGGCTGCCTTAGGGGAGCTGGCGAAAGCCGGCAGGGACAAGGTGACCTTCCTTGCCTCGCCCTCTGTCAGGGCCTTCCCGGTATGGCTGGAGCAGCTCATAGCCGAGAGCACCGGCAAGGACGGCAGGGGCATCCTCCCGGTGGTGGAGGAGCCGGCAGGGAACCCGGAGGACTACGGAGAAGACAGGGTTTTCGTGTATTTCTCCTTGGAGGGGGACGACAACGCCGACCTGGATGCCCGGTTCAGGACCCTGGAGGCGGCAGGGCACCCCACGGTCCGCATCACCCTCAGGGACAGATACGACCTGGGCCAGGA
>CAZHQS010000137.1:0-4353 GCA_964534545.1 Candidatus Hydrothermarchaeota archaeon
AACTTTTCTAAGGTGTCATCAGCATCTTCGCCAGCAGGGGTTTGGTAGACTCCATCTTCGTATATATGATGTCCTCATACTTGCTGAAATCCTCCAGGGCGGCATCGGCCTGGGCCCATGCCTCGTCCTTGGCCTGGTTGAAGGCAGGGTCGTACCAGTCGTCCACCAGGGTGACCACAAAGGCAAAGCGTTTGGTCTCCCAGTTGTGGGCATCAATCACGCTTCCGGGATAGGGGATGTTATACCTCTTGCAGATCTCCTCCAGGGACTCGGCATAACCCTCGGTGCTGGCGAAGTCTATGGCGTCATAGAAGAAGGCGTTGCGGTTCACCGGGTCCACCGAGAAGGCCACTGCCTTCTCCGGGCTCTCCACCAGGAGGAGGAACTCGGTGTTGACCTGGCCCCCCCGGATGCCCTGGGAATCGTCGAACCTGAACTTGCCCTGGGGAAGGGAGAAGATGACCCCACCGCCCAGGGGGTTGCCCACCAGGATGTGGTCCGGGAACATCTTGGGGAAGGATGCGGAGCCGGAGTGCCAAGATTTCCTCAGGCCCCCGCTCAGGGACTGGACCTCGTAGAAGGGCTGCCACACCTGGGCGTTGAGGTGGTTCGGGTCCCCGCCCTTGATGATGGCGGAATCATAGTCGCCCCTTAGGACCCAGTCCTTCACGATCTCGTCCGGGTTGCGGAATCCCCTCTCCAGGAGATATCCCTGGACCTGGAGGTTGTCCAGTTCAGTGGCGTCGATGAAGTAGGGCTTGTCGGCAAAGACCCCGAACATGACCTCGGCCTCCACGTCGTAACCCTTCCTCTGGTCCTGGCTCTGGAAGTCCCATCCCTCGGTGTTGACCAGGAGGAAGCCGTTGTCCTTGTCCTCGGTCACTATCTTGAAGCTTATCCCGCTCTCGTCATGGAGGGCCATACTGGAAAAGCTTACCATGTTCTCCCCGTCGAGATCGGCGTAGCCCAGGGTGGAGCCCGTAAGCATGTCTATGGGGTTTTCTACCCTGTTGTTAAAGACCAGGAGGTCCCGCTTGTTAAGCTTGTCGTACAGCCGATAATGGGGTCCGGGCCGCATCTCCTCCAGGTCCGCTCCATCCTGGTACAGGTCGATGGTGTAGAAGGGGGTATCAATGACGATCCTGCCCATTTTGGGGGCATTGGTGTCCCGGATATTCTTGACCTCGATATATGCCTTGACCTCCTCACCGGCCACACTGACCGTCCTGTCCAGATCCATTCTGTATAACACCTTCTCCTCCAGGACCTCGTATCCATCCTCAGGAGGAGGGGTGATCTGAAGGACGGGCTGGGGAGGTGCTGATTCCCCTTCCCCCGAGAAGGGGGAGAGGACCTGGAAGACCACGGCCCCAAGGACCAAGACGGCCACGGCGATCCCTATCTGCATGACAGGTGCTCCAGACTTTGCCACCTCCACCGGGGGGGTCGCAGCCGGGGGGACAGCCTCAGTGGGCGGGGCTGGCTCCCCGGGCTCTTCCTCCGGTTCCTCAATGAACTCAAAACCCGTATCCGTGACATCGAAGGTGTGCCAGATGGGCGCGGTCGTCATCCCCTTGGCATGGTGTATCCGGAACTTCCTCTTCAGGGGCGGGCCTTCCTCGAACTTCATCTCCAGAACGGCGTCCACCAGATGTTTCAGGGTGATGACGGTCTGCTCGTTGTGCATCTCGTCCTGGAGGGTGTAGAGAATGAAGCCGTAGTCCGTCTTGGCCCTGGAGCACAGGGTCCCGACGAACTTCTTTATCTCGTTCTCCGAGGCGTGGAGGAAGAGGGTCGAGAGGGAATCGAAGAATATCCTGACAGGCTTGCCGAGCTTCTCCACCGCCTTGGTCATGTTGATGCTGATGAGGTTCAAGTTGGCGGGGTTGTCCACATGGAGGCCCTTTTCGTACTTGGTGCCCGATGAGTATGAATATATATCAATGAAAATAAAGGATTCTCCCTCATGTTTATCTAACTCGAATCCCAGGGCCCTGGCTCTGGCCTTGACCTCCTCTGGGGCCTTCTCGGTGGTGACGTATACCACCTTTTCCCCTTTTTCAAGGGAAGCCTTTACCAGGTCAAGACAGTATTCGTACTTCCCGATACCCGGTGGCCCTATCAGCAGGGCCGTATACTTATCAGGAAACTCCAGGGATGGCACTGCGGTGTCAGCCATTTTCTATCTATTACACTATCCAAGGAATTTAAAGGTTTCTTAGTGAAGGTCCCTGGATATCAGGACCAGATATGACCCGAACAGGAGGAGAACCATCCCAGCCAGACGGTCCAGGTGGCGCATCTTGTGCTCCACCATGAACCTGCTGGATATCCCCCCAGAGAAATACCCCAAGGGCAAAAGGGGGACGGCCGTCCCGATACCAAATACCAGTAGCATGGATGCGCCCAGGCCTATCCTGCCCTCGGCCAGGGTCAGGGCGAGGATCTCGATGAGGGGGGGACAGGGCACCCAGCCCACCGCAAAGCCCAAAAAGAAGGCGCCCATGATGCTGCCCTGGCCCTTCATAAGCCCCTTGGTGAAGCGGCAGGGCAGGAACCCACGATTCTTTTTGCTCAAGAGCACCAGCCCCATGGATATCCCAAGGATCCCCACAGCCCCATAGGCCAAACCGGTGAAGCCCGGGGATCCAATCACCTGCGCCAAGGTCTTGCCAAAGAAACCGAAAAGGGCTCCCAGAAGGACATAGGTGAGGATCCGGCCTGCACCGAAGGCCAGGGCCATCCCGCACCCACCCCTCTGGTCCTCGGCCCTGGATGCTGCCAGGGGGACGAAGAGGGGTCCGCAGATGAAAAGACACCTGCCAGCCCCGGTGAAAAAACCTAGGAAAAAGGTAAATACAAGGATTGTGTAGAGGTCTCCTGATGAGATGATTTGAGGTATTCCAAACATTTTTATGAAATTAATATAAATGGAATAAATACTTATGCGGAGGATATAACCCATGAAGATTTTGGTTTCTGACCAGTTGCATCAGGCAGGTATAGAACTCTTGAAGGAAGTGGGGGAGGTGGAGGTCAGGACAGGCATGTCCAAGGAAGAGCTTCTGGAGGCCATACGGGACAAGGACGCCCTCCTGGTCCGCAGCGCCACCAAGGTCACCAGAGAGGTCTTAGAGGCCGCAGAGAATCTCAAGGTCATCGGCAGGGCCGGCATCGGCGTTGACAACATCGACCTGGATGCCGCCACCGAGAAGGGGATAGTGGTGGTAAACTCCCCGGGGGCATCCACCATCACGGTCTCGGAACTCACCCTGGGATTAATGCTGGCCCTGGCCAGGAACATCACCAGGGCGGACACCTCCCTGAAGTCCGGGCGGTGGGAGAAGAAGAATCTCCTGGGCATTGAGCTCAGGGGCAAGACCCTCGGGGTCATCGGCACTGGGAGGATCGGCTCCGCGGTAATCGAGAAGGCAAAGGCCATGGGGATGAAGATCATCGGCTATGACCCCTTTGTCTCGGAAAAGGTGGCCCGGGAGATGGGTTTCGAGCTGGTGGACTTCCATGAGGTCATCAAGGAGGCGGATTTCATCTCTCTTCACGTGCCCCTGACGGACCAGACCAGGCATATGATCGGCAGAGAAGAGATCGCCATGATGAAGAAGGGGGCCTTTATCATAAACTGCTCCAGGGGTGGCACCATCGACGAGGCCGCCCTCCTGGAGGGTCTTGAATCGGGAAAACTCGGTGGCGCTGCCCTGGATGTCTTCGAAAAGGAGCCGCCCCTGGACAACCCCCTGCTTAAAAACGAACGATTCATAGGCACCCCCCACCTGGGGGCATCCACCGAAGAGGCCCAGCGGTCGGCCTCCACCATCGCCTGCGAGGAGGTCATAAAGGTCCTGAGGAACCAGCCGGCCACCAACGTTGTGAACATGCCCAGGGTCCTGCCAGAGGTCCTGGAGGGACTGGAGGGCTTTATCAATCTGGGAGAGGTCCTGGGGAAGTTCTCGGGCCAGATCTCGGAAAGCCCTGTCAAGGACATCTCCATCACCTACTGCGGCGGCCTGGCGGACGTGGAGGGCCAGGAGGTCCTCACCAGCGCCATCTTGAAGGGCTTTCTTGACCCCATACTCACAGGAGGGGTGAACCTGATGAACGCCTCGGTCATAGCCAAGAACAGGGGGCTCTCCGTCACCGAGGGGCGCCGGGAGGACGCTGAGAGATACCAGGACCTGATAGTCCTCGATACAAACCATGGGGAAACCGAGGTTAAGGTGACCCTCCTGGGGGGTGAAGAGCCCAGGATTGTGGGCATCAACGGCTATTCCGTGGACGTCATGCCCCGGGGCAAGTTTTTTATCGTAGAACATGACGATAGGCCAGGTATGATCG
>CAZHQS010000138.1:0-4299 GCA_964534545.1 Candidatus Hydrothermarchaeota archaeon
TTAAAGATGGTTTTATAAAATAACTCCCGGTCTGCTATAGTCTCCGTTCCACCTGTGCTACCTATGGCCATTTATGCGATATCCCCTCACTCTTTTCTTGTATCAATATGAATAGTCTTGTCTTGGTCTTGATATTTATTGTATTCGGTATCGGTACCGTTAACCCACAGTGTACATCTCGTGATATCCTGGGACGGCATCTACGAGCTCTTCACCAAGAGGTCCTTGAGGCATTTCCTTCCGCCTGCCCCATGACACCGAGGTGGTAGCCCAGGTAGGGAGCTGAAGGGACAGTAAATTATTTCTTCTCTCTTGTTTTAAGGGTTTATATGTTCAGGAAAGTGGGCATGATTCTAAAAGACGATTCCCAGCAAGCCCAAAAGGTCGCAAGGGAAATCGAGGATTATCTGGAAGAGAGGGGGGTGAAATGTTATTATGAAAACATGAAGGGGATGGACCTGGTGATATCCCTTGGGGGTGACGGAACCCTCCTCAAGGCCGCCGACTTCCTCAAAGGCCGGGAAATCCCCCTCCTGGGAATAAACATCGGAACGGTGGGGTTCCTGACAGAGGTAACCTCTGACAACTGGCAGGAGTACCTTCACAGGGTCCTCAAGGGCGAATACCGTATCCTGGAGAGAACCAAGCTCTCCGTCAGCGTGAATGGAGATGAGGTGGGGGAGGCCCTAAACGAAGCGGTGGTCATGACCTCCACCCCGGTCCGCATGCTCTGGTACAGGATAACAGTGGACGGCCAGGTGGCCCAGGAGGTCAGGGCCGACGGGGTAATCGTCTCCACCCCCACAGGCTCCACGGCCTATTCCATGTCCGCAGGGGGGCCCATTGTATCGCCCTCTGTCAGGGCCTTTGTGATATCCTTCATCTCCCCCTTCAAGCTCACCTCAAGGCCTTTGGTTATTCCAGATACCGCCGAAATAAGGGTCAAGGTGCTGGACAGGCGCAGGGGTGCCACCGTGGTCCTGGACGGCCAGAGACACAGCAGCCTGCCTGAGGGCGGGGAGGCGATTATAAGGCGCTCGCCCCACAGGGTTCATATTTTGAAGTTTGAAAAGGGCGGCTTCTTCAGGAAGCTGCGGGAGAGGCTGGGGGCGTGAAGCTCTTCCTCCTGGATACCTCTGCCGTTATCCCCGGGTTTATCCCCCTGGAGGAGGGGTACGGATACCTGACTGTTGAGGGGGTCATCAGGGAGGTCACCAACGAGGTCGAAAGGCTCAAGCTGGAGCTGGCGGTGGAGCAGGGGCACCTCCGGGTGGAAAGGCCGGGGGAGGATGCCCTCGCCAGGGTGAGGGAGCGGGCTGGGGAGTCCGGGGATTCGAGGCACCTCTCCGAGACTGACCTGGACCTTCTGGCCCTGGCCTTGGAGAAAAAAGAGGCAGGGGACGAGCCTGTAATCCTCACAGACGACTTCGATATCCAGAACCTGGCCTCCATTTTGGGCATTGAATATACCCCCTTGGCGGAGCGGGGCATCGGCCGGGTCTTCAGATGGCGTCTGGTCTGCCGGGGGTGCAGGAGGAGATACCCCGCGGATTACGGGGAAGAGGTGTGCGGAGTCTGCGGGTCCCCTTTGAAATCCGTGCCTGAGAGGGGTTAGAAGGATGGCTACCCTGGCAGAGAAGATCCTGGCAAGGAAGGCCGGCAGGCCGGTGGTCCCCGGGGAATTCATATCCATCGAGCCGGACTGGAGCCTCCTCCACGACGGGGGCTTTCTGGCCTTCCGGCACCTGGAGGAGATATCGGATAGGATAGTGCATCCCGAAAAGGTGGTGGTGGTCTTTGACCACATCTGTCCCGCCAACTCTCCCGAGACCGCAGGGCTCCAGGACTATGTGCGGGAGATGGTGCGAAGATTTGGAATCGAAAACTTCTTTGACTGCGGCTGTGGCATCTGCCACCAGGTCATGGCCGAGGAGTTTGTCCGCCCCGGGGATGTCGTGGTAGGGGGTGATTCCCATACCCTCACGGCCGGGGCCTTAGGGGCCTTTGCCGCCGGCATGGGGGCCAGCGACATGGCGGTGCTCCTGGCCTCGGGGGAGGTGTGGCTGAAGGTTCCGGAGAGCATCAAGGTCACGGTGGAGGGGGAGCCTGGACCAGGCGTTTTCCCAAAGGACCTGGTTCTCTCTATCATCGCCCAAGTTGGGCTCGACGGCGCCAATTATAAGGCGGTGGAGTTCCATGGCGGTACTGTTATGGACCTGGATATCCCCGGCAGGATGACCTTCTGCAACATGGCCGCCGAGATGGGGGCCAAGACCGCCTTGGTCCCGGCGGATGAGAAAACGGTTGCCTTCATGGAAGGGAGGGGAGTCGGAACTTCCCAGCTCTGGCCGGCCAGAGATGCCGAGTACTCAGAGGAGCTGGCCTTCGAGCCCCCGCCGTCCCCCCAGGTGGCCGTCCCCCACCGGGTGGATCAGGTAAGGCCGGTGGAGGAGGTGGAGGGCACAGAGGTGGACCAGGTCTTCATCGGGTCCTGCACCAACGGGCGTTTGGAGGATTTGATGGCAGCGGAGAGAATCCTCCGGGGGAGGACCGTCAGGGCCAGGACCCTGGTGGCCCCGGCATCCAGGAGAGTCCTCTTGGAGGCATCTAAGGCGGGAATCATCAGCTCCCTTATGGCCTCAGGATGCGTCATCCTCCCGCCCGGCTGCGGTCCCTGTCTTGGCCAGCACCAGGGGGTCCTGGGGGATGGGGAGACGGCCTTTTCCACCTCCAGCAGGAACTTCAAAGGCAGGCAGGGATCCCCGAAGGCCAGGATATACTTGGGCTCTCCGGCCACCGCCGCAGCCACGGCGGTAGAGGGGAGGATAGCGGACCCCAGGAGGTATCTGTGATGCGGGTTGAGGGCAGGGTGTTGAAGATGGGGGACCATGTGGATACCGATGTCATCATCCCGGGCCGGTACCTGCGCACGGCAGACCTGACATCCCTTACTACCCACGTCTTCGAGCCCCTGGGGCTGGACCCGGCGGACCTCGAGGGGCGCATCATCGTTGCGGGCCGGAACTTCGGGTGCGGGTCCTCCAGGGAGCAGGCCCCCCTGGCCCTGAAGGCCGCCGGGGTGGCGTGTATCGTGGCAGAGTCCTTTGCCCGGATATTCTTCCGCAACGCCATAAACGTTGGCCTGCCGGTGGTGGAGTGTGCCGATGCCGGTGCCGTGGAAGATGGGGACGACCTTGCGGTGGATATCAGGGCCGGAAGGATAGAAAACAGGACAAAAGGCGAGGTCTATGAGATTGGGCCATACCCCGAGTTTATCATGGAAATCCTTGAAAGCGGCGGGCTCCTGAACCGCTACCGGAGGAAAAATGGATAGGATCTGCGTGATCCCAGGGGACGGTATCGGTCCTGAGGTCATGGAGTCCTGCTTGGAGGTATTAAAGGCCACCGGGCTGGAGTTTGAGTACGTCCATGCCGAGGCCGGCTTGAGCTGCTTTAAAAAGCACGGGACCTTCCTGCCCGGGGAGACCCTGGAGGCCGTCAGGGAAAGCGATGCCTGCCTCGTAGGGGCGGTGCAGAGTCCAGGGGACCTCACCGGCTACGCCTCCCCGGTGGTGGAACTGCGGAAGGCCCTGGACCTCTACGCCAACCTCCGGCCCTTCAGGTGCTATACCGGCAGGTGCGTGCGGGACCTGGATATCGTGCTGGTGAGGGAGAACACAGAAGGGCTCTATTCCGGCAAGGAGCGAGTTGAAGAAGATAGGGCGGTGACAGAGCGGGTAATTACCCGGAGGGCCACGGAGCGGGTCGTGCGTTTTGCCTTCGAATATGCCCTGAGGGAGGGGCGAAAGAAGGTGACCTGTCTCCACAAGGCCAATGTCCTGAAATCCGACAGGTTCTTCCGGGGAATCTTCTTTGAGGTGGCGGAGGGGTACCCCATCGAAGCCACCGAGGAGCTGGTGGATGCCGCCGCCCTGCACCTGGTGGCCGACCCAGGGCGGTTCGATGTCCTGGTGACCTCCAACCTCTACGGGGACATCCTCTCCGACGAGCTGGCGGGCCTGACCGGGGGCCTGGGTTTCTCGCCTTCGGCCAACCTGGGCGATGAGCATGCCCTCTTCGAGCCCGTCCACGGGGCGGCGCCGGATATTGCAGGGAAGGGGACGGCCAACCCTGCGGCCATGATACTTTCCGGGGCCATGATGCTGGAGTACCTGGGGTACCGCAGGGAGAAGGAACGGATTGAAGATGCAGTGAGGGAGACCTGTCGGGCAGGGATTCTGACCCCGGATGCGGGGGGAAATCACAGGACAGAGGGCTTCACGGCAGAGGTGGTGAAAA
>CAZHQS010000139.1:0-4294 GCA_964534545.1 Candidatus Hydrothermarchaeota archaeon
GGCACGGAACTCATGGAAGAACTGGGCCTGAAGAGTGCCGGGACCATCTACCCGGCCCTCCACGTCCTCCAGGGAAAGGGCCTGATAGCCCATGAGATCGAGAGGACTGGTGCGGCCAGGAAGAAGGTCTACCGCCTGACCGGGAAGGGGGAAGAGGACCTGGAGGCGACCCTCAGCACCTGGACAAGGCTTACATGCTGCGACTGGAGCTTCTACATCAAGCGTTTCATCGACGTGGTAAACGACGTCACCAGCATAAAAAGGGGGGAGAGAATCCTCTGCACCCTCGACGCCGATCTGACGAAGGAGTGGCTGAAAGGGGCAGATGTCACCTACCATTTCGACCTGGAGAACATGGATGCGGGCCATTACGACAAGATCATCTCCCTCATCGGGGTGGGGACCGTCATGAGGCGGGTGGAAACCGATGCGGCCTACTACCTTTCCCGCCTTAAAGAAGCCCTGAAGGAGGACGGGACCCTGGTGGCCCTGGAGATAGAAAAGACCGACAACCTCTGGGCCGAGAGGTACTTTGTGGAGATAAGCGGGTTCAAGGAGCACCCCGGAATGACAAGGGCTGAATTCGAGTCGGTCCTCGGGAAAGTCGGGTTCAGGGATATCCGGGTCTATGAGGCGGGAGGGATTCTGGTGTCGGTGTCGAAAAGATGAGGGACCCCCTATTTCCTGGCCGCAAAGAGGGCGTATTCGTGACCCTCGTGTTCCCCAAGGGCCTCTGACTTCACGTTCCAAAAACCTGCTCTGTGCAGTGCCATCAGGACCATGGGCTTATTAAAGGCGCAGCAGACCACGCCCCCCTCATCCTCGGCGATACACTCCACGATGAGGACCGTCCCCTTCGGTCTCAGGACCTCCTGGCCTCCTTCAAGCCTGCTACCGGGTCCTCGACATGGTGGAGGGTATGTATCAGGGAGACGGCATCAAACTCATTATCCCCGGCGAAGGCCATGTCATAGAGATCCCCCTTGATACAGGTCACCAGGGCCTCGACACCTTTTGCCATGGCCCTTTTCTTTGCGTGGCCGAAGCCTTCAGGGGATATGTCCAGGCCCGTTATCCTTATCCCGGCCTCCTTTGCCAGGAATACGTCCAGCCTCCCGTCGCCGCAGCCTATGTCCAGGAGGTTTTTGGCTCCATCAAGTTTTTTGAGGACCTTCTGGTGAAGCTCCTGGTCGTCCATTCCGGCAGGGGACCCTCAGAAATTCGCCACCCGGTCCCCTTCTATCAGGTCAACCAGGCCCTCGTAATCTATGAGTTCCACGCCCACGAGTTTATCCGAAAGCCCCCGCTTCTCCACGTCTTTTTCCAGGGCATAGAGCTTCGCCTTTCCTTTAAGGGGGCTAACGTCGAGATAGACCCCATCCTCTATGAGGACCACCTTGGCGTCCCCGTCCATGAGGGCCAGGTCAATTCCAGTTCTCCCAGAAGGTCCTTTCAGTATGTAGAGCATCATCACACCCCCAGGTGGATGTCAGATTCCCGGAGCATCTCGGCCACCTCCTCCCTGGATACCACCTTGAACATGGGGTCCACTTCTGTCTCGTCTATCCCATTCTCTTGAAGGGACTCCCTCTCCACATAGAAGGGGTAGCCAAACTCGGCGATGGTGTCCAGGAACTGCTCTGCCGGGGCCTTGTCCACGCCCTTTATAGCACAATAGGCCCCCTCCTCCAGAAACACGAGTTTTGCCTCGTGTTCGTCGAAGCCCATCCCGGATGCCAGCCTCAGGCCTTCTGTGAAGTGGGCGGTGCCGTAGGGCGGACGGCTGTAGGTTATCACTACCTTCTTCATCATCTCACCTCAAAAGGACACGAACCTGTCGCAGCGGTCGATTATCTCCGAGAGCTGGGGGAGTCCCCCTACCTCTACTCCTTCGATAAAGTTCTTCCCGCCCTCAAGGCCCCGGGCGGCAATACATACCCCGCAGGCCACAATCTTTCCCCCCAGGTCCAAAATCTCCCTGAAGCTGTCCACCGGCTGGGCCTCTGCCTCGGGCATGGCCTGGGTGGAAAGGGCATTGTAGACACCGTCCAGGAACAGGAACATCTCCACCTGGTGGCCTTTTTTCAGGGCGGCCCTGGCGATTCCTGAGGCCGTCTCCCAGTGCTGGGTCTGGAAGGGTCCTTCCGTTAGTAGAATTCCTATGTTCATCCTTTCACCTCACTTTTAATCACAAACGCACTTGGTCAGGTCTGCGGCGATGTCTGCCAGGATCTCGTCGGAGATGGCCAGGATCTCCACTATCCGGGGGTCCCGGATGGAATATATGTTGTTCTTGCCCTCCCTGGTGGAGCTGACTATCCCGCATCCCTTCAGGGTCTTCAGGGCATGGGAGACAGCGGACTGCTCGGCCCCCAGGGCCTCCACCAGCTGGGTCACGGTCTTGTCCCCGGCCAGAAGCTGCTCCACTATCTTCAGCCTGACGGGGTTGCCCAGGGCCTGGAATATCTTGGAGCGCACTCCGTTCTTGTTCTCTTCGCCTATCATCTTGATCCCTTCATGGAAAGATTTATATCCTATTATATGATAATATGTTCATATGTATATAAATATTGCGGTGGTGAGATAGATGGAAAAGAAGAAGGCAACCATTCTCCTCTTCCACGACGAGCTGTGCCAGGTCTTCAACGGCCTCATGACCGCCCTCTCCCTCCAGAGGGCCGGGGCGGACGTCACGGTCTTCTTCGGGTCCAGGGGGATAAACGTGGTCCACAAGGAGAAGATAAACGACCTGAAGTGCCTGCCAGACCAGCCGGAGGAGGTCCAGAAGAAGGTCATGGACAAGATGGACGAGATGAACCTGCCCCTCCCCGAGGACATGCTGACCATGCTGGAGATGGAGGGGGCGCTGCTTCTGGCCTGCCCCTTGAACAAGGACATCTTCGAGTTCAAGGACGAGGATTTCATCGATGGGGTAGCCATCGCCGACCCCGATACCTTCTACACAGACCTCATGATCCCGGCGGACATGGTCCTGTCCTTCTAAGGAGGCGCACCTTGGACTACCGCAGCAGGAAGCTAAAAGATAGATTAAAGGAGGGGCTGGTGGAGGATGTGGAGATCGGCCTCTTCGTGGACGACGGCCAGGCCTCAGAAGAGGCGGTCGAGATCTTGAGAAACCTCGCCTCGTTGAGCAAGAGGATCCGGCTGGAGGTGGTGACTGTTGTCGGGCCCCCACCGGGCATCGAGCGCCTCCCTGCCATCAAGCTCGCCGAGAACATCATATTCTACGGCCTTCCGGAAAAATACGAGTTTCTGCCTTTTGTGGAGGGCATCATCATGGTCTCTTCCGGTAAATCCAGCATAGACGAGTCCCTGGCGGAGGATGTGCGAGCGGTTGAGGGAAGGCTCCTCCTCTTCGTGACCCCAGACTGCCCCGCGTGCCCGGAGGCCGCCGAACTCCTCTACGGTCTGGCCGTCGAGAACCCGCACATCCGGGTCGAGGTCATATCCCTGGATGAATTCCCGGAGCTCGCCGAAGACTATGGAATAATGGGCTCGCCCACCATGGTGACCGTGAGGGGCAGGATCGACGGCCAGGTCCCTGACGAGATCCAGGTGATAAGTCTCCTTAAAAGAAAATAGGAGGAAACAAAGTGGTTTTAGTCGAGGTATTCAGGAACAACCCCATAGGGGGGCGGTGCAACGCCCTTACTGCCTATGCCATGAGGGCGGTGAAGGAAAGCGAGGGTGCGGAACTGAAGTTATATGATTTTCCGGGAAAAGAGGCCGAAGAGCGGGGGGTAAAGGCTGCCCCGGCACTGGTCATTGATGGAAGGATCGTGGCCGAGGACCCGAGTATGGACGAGATCATAGACGAACTGGATTCAGATAGGATAAAGGAGATTATAAGAGAGGTGGTGGATTCATGAAGAGGTTTTTGATAGTTGTGATGGTTGCCCTCTTATTGGTCACCGGGGCGGTCTTTGCCGCCATGCCGGAGAAGGTGGAGCAGGCGGTGGCCGGGGGCGGTGTGGGGATGGCCAAGGACCCTGGTTTCCTGGACATCCCCGGGGCCCCGAGAATCAACCTGGCCCTGGCCTTTTTGTGGGCCATCTGGGTGGGATGGGTGTTCTCCACGGTGGGGGCTTTCGGCGGCATCATGGCCGGAGTGGGACACCTGACGGTCTACGGTCTGGGGGACTATGCCGCTGGCTTCAAGAAGACCAACCCTACCCTGAACAAGCTCGTGACCGACAGCATCAGGGTCTCCAACCAGTGGCTGGTGGGCCTTTCCGCGTTGATTTCAACGACCAACTATTACAAGATGAAGCGC
>CAZHQS010000140.1:0-4266 GCA_964534545.1 Candidatus Hydrothermarchaeota archaeon
TTAAAATTTCTTTCCCCCTGCCACCTCCTCCAGGGGGGCGTACTCCGCTCCCATGATGTCCAGCAAAACCAGCATCCTGTCCAAGCCATGGAGGATATGGTTTCCTGTACGGTAGTTACTGGGCTCATTGGGCAGATCAACCATGTGGCCCGGATGGAGGTATATGACCAGGGGGCGCCTCTTCATCCTGCACTCCACTGCCTTGGCAAAAAGCTCAAATCCCGTCAGCGCCTCCCCCTGGTAGGCCAGAAGGGAGTCCAGGTTGCCGTTGAGGAATACCGGGGTTATGGGGATTTCCAGGACGGTCATCTCCCCGGGAGAGAATATGTCCTGATGGTCAGGGTAATATGGCCCTTCAGGGGAATAAAATGGGTGGCCGTACAAAAAACTGCCTGCCAGGGAGGGCACCACACTGGAATCATAGACAAAGCCCAGACTCTCCAGGGCCGCCATGGTTGCTGGGGTGATCCTGTGGCCGGGTGCCCTGTACCCCTTCGGCTTTATACCGGTGACAGCTTCGATGGAGGCTGTGGTGGCATTTATCAGGGTTGCCTGTCCCTGAACCGGCAGCTCCCAGAGGGGCTCGTCGTGGTAGTAGCCGCCGTGGACGGCCACCTCGTGGCCCCTTTCAGTAATGGCTCGGAGGGTCCCTGGATAGAGCTGCGCCACCCGGCCGGTGACAAAGAAGGTGGCCTCAACCCCGTGGCTGTCCAGGACCTCCAGCAGCCCTGGAATCGCCTCCACTCCCTTGAAACCCACCTGTCCCCGGTTTATGGCCGGGGGGTCCCTCTCCACGTCGAAGCTTACGCAGACCAGCAGGGGAGCGCTGAGGAACCAGTATAAAGAGGACGTCAATAAGATTAATAAGGCAAGGGATTTCCTTTCCATAGCAACTTAATTCCCTATTGACAACATAAAGGAGTTACCATGAGAATAGCAGTTATAGACCAGGACAAGTGCCAGCCCAGGACCTGCACCCTCGAGTGCATCAAGTACTGCCCAGGGGTCAGGATAGGGGACGAGACCATCGTCATGTCCGAGGAGACCGGAAAACCCATCATCTCCGAGGAGCTCTGCACCGGTTGCGGGATATGTCCCAAGAAGTGCCCCTACGGCGCCATCTCCATCGTGGGCCTGGCCGACGAGCTCTCCACCGACCTGGTCCACCAGTACGGAACGAATGCCTTCAGGCTCTACCGGCTGCCCCACCCCGCCAAGGAGGCGGTGACGGGCCTTGTGGGTCAGAACGGCATCGGCAAGACCACCATCGTCAGGATACTGGCCGGGGAAATCGTCCCGAATCTAGGTGACTGCGAAGGGGAGGCCGACAGGGATGCCGTCCTGGACTTTTTCCGGGGGACCCACCTCTTCGACTATTTCAGGGACCTCTACAACGGGGACATCCGGGCGGTCCACAAACCCCAGTACGTGGACTCCCTCCCCAAGGTGATCAAGGGCACCGTTGGGGGGCTTCTGGAGAAGGCCGACGAGACCGGAAAGGTGGACGAGTGGGCGGAGAAGCTCGAGCTCTCCGAGTTCCTGAAAAGGGACATCAGGGACATCTCCGGCGGGGAGCTCCAGCGCCTGGCCATGGCCGCCGCCCTCCTCCGGGACGGGGACTTCTACATTTTCGACGAGCCCTCCAGCTACCTGGACGTGGGCCAGAGGCTCAAGGTGGCCAGGACCATACGGGACCTGGCAGAGAGGCACAGGGTCCTGGTGGTGGAGCACGACCTCATCGTCATGGACTACCTGGCGGACTATGTCACCATGATGTACGGCCGCAAGGGGGCCTACGGCATCGTGAGCCAGCCCAGGACCACCCGGGTTGGGATCAACGCCTATCTGGGGGGCTATCTCAAGGGGGAGAACATCAGGTTCAGGACAGAGCCGGTAACCTTTGAGGTGAGGCCCCCATCCCAGGGCTGGGATGAGCACCCCCTCATGAGCTTCTCCAGCATGAGGAAGTCCCTGGGGGGTTTCTCCCTGGAGGTGGAGGGGGGGGAGATCAACAAAAGCGAGGTCATCGGGGTCCTGGGTCCCAACGCCACCGGCAAGACCACCTTTGCCAAGATGCTGGCCGGCGTCATGGCGCCCGATAAAGGCGCCATCGACGCCACCGTCAAGGTCTCCTACAAGCCCCAGTACATCAAGCCCGAGGCATCGGAGACGGTCCTCATGCTCCTCAACAGGGTCAAGGAGGTGGACCCCCAGTTCTTTCACATGGAGGTCCTGCGCCCCCTGGAGCTGGAGGATATCTTCGCCCAGGACATCCAGTCCTTAAGCGGGGGGGAGCTCCAGCGGGTGGCCATAGCGGCCTGCCTGGCCAGGGACGCCCAGATATACCTCCTGGACGAGCCCTCGGCCTACCTGGACGTGGAGCAGAGGCTCAACACCGCCAAGATGCTGCGCCGCTACATCGAAAAAAGGGAGGTCACCGGCATCGTGGTGGACCACGACATCCTCTTCACGGACTACCTCTCGGACCGCCTCATGGTCTTCTCGGGAACCCCGGGGGTCAGGGGCAGGTCCACCCAGCCCATGGGGAAGAAGGACGGGATGAACACCTTCCTGAAGACCATGGGTGTCACCTTCCGCAGGGATCCGGAGACCGGCCGGCCCAGGGCCAACAAGCCCGGCAGCCAGAAGGACAGGGACCAGAAGGAGCGGGGCGAGTACTACTACCAATCGTGATTGCTTCTCAGTCCTTCATCTCCCGGCTCATGAAGATCCGGTTGATGCCCAGGACCATGGCCTCAACAGAGGCGTTCACTATATCCTCCCGGGCCGCCCGGGCGGTGGCTATGTTGCCCTCCTGGTCCTCCAGCTTGACCATGACCTCGGCCAGGGCGTCGGAGCCCCCGGTTATGGCCTCCAGGCGGTACTCGGTGAGTTTTATGTCCTTTATATCCTTCAGGACGCTGGTGACGGCCTTCAGGGAGGCGTCCACCGGGCCCACTCCCGTCTGGGCGCCTGTCATCTCCTTGCCCTTGAAGCGGAGCTTCACCGAGGCCGTGGGGGTGATGGTGTTGCCGGTCATCACCGTGAACTCGTCCAGGACAACCGTCACCTTCTTCTTGTCCATCTGACCCAGGACCGCCTCGGCGATGGCCTGGAGGTCGGCATCGGTGACCCTTTTTCCCTTGTCCCCCAGGTCCTTGACCCTCATGGTGATCTCCCTGACCTGCTCCCTGGAGACCGAAAGGCCCATCTCCTTGAGCATGGCGTCCACCCCGTGGGTCCCGGCGTGCTTGCCCGAGACTATCCTGCGGCGGTGGCCTACCATCTCCGGGGTCATGACCCCGGGCTCGAAGGTCTCGCTGTCCTCCAGGACGCCGTGGGTATGGATGCCGGACTCGTGGGAGAAGGCGTTCTCCCCCACGATGGGGAAGTTGGGGGGCATCCTGATGCCGGTCATCTTCTCCACCAGTTTGGAGGTCTCGAAGAGGTATTCCGTCTTGATATTCGTCTTGACCCCGTAGATGGAGACCAGGCTCATGACGATCTCTTCCATGTCGGCGTTGCCCGCCCGCTCCCCCAGGCCGTTTACCGTGCACTGGACCTCCCTCGCGCCGGCTTCGACGGCAGCGAGGCTGTTGGGGACCGCCAGACCGAAGTCGTTGTGGCAGTGGACATCGATGGGGATCTTCACGGCATCGTATATCTCCTGGGTCAGCTGTCTCATGGCGGGGGGCATCATCACACCTACGGTGTCAGGGATGTTGATGATATCGGCCCCGGCCTCCTCCACGGCCTTATAGATTCGGATCAGGTAGTCCATGTCTGTCCTGGTGGCGTCCATGGCCGAGAAGAGGCACTCCACTCCATGGTCCTTGACGTACTCCACGGCCTTGACCGCCAGCTCCACCACCTGGTCCTTGGACTTCTTGATGGTATGTTTTATCTGGATGTCCGAGGTGGAGACAAAGGTATGGACCATGTCCACTTCGCAGTCCAGACTGGCATCCAGGTCGGGTGTCAGCACCCTGGCCAGGCCGCAGACCGTGGTGTCCAGCCCGGCCCGGGCGATCTCTGTGACTGCCCTCTTCTCCCCCTTGGAGGAGATGGGGAAACCGGCCTCGATGATGTCCACACCCAGCTTGTCGAGCTGGCGGGCAAGAATCAGCTTTTGTTTGGTGGTCAACGAGACCCCGGGGGTCTGCTCCCCGTCACGCAGGGTGGTATCAAATATACGAACCTCTTCGGGCAGGTTCATGCCCTTCTTTGCCTGTTCAATGACATAAAACGTAATCCCTTCTATCCATG
>CAZHQS010000141.1:0-4212 GCA_964534545.1 Candidatus Hydrothermarchaeota archaeon
AGGATAGGCCACTTCGCCGAGGCCCAGGTCCTCCAGGCCATGGGGGTGGACTTCATCGATGAAAGCGAGGTCCTGACCATGGCCGACGAGCACAACCACATAGACAAGCACCTCTTCGACGTCCCCTTCGTCTGCGGTGCCAGGAACCTGGGAGAGGCCCTGAGACGAATAGGCGAGGGTGCGGCCATGATCCGCACCAAGGGTGAGGCAGGTTCAGGGGACATCGTGGAGGCCGTGCGTCACATGAGGCTGGTCATGGGGGAGATCAGGCGCCTCAAGGGTCTGGCCGAAGAGGAGCTGATGACCGCGGCCAAGGAGATGGGCGCCCCCTTCGACCTGGTGAAGTGGGTCGCCAAGAAGGGCAGGTTACCTGTGGTGAACTTCGCCGCCGGCGGCATCGCCACCCCGGCCGACGCATCGCTGATGATGCAGCTGGGGGCCGAGGGTGTCTTCGTGGGTTCCGGCATCTTCAAGTCCGAGGACCCCGCCGCCCGGGCCGACGCCATCGTCCAGGCTACCACCCACTACATGGACTTCAAGCTCATCGGTGAGGTCTCCAGGGGCATCGGCGCCGCCATGAAGGGCATCGACACCAAGTCCCTCAAGCCCGAGGAGCTGCTCCAGACCCGGGGTGTCTAAAAGGGGTTAATCAAAGTGGCTGGCCTTGATTCACCCTCCCTATTCATCGGTCTGTTCCTAGGGCTTTTCATAGGAAGCCTGGCCGCCCTGGCGGTCTATGAGCCGCCCGGGGAGGTAGGGGTTACAGAGGAGGTCCCGCAGGTGGGGGTCAATGAAGATAATTTTGATATGAACGAAGTGGCCTCCCGGACCTTGGAATATATAAGCACTAATTTCCTGGAGCCCCAGGGTATCCAGGGGAACATCACCAGTGTGTCGGAATACGGAGAGAACATGGTCCGGATTATGCTGGAGATCCGGAAAAACGGCCAGCTCCTGGACTCCACCCCTGTCTTTGTCACTAGGGATGGGGAGAGCCTCTTCGTCCAGCCCCCCCTCAACACCAGCGAGACCCTGGAGGTCCCGTCTCCCCCCCAGGAAGAACCCAAGCCGTCCACCCCCACGGCCGACGACGACCCCTTCCTCGGGGACCCCGATGCCCCGGTCACCATCATCGAGTTCTCTGACTTCCAGTGCCCCTACTGCGGTGCGGCGATGGGTACCAATGATGGACTGATATCGAACTTCAAGGCCCGGGACCCCACCTGGGAGCCGGCAGTCCCGAACATCATCAAGGACTACGTGGAGACCGGCAAGGTGAAACTGGTCTTCCGGGACTTCCCCCTCTCCTTCCACGACAAGGCCCAGAAGGCTGCTGAGGCGGCAGAGTGCGCCGATGAGCAGGGCAAATTCTGGGACTACCATAACATCCTCTTCGAGAACCAGGATGCCCTGGCGGTGGATGACCTGAAGGGATATGCGGCCGACCTGGGCCTGGATACCGACCAGTTCAATTCCTGCCTGGATTCCGGGAAGTACGCTGCCGAGGTCCAGAAGGATATGCAGGACGGTCAGGCCGCAGGGGTTTCAGGCACCCCGGCATATTTCATCAACGGCCAGCTGGTCTCCGGGGCCCAGCCCTATAAGGTCTTCAAGCAGATCATAGAGGCTGAACTCGGCACATGAACCGGAAAACCATGGAAATCGGTGTGCTGGCCCTCCAGGGCGACGTGATAGAGCACCTGAAGATTCTGAAGAAGGCGGCCCCGGGTGCTGTGGTCAAAGAGGTCAAAAAGGCCTGGGAAATCGAGACCTTGGACGGTCTTGTGATACCAGGGGGGGAGAGCACCACTATGGGCAAACTCATGGTGAGGTACGGCATTGACACCGCCATAAAGGACAATAAGAAGATGGCGGTCTTCGGGACCTGCGCCGGGGCCATACTCCTGGCAAAGGAGGTGGTTGGCGAGAAACCCCACCTGTGTCTCTTCGACATGAGCATCGAGCGCAACGCCTACGGCCGCCAGGTGGAGAGTTTCGAGGTTGACCTGGATATTCCGGTCCTGGGGGAGAGAGCCTACCACGCCGTCTTCATCAGGGCCCCCATCATCAGGGAGGTGGGAAAGGGTGTGGAGGTCCTGGCCCGACAGAATGGCAACCCGGTCCTCCTGAGGCAGGGCAGGCTGCTTGTGGCCACCTTCCATCCGGAGCTGACCAGGGATTTGAGGCTCCACAGGTACTTTGCAGGGATGGCCGGGCTGGAGGAGTCCTAAAACTTTTTATAATCGGCTATTAATCTAAATCCGGTGAATGTCATGTACAGGATTTCAGTCATACCAGGGGACGGTATCGGTCCGGAGATCATCGAGGAGGGCATAAAGGTCCTGGAGGCCGCCGGGGATGTCACCGGCGTCAGGTTTAGGTGGAAACACTATCCCTACGGGGCAGAACACTACCTGGAGACCGGGGAGATACTGCCCGTGGAGGCCCTGAAGGAGATGGAGAAGGGTGATTCCATTTTCCTCGGCGCAGTAGGGGACCCCAGGGTGAAGCCCGGCATCCTGGAAAAGGAGCTCCTCCTGGCCATGCGCTTCTACTTCGACCAGTACATCAACCTCAGACCCATAAAACTCTACCCCGGGGTGGAGTGCCCGCTGAAGGGCAAGGGACCAGAGGACGTGAACTTCTATGTGGTGAGAGAAAATACCGAGGACTTCTATGTGGGCCTCGGCGACCGGTTCAGTGGCAAGACCGCTAAATCCATCCTGGAGCTGAAAAGGGAGCTCTACGAAATCAAGTTCGACATAGACATCACCCAGGACAGGGAGAACGAGGCGGCATACCAGATAGGGGTGATATCGAAGGAAGGGGCAAGGAGAGTCATGAAGTACGCCTTCGAGCTGGCCAAGAGGAAGGGGATGAACCGGGTGACCTCAGTGGACAAGGCCAACGTCCTGACCCATGTCTATGGTCTCTGGAGGGAGGTCTTCGAGGAGGTGGCAAAGGATTATCCCGACATGGAAACCGAGTTCAACTTCGTGGACGCCATCACCATGTGGTTCGTCAAGCAGCCCGAGTGGTACCAGGTGGTTGTGACCCCCAACATGTTCGGGGACATCATCACCGACCTGGGGGCCATGATCCAGGGGGGCATGGGCCTGGCCCCGGGGGGCAACATAAACCCCGAGGGCATCAGCATGTTTGAGCCCATCCATGGCTCGGCCCCCAAGTACAAGGGCATGGGCAGGGCCAACCCCATGGCCACCATCTTAGCCGGGGGACTCATGCTGGAGACCCTGGGGGAGCAGGAGACCGCTGACCTCATCGAAAATGCCACTATAGAGGTATTAAAAGAAGGCAAGGTTCTCACCCCGGACCTGGGCGGGACCTCCAGGAACAATGAGGTGGGGGATGCCATCGCTAAGAAGATAGGGGAGCTTTGACCTCCCCCCAGCTTCACCTGTGGTACCCCACCCCCTTTATTATCGTCAAGGCCCGGTAGATCTGCTCGATCAGGATGAGCCGGGTCATCTGGCTGGTGAAGGTCATCCTGGACAGGGAGAGGACAAGGTCGGCCCGGGCCTTCACCTCATCCTTGAGGCCATCGGGGCCGCCGATGATGAAGGTGAGGTCCCCGGCCAGGGATTTCTCCATGATAAATTCGGCCAGCTCCTGGGACGTCAGGGACATCCCCCTCTCGTCCAGGGCCACGACGGTGCCTCTGGAAGGCTTCCCTGGTATCCTTGCCTCGTCCTTGAGCTCCTGGACCTCCAGTCTGGCGAACCTCTGAATCCTTTTCAGATACTCCTCGAAGGCGCCCCTGATGTTCTGGTCTTTGAGCCTTCCAATGGCGATTATCCGTATCACACAAACCGATTTATAGCCCGGAGAACTAATAGTTATCCATAGCCTCGAAGGAGGCTGGGAGCCCGGGGGAGGGAGAGGAACTGGAGCAGGGGTTTTACCTACCGTGTGAAGCTACTGGTTGAATTTTTGTTCAATATTATTAGATATCCTTTCTTATGGTAGGTTTCGCTATTATTAAAAATGCAATATGGAGGGGCTACCTTGAGTCTTGAAGGTGAAGTACTGAAGATCCTTCACGAACGGGAGGCTAACGCTCTTGAGATCTCCCGGATGACCCAAGAGGATATCGACAAGATTGTCCAGGTATTGAGACGTTTGGAGGCCGAGGGCATCCTGGTTTATGCCACGGATTGAATGGCGCCCTGGGGGCTGACCTCAACTTTTTTA
>CAZHQS010000142.1:0-1106 GCA_964534545.1 Candidatus Hydrothermarchaeota archaeon
TTGTAAATCTCCGAGAGGGTATTTGAATAGACAAGGGAGTTGGCAAAGGATATCAGGGAATTTACCATGTTCTCCGGCGGCTGCCGGGTCCGTTTCTCGAAGCTGAATTTGTCAGGGAGTATCCCGTCAAAGGACTGGTAGTAGAGGCCCCTGATGTTGCCTTCAACATTCATAAGCTGGGACGGGGTCTCTGTTTTGCTTATCCGCTCCTCCCATTCCATTATCTGGCCGGCTGTTTCATCCATGCCATAATAAGAGAGGTTCTTTCTGATGTTCCAGCTACTGGCCCTGACAATCTCTCTTGCAATATTCATCCTTTTTACAGGGTCCAGATAGTGTTCTGCCTGTTTCACCACCACATCGCCGGAGACCAGGGATTCCCTGGGGTAGAAGGAACCCTCATAGTAGCCGTAGTAGTTGAAGAAATGGATGGTAATCCCCTGTTTCGCCAGGTAGGAGACGACCCCTGAGGTCAGGGTGATCCTCCCATAACAGAAAATAGAGTGTATCTTGTTTATGGGCAGGACGAACTTTGTGTCTTTGGCTGCGAAATAGACAGTGTTTTCCTTCCTCTTCAGTACCCCGTTCCTTGTCAGATAGAAATTTACCTTCATTCTAGCTCACCCAGCAGAACTCGAAATAGCTACATTTCCTGCAGATGGTCTTTTTTTCCGGTTTTGGCGGGGCAGGAAGGGCAATTATTTGATGGATATCATCGAGTATCCCCTCTATTTTCCCCTCGGCGTCCTCATCAAGGGCCACCGTCTCATTTCTCCTCAGGAGGGGATAGTCAATCATCCCTGTGGCCTTTATCCCCAGGTTCTTGAGGTAGTACAGGTAATAGAGGAGCTGGTAGCGGTGGGACTCCTCCATCTTCTTTGATTTCTTTACCTCATGGAGGACGAGGTCCTCTCCCTTTTTGACAAAGTCTATGTTGATACTGCCGATTCTGACCTCTTTTCTGGCCCTTCGGTAGCTGTCCCGGTGGATCAATCTCCCCAGGGCCACGGTGTCCGAGTTTTGTTCCAGGGTGGTGTTGTGGGAGAAGAGCCAGAGCTTGGTCTTGCAGATGAAGTAATAGGATACCTGGACTCCTGAGATTTCTA
>CAZHQS010000142.1:1206-4205 GCA_964534545.1 Candidatus Hydrothermarchaeota archaeon
GGGATTCTGTTCTCCCTGGCGATGCAGGCATTCAGGGCGTCTATGAAGTCCACCCCGGCCTCTTCATAGTAGGCCAGGGATTCCAGGACCAGACTGCTGTCTCCGGCCCCGAGGACCTCCACGTTAGAGGTGGCAATGGCCTCCAGCCTTTCGGCGATATCATTTCTTTTGACCTTATAGCCTTCCATGACCCACAGGATCTCGTTGAGGACCAGGACGGAGGTGGCGGCTTCTACCTCCCCATTGTCCACCTTATCCAGGAGTCCCAGGCAGTTCTTCGCTTTTTTTTTGTCGTCCTTCAGAATCGCCCGGAGGAATATATTGGAATCCAGGAATACATCCACCTATCCCACCCGCTTTTTCGCCTCTTTTCTGGCCATCTCCCTCCAGAGGTGGACATCTTCAACCTTTTCGACCTTTATCTTCAGGGGCAGGGCCTCGGTCAGCTTCCTGGTCTGTTTCTTCTCCAGGATTATCCTGTCACCATGGGGCAGGAAGAGGAGATGGTCCCCCTCTTTGAGATCGTACATGTTCCTTATCTCCTTGGGGATTGTGACCTGGAACTTCGATGTCACCTTTGATTCCGGCATTTTTTTTATTTCTCCTTACTTTTTTAAAAAATTCCTTACCATCTGGGAGGATTTCTGAATGGCCTGGTTAGAGGGTCTCCACGACCTTCCTCGCCTTTCTGTACACGCCCGGGCCCAGCCACATGACCTCGGCGAGGTCGTCAAGGGCGTCTAGGGCCTCGCTTTTCGATATCAGGTCATGTCTTGCCGATTTCAAGATGACCGCCACGGAACCGGCGACCTCCACGCCGTATGCTATGGCGAAGGACCTTGCGGAAGCGTCGTCGAGGAGCACCGGTGCACCGAGCTTTTTGGCCAGCGTTATCGCCGCAGCCTCTCCGGCCTCTATCCCGGCGCGCTCGGCCACGGATTTGCTGCCTTTGTGATGCCGGACCTCGATCCAGCCCTTTTTTATCTCTTCTTCCACTATGAAGGCATCGGCCGCACCCGCCTCCTGGCCCCTGTCTACGACCTCCTCTTTGACAGGTCTGGGGATGATTACCGTGCCGAAAAGCTCCTTGAGCAGGTTGAGCCTGTTGATGCTCGCGAGGTGTATAAGGGGGCCTGAATTACTCACGCACGGCCCACTCGATGTCCCTTTCAAGGTCCTCCTCCCTGTACTGGAACGGGATGTTGCGCTTTCTGGCCTCTTCCAGGGCCTCACGGTAGGAGATGCCTGCAAGGCCGGCGGCCTTCCAGAGGGATACCCTGCCTTGCCGGTACTTATCGAGGGCCTTCTCGAGCTTGTATTCCCTGAGGCCGGCATCGGCGAACCTGCGCAGGATGGCGCCCTTGTCGACCTTTTCCTCCTTTGCCGCTTTCTCTATCTCCCTGGCCAGATCCTCGGGCAGCCTGACGGATGTCGTTATCATATATAATGCGAAATATTATAACGTGTACAGGGATTTTTAAAGGCGGCCCGGCTATCTCGGCGATGTCCATTTTGAAGGATAGAAAAATCCAAAGGGCTTATGGTTGTGGGCGGCCCAACAAGCGCTCAAAAGCGGAATGTGAAGGATGTGGTTTTGGGGCAGCCGCGATTTAGTCAGTCTAGAAATAAAATATGGGCACCCAATAGATGGCAGTTTTGCCTACGACCTGTTTTCCAAATTTGTTAAAATTCGCAATGACGGCCTTTTCCGGCTCATATGCATTCAAGAAACTGTAGAAGCTTTTGCCAAGCCTTTCCCCGCTCAGTTTAACCTCCACGGGGACCACTTTCTCATCCATTCTCAGCACGAAGTCCACTTCTGCTTTCCCCGCCGTGCGCCAGTAGTTGAGCCTCCATCCCGGGAAGCTTGAGACGAGTTCCCGCAGAATGAAATTCTCGGCAATAGGCCCTCTGTCAGTCCTGCTGTCGAAGGGGGTGAAGTTCTCTAGGGCGCAGTTTCTCAATCCAAGGTCCAGGAAATAGGGTTTGGGCGATTTCTTCAGCTCCGTTGACAGGTTCCTGTGGAAGGGTTTCAGGAGATGCACAATGTAGGTGTGCTCGAGTATGTTCAGATAGCCCTCCACCTTCCTGTAGCTGGCATTGAGGTCCGAGGCCAGGGAGGAGGTCGAGAGCAGGCCGGAGATGTTAAAGGCCAAAAGCCTTACCAGATCCTGGAATATCGATGCCTCCTCGATCTTGAAAAAGGCTGTTATGTCCTTTTCAAGGTAGAGGTTGAAGATGTTTTTCAGGACCACGATCCTTTCTTGCCTGTCTTTTGCCTTGACGACCTCGGGATAGCCGCCGAAGACCACGTAATCCTTCCAGTGGTCGAGGAACTCCTCTTGGAAAGAGGGCGGTGCGATCTCGCCGTCCCCCTCCAGGAAGCCTTTGAGGCTTTCGTGTTTCTCTCTGTAGAGTGCGGCGAGCCTTTCGTCCCTTGCCGCGAGAAACTCCCCGAAGCCCAGGGTGTGCAGCTGGAAGAGAAGCAGCCTCCCCACAAGGGGCGGCAGCACGTTCGTTTTCAGCTCCAGCGAGGAGGACCCGGAGATGAGCATCTTGACGTCCGGAAACTCGTCGTAGATTATTTTGAGTTTCTCGCCGGCCTCTCTGACCCTTTGGACCTCGTCCAGGAGGAGGACGAGCCTTTTCCCGGGCCTTTTGAACCTCTTGACCAGGTCCATGGGGGCCTCTTCCAGCGCCCTCCTGTATTCCATTAGGTCCAGGTTGATGAAGGCGCTGTCCTCCTGCGTGTTTTTCTCGATGGTCTTCATGAGGGTCGTCTTGCCGGTCTGCCGCGCGCCCCTTATACCTATGATCTCCCGTCTTTCCAGGTATCTCTGTATCTCATCTTCGAGCTGTCTTTTGATGAGTGCGTCGGGCATGACAAGTCTATTATTTTTTCAGATATTTAAAATTAACTCTATTATTTTTGCATACACGTGCCTACAACCTGCCTCTTCTCCATCTCGGCGGTGTCCATTTTGAAGGAAATAGGAAAA
>CAZHQS010000143.1:0-4203 GCA_964534545.1 Candidatus Hydrothermarchaeota archaeon
ATACGAACAAAACGGCTCCTCCCCGAGATAATCCCCGTCCATCGTATACGCCCTGGCCCTGCATCCGCCGCAGACCGAGATGTACTCGCACTCGCCGCACTTGCCCTTGTATTTTTTAAAGTCGCGCAAATCTTTCAGGAGCTCGGAGTTCTCCCATATCTCCTTGAAGGACTGCTTGTAGACGTTGCCGGCGCTCTTGGGGAAATAGGAGCAGGGCTGGACCTCCCCGGTGGCAGTTATCAGGGCGATGAGCTGGCCCGCGAGACACCCCTTGGACCCGCCGGTGGAGAACTTGAGGGAGCGGTGCTTGAAATCGAAACCTTCCTCCCTGGCCTTCTGGCGGAAGATGCGGTAGTACATGGGGGCGCAGGTGGGGCGCACCAGGATGTCGTGTTCATCCTTCTCCATCTGGTAGTGCCACTCCAGGAGCTTCTCGTAGTCCTCCTTGGAGATGAGCTCGTCCATGATCTCCTTGCCGCGGCCCGTGGGGACTATCATGAACATGTACCAGGCCGTCGCGCCAAGCTTCTTGGCCAGCTCGTAGACCTTGGGTATCTCGTCCTGGTTGCGCTTGGTGAAGGACGAATTTATCAGGAAGGGGATGCCGTGCTTGTTGAAGAGTTCCGACGCTTTCATAACACCGTCGAAGGCCCCCTCCTGGTCCCGGAAGTTGTCGTGGACCTCTGCCGTGGACCCATCCAGGGAAAGGGAGACCATCTTGATGCCGGCCTCTTTCAACTTCTCGCACACCTCGTCTGTGACCAGGGTCCCGTTGGTGGCCATGCACATGCGCAGGCCGAGGTCCGTCCCGTACTTTATTATGTCAAAGACATCATCCCGCAGGAGAGGTTCACCGCCGGAAACTACAACCACCGGGTCGGCGAAGGACTTCACGTCATCCAGGAAGGCCCTAGCCTGCTCCAGGGTGGGACCCACCTCGGCATCCATGGCCGCCGAGGCCCGGCAGTGGATGCAGTTCAGGTTGCAACGCCCGGTGACCTCCCAAGCAATCCACTTGGGGACGAACTCCTTAATCATACTACCCATCCTTTTGGTAACATCTTAAAAAAGGCTGTCGGCAAAGCGGGCGATGTCCTCGGCATCCTTTACCCTTTTTTCCTCTTCGTTATCCTCCCTTTTCTCCGGGTCTTTTTTGGCCTTGGGGATGGATACGGCCACACCCTTCTTCTCGGCATACTCCTCGATATCCCGCAGGAACCGGGCCACGGCCCGCCGGCCGAAATCCGAATAGCTCTCGAACATCCCCTTCTCTATCAGGAGTCGTATGGCCTCTTTCTCTTCCTTTGAGATTGTGGTGGTGAGCTTGGCCTTTGCCATCGATAGAGATATATCCTTTCATCTTTATATCTTTTCACAATGAAGACCTGGATAGACTGGAAAAAGAGACCGAAGGTGGACTCTCCCACCGTTATCCTGGGGTCCCAGGGGCTGAGGTCCGTGGGTTCCACGGCCATAGAGTATCTCATCGATGAATGGGATGCGGAGCACTTCGCCAGCCTCTACTCCACGGCCTTCCCCGTGGTCTACCAGGGGCTGCCCTATGCGGGGGTCCCGGGCCTTCCCGGGGCCATTGTGAAGGATGATGGCCAAGTGACCTTTGCCGGGGCGGACTTCTACCACCATGAAAACCACATCATCGTCAAGGGCTACAACCCTGACAACCTGGGCCAGTATCCGGTGGCCACAAGGACCGTGGAATTCCTGGCAGAACTGGGGATCTCCAGGATAATAACCCTGGGTGGCTTCGTCTACAAGGACTTATCATTTGAGGAGGAGCGACGGGTATCCTTCTGCGCCACCGACGGCAGGATGGCGAAGTCCATGAAGGAGAAGGGCCTCCGGGTCTTTTACGTGGGGCCCTTCCTTGGTTTTTCGGCCCTGGTCCTGGGTCTTGGGCGGGAGATGGGCATCCCTGGCGTGGGCCTCTTCGGCCAGACTGTTCCCCTCGAGGAGAGTCCAATGCTCCCCGATCCCCCGGCCGTCAAGGCCATCCTGGATGCCCTGGGGGACATCCTGGAAAAAGAAATAGACACAGGGGAGATTCCCCCCCATCAAGAGGTCCTCTTCCAGGAGGATCTGGAGGAGACCCCCGATGAGGATGTCAGCTATATTTAACTGAACATCTCCTTGGGCGGCGTGGATCCCCTGGGGATCTGTTTCAGGGCGGCGTCCAGGTGCTCGTCTGTGATCTCTGTCGCCCCTTCCAGAAGGGCGCCATGGAGGGCCACCTTCAACAGCTTGTCCTTTATGTCCCTGCCCGAGAGGCCATCGGTGGCGGCGACATATTTTGATAGGTCTGCGGAGACTGGCAAGGGGAGCTTTTTGATGTAGTGCTCCAGGAGTTCCAGGCGCTCCTTTTTGTCAGGGAGCTTGAACTCCATCTCTTCCTCGAACCTGTTCCTGAGAGCCCTGTCCAGGATGGCCACGTTGTTGGTGGCCGCAATGGTCACCACCCCCTTGTTCTCTTTAACACCGTCCAGCTCTGAGAGAAGGGAGTTGACCACCTCGGAAACATCTCCCCTCAGGGACTGGTAGGACCGGTCCAGGCCGATGGCGTCCAGCTCGTCTATGAACACGATGGAGGGGGCGGCATCGAAGGCCGACTGGTAGAGCTCGTGAATCCGCTTTGCCCCGTCTCCTACGAACTCACCGATGAGGTCTGTGGCCCTTATGAGGAACAGGGTGGAGTCCGTCTCGTTGGCCAGGGCCTTGGCGGTCATGGTCTTGCCGGTGCCTGGGGGACCGAAGAAGAGGACGTTCTTGGGGGCCCATTCCCCGAAGGCTTCCGGGTCCTCGAGGTATTTTACCACCAGGGCGCACTTGTCCTTCACCCTCTGGTGGCCGATTATGTCTGTGAAGCGCAGGTCGGACCGGATCCCATGGGGCTTGCCTGGCTCTCCCTTTTCCAGGATGACCATGGTCTCATCGGTGATGGTGACCTCACCATGGGGAAGGGTCTTTATGACCTCGAAGGCGAAATCCGGCACCACCCTGGAGTCGAAGAGGAAGTCCCCCTTTGCCACGGTGACCCCCATCCACTGTTCCCGGGCATAGACCTCGAAGAGGCGGTCGTTGGCAACATTTACAGGGTAGCCCTTCTGGAAGTCCCTGAAGGGAAATCCGGCGGGTTTGAGCCTTAAGAGCCTTGCAGGCCGGGCTTCTTCATGGCCCCTGGGGACCGTCTCTTTGTACTCCTTTATCCTCAAGGGCACCCATTCGTCTAGATATGTCTGAATCGCCTCATCCTCCAAATAATCAGGTCAAAACATACCATCCTTTTTAATGTCGAAAAACTATGTTGAAAACATGACACAAAGCCCAGCCTCGGGAAGGGCCCTGACCTTTGCAGGGGTCATGTACAGCGACGAGAGGGTGTATGAAGCTGCCAGGGCCACCCTGGAGGAAAAGATAGGCAGGCTTTGGAGGGAATCCCCTGTTTTTCCCTTTGACTTCACAAGATACTATGAAAGGGAGATGGGACCAGGGCTCTTGAAGAGGTTCATATCCTTCGCCGGCATCCCAGACCGGGGGCGGCTGGCGGAGCTGAAGATCCTGACAAACCAGATAGAGGGGGATTTTGTGCAGGATGGCAGGCGACGGGTGAACATCGATCCCGGCTATGTCACACCCCACAACGTGGTCCTGGCAACCACCAAGGAGTTCCCCCACAGGGTCTATATCGGGCGGGGCATCTTTGCCGAGGTGACCATGACCTTCAGAAGATCGGAACCAAGGTTCTTCCCATGGACGTACCCCGACTACAGGACAGATACGGCGAGGGCTTTCTTCATGACCTTGAGAAGGGATGTCCTGACGAGATAGCATTATCTACGTGATGGGTTTCCAGTGGCTCCAATGGAATCATAGGAAGGGGAAGAGGGCAAATAACAAAGTACTTATATCTTTGTCGCCTACTAAGGTAGTGCAAGCCTTGTAAGAGGTGAATGCCGCCGAGCTGTCCTTGACAGCAAAACGGCAACGTCAGGGCGTAACCCTTCGGGGATACAACCTGATCAAACGAGAGAAAGAGACTCCCGATCTCCCGGGATTGAGAGGCTCTGACTCTCGGCCTTTTGCAAGGCTTGCACTTTTTTTTATCATAGCGGTTTCTACTCTTCCATCTCCTTCTTCAAAAAATCAGCAAAAACCTTAAAGAAGGAGGCAAGGGACCCGAGGAGGATT
>CAZHQS010000144.1:0-4179 GCA_964534545.1 Candidatus Hydrothermarchaeota archaeon
GGGATAACCACATCCTTCTCTGATACCACCACCAGCAAGAGCGCCGCCCAGGAGACCCAGGAAACCACCACCACAGAGGCGCCCCCCGTGGACTCCGACGAGGACGGCCTCAGCAACGATTTCGAGACCAGCGCAGACCTGGACCCCTTCGACCCTGACACCGACGGCGACGGCCTAACCGACGGCGACGAGGTCAACATCCACAAGACCCACCCCAAGAAGGAGGACACCGATGGGGACGGTCTCAAGGACGGGGAGGAGATTCAGACCTACTTCACTGATCCCAAAAAGCCCGACACCGACGGCGACGGGGTAAGTGACGGCGACGAGGTGGCCGCCGGTACCGACCCCCTGGTGGCGGAAGAGGAGGAAGCCCCTCCCGAGACCGAGGCCCCGGAGACAACTGCCCCCGAAACCCCTGCCCCACAGGAGGTGGACAGCGATGGGGACGGTCTGACCGATGCCCAGGAGGCAGTCCTGGGCACCAACCCGCACCACGTGGACACCGACGGCGACGGGCTGAAGGACAAGGAGGACCCCAATCCCCTGGTGCCCGAAAAGGAGGAGGGCTCCATCCTGTCCTCTATCCTCGGAGGGCCGTTAAAGTATGTGGTCTACCTCATCGGCGGGGTGGTGGCCATATTCCTGATAATCTACATCAGGGAAAAGATCCTGGATTTCCTCTGGGAGAGGAGACAGGAATAATCATAGGTTGATTTTGTCCAGTGTTGCCTTTATCCCGACGATTTCCCGCCTCAGTTCCTTGATGTCATCGCTCAGGTGGGCCGTGAGAGTATCCTCGACAGAGACGTCATCTTTAAAACTTTGCGAAGTGATTCCTTTTGGTTTCGTCCGGCAGCCCTTTCCTTGCACCAGGGGCGGCAATGCATAACGAGGCTACCAGATTTCCGAGGCGTCCGGCTCTTTCGATGTCCCCGCCTTTGATCATCTCAAATAAGAAACCGGCGGCAAAGGCATCTCCCGCTCCGGTGGTATCCACGACCCTGGTTTTGAAAGCCTTGACCTTCAACTCTCCATCATCGGTAATGATGAGACAGCCCTCCCCCCCAAGGGTCACCACAACGTGTCTGGCACCCATCTGTTGAAGAGAGACCGCCCCCTTTTTATATCCCTGGCCGGTCAGTGCCTCCATCTCGTCCCGGTTCAGGAAAACCACCTCGGCCCCTTCGATTAAAGGCCCCAACTCTTCAATCCCCCTGGATGCATAAAGGGCTCCGGGGGCAAGGCTCAGTTTCACCCCGGACAACTCCCTCACCAGCCCCTTCTGGGCCTCGAAGGCCCCCTGCCCCACAAAGGAGGACATGTGGAGGAACCTGGCCCCCTGGAGGTATGCCATGTCCTCCTCCACCAGGACCAGGTCCCTGTTCACCCCCGGGTAGGCATAGAGGGCCCTCTCTCCAGTCCTGTCCACGATGCCGTTTATCTGTCCCGACCTCCCGGGAACCCTCTGCACCCTGGCGGTATCGACACCCTCCTTCTTCATATCCTCGATTATCATATCCCCCTCCGGATCGGTTCCCACCCGCCCGATGAAACCGGTCCGAAGCCCCAGCCTTGAGAGGGCCACCAGGGTGTTGGCCGCCGAGCCCCCGGGGCCTTCGGTAATGGATTTCACCGGGACCTCCTCCCCGCCCCCTGCCACCCTGTCCACGAAATAGAGCCTGTCCCAGTTGAGGGCACCGATGCCTATGACGTCCATCATCCCAGCTTCCCTGCCTGGCCCCGTACCAGGGACCTGTAGACCCCGTGCACCCTAGTGGCCTCCCGGAGCTTCTCCTCCGCCATTCCCTCCAGGAGGGTGAAGACCGGGGGTTTGGGCGCGTTAAATCCAACCGGCACCAGTTCCTGGATCTCGGCCCCCTCCTCAATCCTTCTGATCACATCCAGGACCCCCTCCCTCCCGCCATCCACAAAGGCCGAGGTCAGCACCAGGAGATACCTCCCATCGATGGTGGCCAGGCCCACGCTACCATGGGGGATGGCATAGTGGTTGCCGTTGAAGACCACTCCCACGCCACCCCCCTCCCTGACCCGGCGGAGCATCTTGAAATCCGTGATGCTGTCCCCCAGGGCCATGGTCTCCTCCAGGGATGTACCATCCCTCCCCAAGAACTCTTCCATGGCCTCCACCTTCCTCTGGCCCCCCACCACCCTCACCTCCTCAAAGATGGCCCCGGCGTTGGTATCCAGGAGGCTGCCAAAAAAGAAGGCGTCCAGGACCTCCTTGACGGCCTCCTCGTCCTCTGGGGGATACAGCTCTTCGAGGATGATTCCTTCCATCCTTTCCAGTAGCCGGAAATCCTTCCTCTCCAGGGCCTCGCGATAGCTGTCCAGGGGCAGACTGGTGCAGGCCACGTCCTCCCGGGGTACACCGAGGAGGGAGGCGATATTCATGGCGTGCTGCTGGTAGCTGGTGGAAATGATGTGGAGGTGCCATCCTGTACCTTTAAGATAGGATACCGTCTCCCTCATGCCCGGGACGAGGCCGGCCCTGGAAGAGACCCTCAGGATGTCCTCCTCGGTAATCCCGTGGTAGAGGAGGAAGGGCACTATGAGTTTAAGGGTATCACCGGCCTCGTAGCCCTCCCGGCCCTCCAGGGTCAGTAGGTCGTCGTACTTGCTTATGACCTCAAAAATCCTGTATCCCTTCTCAAAGAGGCCCATGACCTCGTAGGCGTTGTCCTGGGGTGAGAGGGGTCCCTCCAGGTCGAAGCAGATGGTCGGCATATTACCCGGTAACTACGTCAAAGGTCCTGGTTTTAATAATTTCTGGTATGCGCCCGGAGGTGGCCAGGAGGTCCTCGACGATTATTATGACACCCCGAAGGCCGTCGATCCTTTTTGCATACTCGATTCCCGCCCTCACTCCTGCCTCGTCCCTGGTCTTCACCTGGTTGGCTATGGCCGTGGCCGATGCGTCGGCCAGGGGGGTGGAATCGGAGAGGACCACCACGGCATCGGCGTTGCCCAGGCTGATGGAATGGCCCACGGTCCCCGAGGAGGTGCAGATACCCATGGGAAGGTCATCGGGCCCTATCCGGAGGGCCAGCTTCTTCGAGAGGGGTGAGGCCCCGGCAAAGAGGCCCACCACGAACTCCCGGTCCCCGATGATGCAGATGTCGCCCCCGTTCTCGGTGAGGACGTTTCGCGCCCCGGCCCTGATGGCATCCTCGGCGGCCAGCTGGGCGATGGTGCCGGCAACGGCCGCCATGGGGCCCACCCCGGCCCGTTTTGCGGCCTCAGCCATCATTCTGGCTATCCTCGGAGCCCCGCTTCCTACCTCCATAGGTTCCATGGCCGTCAGAAAAAAGGGGTCGCTCCTGATATAGGATTCCAGGGCACCCCGGTTCTTCAGGACCGAGTCAAACATGGCCCTCAGGGCCTCCCTGTGATCTGCCATGACCAGGAGGTTGGTCTCCTTTACCAGGATCCTATCTGAGAGAAGTTTCATGGTAGATACACCTTCTTCTCTTTGCCCGAGGCCGCCGCCCTCCTCAGCAGGCGACGATCACGGGCCATGTCCTCAAGGGGTGGACTGGAGGAGTTCCGTCCCGGGTCTTTGTTAGGAATCCCATGCTGATAAAACCCACGGTGTCGTAGGCCAGGTCAAAGGAGAGGAAGGCCAGGAGATACACCCAGGGCATAAGGGAGGCCGCGCATACCGCCAGGACACCCACCTTCATGGAAAAGCGGTGCCGAAGGAAGAACTCCATGAATCTGCTGACATGGTGGGACACCACAAGGTCGTTCCCCTTCTCATCCAGAACCCCGGCCAGGACAAGGGCGGCAAAGGTCCAGGATAAAGGCTCAAACCTGCCAGAGCAAACCAGGACCAGGATGATGGAGGCGCTTGAGGTCCTGAATACCAGATTGTCGATCTTCCCTGCAAGAAGAACCCCCAAAAGTACCGCAAAGAGGATGGTGGCCGATACGGGGTCATGGATGGAGACTCCGATCCACAGGATTGTAACCAGGCCCGCCAGAAGGACGGCCCTTTTCCTGTCGAAGACCCCCTCGTCAAAGGCGTCGTCGATGTATTTCAGACCCCCGCCGATTACGGCGAAGCAGGTTATCAGGGTATAGGCCTCCATGGTACTCAAAGGGTCACCCTCCACAATATATAGTTAGCCCCCGCCCCCGGCAGGGCGGGCGCCAGGG
>CAZHQS010000145.1:0-2898 GCA_964534545.1 Candidatus Hydrothermarchaeota archaeon
CTAAACTCCGCAGCCGCGCCGACAGGGGCAGCCGCCGCGCCAAAAAGGCCCTGCGCAGGCTGCGCCGCTACGAGGACAACTTCGTGACCACGCGGTGCTGGCAGGTCGCCCACGAGATCGTGGCCATCGCCGGGGAATACAACGCCTACATCGCCATCGAGGACCTCAAACATCTCAACCGGGCGCGCGGGAACCGCAGAGGCAACCGAAAAGCCAAGCGCATGCCCTACCGGAAGTTCCGGGTGGCACTCGAGAGCGTAGGGGGGCAGAAGCACAGGCTCGTGGAATCCGTCTACCCGCGGGGTACCTCCCATATATGCTCCCGGTGTGGGAGCGTGGGCACCAGGACAAAACCTGTCTTCCGGTGCCCCGGATGCGGGAACGTCGTCAACGACGACCGCAACGCCTCCGTGAATATCGCCATCAGGGCAGGTCTCAAACGTCCCGGGTTCTTCCGGGACAGCGACACGGCCCAGTATCCTGGTGGAAACTTGCCGGTCAACGCAAGGACTCGTGCCCATGACGGGGTCGGTTTGTGGTGCTTGCAGCACGTCAATCACCTCCGAGGTACGCCCACTGCTTCAGCAGTGGGTAGTTGACCTTTGGTGTCATAGCCAGAGATGGTGGCTTGTATTCCCCAATTTGATATCTACCGTAGCCGATCCTGGACACGATACCCATCTTCCTAAGTCTGCTGAAGTAATTGTAGGCCGTCGTCCTCTTGAAGCCAAAACGATTCATGAGGTCCTCTACCGTAACGGACCTCTTCTCCTCAACATATTTCAAGACTTTTTTGGAACTTCGGACATGGGGGGGATATAAGGTATGGCAATATATACACTTTTTTGCCAAACCTGTATAATCTCTTCTAGATCCCATCCCCCATCTAAAACTTATCCTAGAAAACGGGACAATTGTCCCACCATATGGGACAAATAAAAGGCGGTGATCAAGAGTACGCTACTTTAAGCACTCTCTAGCCGCAGCAAGGAACTTCTCTGCGTTTCTGACCCATTTTCCTGCCTCGGCCTTGCTGATCTCTATGCCCTTGTAGTCTGCCTTGGATTTCATTTGAATGGCCGGGGTAAGGACGGTCGTCCTCAGGTTGGAAAACTTTGATGGGATTTTGTTTTGCTGGATGAGTTTGAGGAATAGCCTGGGTGCGTCATCGTGACGTAGGCCGCGGATGTTCAGGAACCGGAGCGTCAAGGCATCATTTGCCCTTATTATCGAATGGATGCACTGGGCCACCATGACGGTATACTTGCTCTTTTCCCGGGAATCCATGTCCCCCAGGTGCTTGGCACTTTCCAACCAGAACTCTGCTTCTTTAAACTCGCTCATACAGAACCACGCCCCTTTCAATTTCCCTGGCGAACTGTTCGCTAGCCTGTATCTCGTCCCGGGTAAGGATGATGGGCACAATACTCATTTTCGATTTCTCCAGTATCTCCTCGGCTACTCCGGTTATCTTTTCCTCGATCTTTTTACGTTTTTTGTCCACAAAGACCGCGACGTCGATATCGCTCGTCAGTTTCTCTTCGCCCCTGGCGACGCTGCCGAACAGGACCACACTGAGGACCCCTTTCACCCCTTTTACCTTTTCAGTGAATTCCCTCGCCGCCCCGCGTTGGGGCGACACCTCTATCTCCAAGACCTTTTCGACTTCTTTGAGAAAGGTGGCCTGGGTGTTCAGGGTGCAGGACAGGGAGTTCCCTATTTTCTCCGTCAATATGAGCCCTGCTCTATCAAGCTTCTGGATGAAACGCCACGTCGTTGCATACGGACCTCCTGCGAGCCCGGATATCTCCCTTATAGTGAATTTCCTCCGGGGATACTTCAAAAACAACTCCATGATCCTCTTATGCCGTGATATATCAGCCAATATCCTGGTGGGGGGGACCTTCCTTTCCTTTTCCTCCGCTTCTGCCGACTTATAGACCCTCTTTCTTATGGACTCCAGGGGCTCCGTCTCCTGGGGCTCCAGGACAGTTTCGACCTCACCATCTACGATCAGTAGGCCCACCCCTAAGCCTTTTAATGTCTGGAGGAGGGTACGAGTTAGTGTTTTTGAAGGTATCGCCAGGTATACGTAGTTGGCACCGTACCTGTAGTGAATCGCCTCGCCTATTCCCTTTATTATATCTCCCATCTCCCCTTTCACCTCGACCATGGTTATCTTATCTCCTTTTACGGCGATGATGTCCGGGTACTTGCCCCTGACCCTGGTCTCTCCTTTTATCTGCCAGCCTCTTTCGACGAGATAGTCTGAAACGGCCTTTGCGACAAGCTTTTCAGTAATAACTAAACGTTCCGTTTTACTCATGGATAGTACTATCCAGTAATAAAATATAAAGTTTTGCCTGAATGAGATCAATGTTCCTCATTCTGGAAGTTGACAAAAACGGAAACATCATAGCCTTATATACCCCCTGTTCTTCCAGGGTGTGGGTGATTATGTTGGACTGGGTTCGCCTCATTGTGATTCTGCTGGCTCTCGGGTCGTTCTCGGTTGCGGCCACCGTTCTGGGCTATCTCCCGCAGGACTTGAGGGACAGACGGTATACCATCCCGACGGCCTTTGCAGTAGGAGGTCTTAGTGCCCTCGTAGGCGTCCTCACGTCCCTGCCTACCCTAATTGTAGCATTCTGCGTTTCCCTCACTCTTTCTGCCATTATCCTTTTCGTCTTAGGGAGGGGGAAGGATTGAACGGCAGTGCAGTGACGGTCGTGGCCGCGGCCCTAGCAGTGGCCGCGATGGCTGTAATCCTCACCCAGGGCGTGAAGATCCACCACGAGGAGAGGGCTCTGGCGAGCTACAGGGCATACCTCCTCGAGGCGAGGCAGCTTTCAGACGCCGGACAAGACCCTCCGGACCCTGAAGGTGTGCCCCTTCCGA
>CAZHQS010000145.1:2998-4143 GCA_964534545.1 Candidatus Hydrothermarchaeota archaeon
CTGACGAGCGCACCGGTGGCAAGGGAGACGGTGCTCATGGAGGAGATAAAGGCCAAGCAACTTTACCTAGCCTTAGACAACCTGCCCTCCACGAACTCCAGCCTAGCCCCGGGAACCTCCGTCACCGACCTGGTGAGGCTGTACTACATGACCGGCGACGAGCGGTACCTCGATGCAGCGAAAAATGACATAAGGATACGAGCCAGTGAACTCCTAGACAACGACTCCGTATGGAGGGTCTACACCGCCGACGGAGCACTGGACCTCAGCTCCCCTTTCTTCGGGGACGCCCGGATCAGGGGCTCGGCGAGCGCCCCCCTGCTGAACGCCACCGAACTGATTGTTATTACAGGGAGGTGAAGAGAGTGGCCAAGGTGGTAACAGTCGAGGTGAGGAGGGATATCTCGGAGCTCCACACGGTCCTCGGGGACATCCTGGGTGACAAGGCCAGCGAACTCACCATGGAGATAACCCCTGACAAGGAGATTGACGGTGTGCGGCTGATCCGGAGGATGTTCGAGCTGGGCGCCGAACCCAAGAAGGTCAGGGACCTGCTCGGCATCGCGTGGGGGCTTGCCCAGGACGATGTCCAGAAGATCCTCGAGGTAGCAAGGAAGCCCGAAGTGGAGGAGGATGCCGAGATCCGCATCGGACGGGATGACGACTCCGAGGAGAGAGATACTGAGGAGCCTGACATCTCCTCCCTGCTAGGTAGCGAAGTTTTCGAGGAGATGGACGAGACCCTAGACTGAGATCTCCACAGTGTAGTCGCCGAAGTCAATTGAGGTAACGGAGCCATAGGGCTGCTCGGCCTCCACTGGTCCGGCCCTGGAGGAAACCTGCACCGAGACGTTGTAGATCCCCCGGGCTTCGAAGTACCTCCTGATCCATTCCTCGGCGTAGGAGGAGAAGCGCGAGTCTATTTCGGCCCTGGAGACCGTTCCATTCCTTCCCATCTCCTCCGCTGCCCTGGCGTAGGCCTTGTCCAAGACCTCCCGAAGGTCCACCTCGGAGACCTGCCCGTAGGACATCTGCTCAGCGATGCTCCTGCCAGGGTACTCGGCCACCATGGCCCCGTGCCTGACGAAGAAGGCGAGGACTACAAGTGTCACCGTTATGAAGGCGATAACCAGGAAGGGGGTATC
>CAZHQS010000146.1:0-4099 GCA_964534545.1 Candidatus Hydrothermarchaeota archaeon
AAAAATTTTATTCTGGTAGCTCCATTATGACCCATGTTCCATTTTCCCTGTCCGGCATGCGGTGGTAGGAAAACTGACGTCTCCTTCAATCCCATGGACATCCCCCATTTCGGAGAGGTATTGGAGAGCACCGCCAGGTGTCCCGAGTGTAACTGGCGCCATGTGGACGTCCTGGTGCTGAAAAGGGATAGGCCGAAGAGATACACCCTGAAGATCGAAGGGGAGGAGGACATGAATATCAGGGTGGTGCGCTCCTCCACTGGCACCATCTCCGTGCCTGAGCTGGGGGTAAGGATTACCCCCGGGGCGGCGGGGGAGGGGTTCATAACCAATGTGGAGGGCATCTTCCTGCGCATCCAGGAGGTGCTGGAGTCCCCGGGGGTGGCCCAGGAGCAGGGGGAGAAGGCCGCGGAGCTTTTGGAGAAGATCCGGAGGATAAGGGAGGGGAAGATGGGGGTCACCCTGGTCATGGAGGATCCATGGGGCAACAGCGCCATCATATCGGATAGGGCCGTGATCGAGGAGCTGGATGGGGCCTGAGGGTCTCCAGAACTTTTATCTATTACAAGGGCCAATTTATATTCCATGACAGAAATGGTAATGGCGGGCCTGGTGAATATCAATACGGATTCCGGGCGCTTCTACGACGTGGCCGATGCCCTCAGGGAGATCGATGAAGTCAAGGAGATCTGGGGGGCCTACGGGGACATCGACCTCATCGCCTGGGTGGAGACCAGGGGCGAATACCTCTCAGAGGTCATCGTCAAGAAGGTCCAGTCCATCCCCGGGGTAACAAAGACCAGCACCACCATTCTGATCCCCTTGAAGAAGAAGGAAGAAGAGTAACTACCCCCGACCCACTCCAGAGGGAGCCATTTTCCGGGTAGGATGGTGAGGCTTGGATATTCTTGCCCATGCGCCAATCAATGGAGTTCCTGGGGCCGTCTAGCCCTGCTTGGTGATGGAGGGGGTTTTGGAGGTCAGGCCGGTGAGGGTAAAACACCAAGTTTTTTTAATGATAACATGGCCATAGTACTATATGGAAGTGGATGCCAGGGAGATAAATTCATCCAAGATAATCAAGGGGCTTCTGGAAAAGGGCAAAATCACCCTGGATGACCTGATTTCTGAAATCCAGGAGCAGGTGAAGGCCGGCGGTGCCCCGAGGCCCTCCCAGGAAGAAATATTAAAGTCTTTAAAACTCACCCGGAAAGACGTCTTCAGGAAGCATTTCGGATGAGGGCCTATCTGGACACGAATATCTTTATCAGCATGCTCCATTTCCCTGACTCAAGTTCCTCCAGGATCATTTCCGCCTGCGGGAGGGGGGAATTTGTACCGGTTGTCTCAGAATACGGGATTGCCGAGATAATTGAGAACGTGAAACGGAATCTCGGGAAGGATATCGCAGGCTCCATGAGGGAATTGATCTTCAGCATCCCTGGATTGATGGTTGTAGAGGATTCTGATATCAAGGATACCCTTGATGATTATAAGGGACTGGTGACCGACATGGATGACATCCCCCACATCGCCGCCTACTTTCAGGCCCGATGCGATGTCTTTGTCACCCTCAACCGGAGGCTCACCCAGATGAAAATCAAAGACAGGGTCTCCTTTAAAACCCCGGATGAGTTCTTGATGGACCTGGCGCCATAGATTGGAATCTGGTGAGCTTTTCCTTATATGCGGCCATGATTGAGTTCATGGGAGAGTGAGATAAATCAAAGGATTTTTATAGTTTCGGACTTTATTCTCCTATGGAGATGTAATGGGGACCAAGGAGTTTCACAATTCCCTTGTGGAGGTTGCCAACAAGGTCAAGCGCAAGCCGGACATGAGCGAGGGAGGAATATCCAGCGTCTTCGTAGATTCTGGGTTTTTCAAGGACCTCGGGTACAAGGACATCGGCATCGATATCAAGAGCCAGGAACGGCTCAGGGGTCCAGGGAAGATTCCGGACTTCGAGTGTCTTGATGATTTCGAGCAGAGCATCTTCGTTTTGGAACTCAAGAAACCAACTAATGAAAGTATACGCCCCCTAGAGTCCTATCTTGATGACCAGCTGAAGGACAGGTACGTCATCCCGAAACGTTCCAGGTACGGCATCCTCTCCAATGGCATCAAATTCTATCTCTATAAAAGGGAACAAAACCGCCTTATAGAAGCGTTAAAGGTTGAGGACCTTTCTGTCATCTCTGAATCAGACGCCCAGGCCATCTACAATGCCTTGAAGAAGCCAAGCTATGAATATACCGATCTAAGCCAAATCCTCGAAGAGCTCCGCCAAATCGACCCTAAGCCCCTAAGCGAAGAGGAGAACCGGGAGGCCTTCTACCAGATTTTTCGCCTAAAGCAGGAAGAAAGTGGCCTGCCGACCAAGTTCACGAGACTCGTTCTGTCCCTTATGAACCTCTTCGACGAACTACGGGAAAACGGAGAAAAGTCTGAATTCCTGGAAGGTTCTTATCGATTTTGGAAGCAATCCTATGCTCATAAACCCTCAAAAGTACCGGAAAGCTGGAGCAGGATTAAGAAGATTGGTAAGAAACCAAGCGAAGAAACCCTCTACAAGTTCATGTTCTGCTTGGAGACCGCCCACAACATCGTCTCAAAGCTCATCCTCGCCAAGGTCTGCGAGGACGCCGAGTTCAAGAACGTGTCCTCCCTTAAGAAGCTGGAGGCCTATATGAACCTGAAGTTCGGGGAGGGCAGGGTGAACCTCATAGCCTACCCCTTTGCCATTAAAGAGACCTTCGACTCTCTGCGCTCCTACCTCGTTTCCAGCATCTTCGAGGACGACATCTTCGATTGGTGGCAGGACTGCGAGATTCGCGTTGGTAAAGAGGTGCATGAGTGGCGAAGTCGACCCAACTATGCGGTGGAGCAGTTCGGAGAAGCCCTGGCCCGGATTTTCTTCGCCCTCCGGAGTTTCGAGTTTTCGGAGGTCCAGGAGGACATCCTGGGGGAGCTCTACCAGCACTACTTCGACCCCGAGACCAGGAAGGCCCTGGGGGAGTTCTACACCCCCATTGAAGTCGTGGACTACATCCTGGACGCCGTGGATTATAAGGGCCAAAAGATTCTCCAGCAGCGCTTATTGGATCCGGCCTGCGGCTCCGGCGCCTTCGTGGTGGAGGCGCTGAAGCGCTATCTCCGCGCCTTGGATAAGCAGATTGAGAAGAAGGGCAACCCCGAGGTCTTGCCCGCCAGCCTGCGGGACCTGTGCGAGCGCCCCAAGATCATCGGCTTCGATATCAACCCCTTCGCCCGCCTCATGGCCCAGATGCGCTTCATGATGGAGATAATCCCTTATTACAAGAAGGCTCAGGAGATTGACCCAAACTTCGTGCTGACCACCATCCCGATTTTCAGGACGGATTCCCTAGAGGTCGAGACCAAGACCGGGCGCTTCCAGAAGCAGTTGGGAGAGTTCGCCGGGGATATCAAGTTCCACATGCGCCTGCCGGTCATTAGCAAAGAGGCCAGGGAGGAGAAGGACCAGTTCCTGCCCATCAGTTTCAATATCCCTGCCTGGGAGAGAGTCAGGGACATCCTGAAGAACAAGGACAACTACTTCCTCCTGTTGAAGCACTCCTTCGAGGTCATAAAGGACCATGCCCAGAAAGAGAAATGGGAGGTGGACCGGGAAGCGCTGAAAAAGAAGTACGAGGAGCGCTTCGCCGATGCGGAAACCTTGGCGGGCATCATGCTTGAGTACGTGGACCCCATTCTGCGCCAGATCAAGGTCCTGAGGCAGGAATACTCCGACGGGCGCCTGATAAAGACCATCGAGGACCTGGTACTGGCAGGAGTCCTCAAAAACTACTTCCTCTACGATTATGTGGTGGGAAATCCGCCGTATGTTAGAAACGACTTGATACCAAAAGAACAAAAAACAATTTATGAAAGACATTATGAATCCCCATTTAAAGGTTATGACCTTTACTTCTTATTCATTGAAGCAGGGTTAAAATGGCTACTCCAAGATGGACTGCTGGGCTATATATGCTCGAATCAATTTATGACGAGAACATATGGAAAAAATCTTCGAAGCTATATTTTAGTAAATTCGGGGATACACCAAATAATTGATTTT
>CAZHQS010000147.1:0-4054 GCA_964534545.1 Candidatus Hydrothermarchaeota archaeon
TGAGGGCTGGTACAATGCCAGCGTTCCAGCGTTAAAGGGGTGTCATTCCCAGGGGCGGAGTGTGGAGGAGGCCGTGAAGAACATCAAAGAGGCCATAGAGCTGTACCTTGAACCCGAGGAGGAGATAATAACCAATACCTCAACCGAAAAGCTGGTTGAGGTGGAAGTTTGACAAAACTCCCGGTAATCTCCGGAAAAGACCTTGCCAAGGCGCTGAAAAAGGCGGGTTTCGTACCGGTCAGGCAGAAGGGGAGCCACCTAAGATTGAAAAAGACTACTTCTGAGGAGACCATCAATCTGACCATTCCCCTCCATGATGTCGTGAGCAAAGGAACCCTCAGGGGAATCATCAAGGACGCAGGGCTAACCGTTGAGGAATTCGTTGAACTGTTGTAAGTCCATAAACCTCAAAGTACCTTCCTCAACTCCTCCAGGTCAGGGTCGATCTCCAACGGCTTCTCGTAGCGCTTGAATATAATCTCCGGGTCCTTCAGGGCATGGCCTGTGGTCACACAGACCACCCGTTCGTCTGGGTCGATTACCCCCTGCTCCAGGAGTTTTTTGAGTCCGGCTATGGAGGAGGCGCTTGCAGGCTCCACCCCGATGCCCTCCAGGCGGGAGAGCATCTTCTGGGCCTCTACTATCTCATCGTCAGTAACAGCCTCTGCCGTTCCACCCGAGTCCCGGATGGCCCTCAATGCCTTTGGGGCGTTCACCGGGGCCCCGATGCGGATGGCAGTGGCCACGGTCTCCGGGTGCTTCACCACCTCAATCTCCTCCAGTCCCCTCTTTATTGCATCCACCACAGGGGCGGCGCCAGCCGCCTGGATGCCGGTCATCTTAGGCAGGGTATCGATGAGCCCGTAGTCGTGGAACTCCTTGAATCCCTTCCACATGGCCGAGATGTTGCCGCAGTTGCCCACCGGGATGACGATGCGGTCCGGGGCCTCCCACCCCAGCTGGTCCACCACCTCGAAGGCCTCGGACTTCTGGCCCTCCAGGCGCCAGGGGTTGATGGAGTTTAAGAGATAGATATTGAACTTCAGCGATGCCTCCCTGATGAGTTCCAGGGCCTGGTCGAAGTTGCCCCTGATACCTATGACCTTGGCGCCATGGAGGATGGCCTGGGCCAGCTTCCCCATGGCGATCTTTCCGGCAGGCAGAAGGACCACGCAGGGGATGTTGGCCTTGGCTGCAAAGGCCGCCAGGGAGGCCGAGGTGTTCCCGGTGGAGGCGCACCCCACCGATTCGGCCCCCAGCTCTATGGCCTTGGTGACCCCCATGGTCATGCCCCTGTCCTTGAAGGAGCCGGTGGGGTTGGCGCCTTCGTTCTTTATGTAGAGCTCCCCCATCCCCAGTTCTTTTCCGAGATTCTCGGCATGGTAGAGGGGTGTGCCCCCCTCCTGCAATGTCACTATCCTGGCGTCCTCCCCCACGGGCATGAACTCCCGGTAGCGCCAGACCCCCATGGGGCGGGCTTGGAAGTCCTCTATTTTGACATGGATTCTGTCCAGGTCCAGGACCGCCTCCAGGATGCCCCCGCAGTCCGGGCAGGTGTAGACCTTCTCCTTGGGGTCAAAGGTCTTGCCGCAGATGAAACAGCGAAGATGAAACATGTCTCCAGCTATGGCCATTTCATGCTTAAACCTTTTGGTAGATTTATATTCTACAAGGTCTTGATATTATTGTATGATCAAGGACCGGAAGACCTTCAAACTGCCGCCGGACGAGGTCAAGAGGATTGCAAGGGAAATCTTAGAGCTCAAGGACTGGACCTACGAGGAGGTGGGGGACTCCGCCCATGCAAGCTCCCCTGACGGGAAGAAGAGCTATCACATGAGGTTTCTTGAAGTCCGGGATGGGACCGAAGTCTCCATGACCATAGAAAGGAGGAGGTCCCTCAGAGGCATCTTCAAAAAGAGGGACCCTTTTTTGGATGACGAGGAGATGGAGGGTCTCTGGCGGTTGTTCGAGCTGAAGATGCCCAAACCCGAGGAAGGGGGACTTGCATCCTTCATCGAAGGGTTCTTGAGGGACATAAATAATGGAGAAGAAGACGTCACCATCCCAGAGGGGTTCGAGGTTGAGGCCCTGGGGGGCGGTATGTTGAAGGTAAAGGACGTGGAAACCGGCATCGCCAGGGAGGTCCTCCTGCCCAAGGGGACAAGAGAGGTAGCCATCCAATCTGACAGGATAAGGGTGGTGAGATGATCCCTCCTTTCAAGTGCTATATCCTGGACCTGGACGGGGTGGTCTACAGGGGTAAGGAACCCATCCCCGGGACGGAGGAGACCGTTAGACACCTCCAGGAGACCGGCCAGGTGTTCATCCTCACCAACAACTCCACCCTATCCAGGGACGCCTATGTGGAAAAGCTCAAAGGTTTCGGCATCGAGGTCCTGAGGGAACATGTCATCACCTCCGGGTTCGCCGCCGCAGACTATGTAAAGAAGGAGTATCCCGGTGCCAGGGTATATGTGGTGGGGGAGGAGGGGTTGAAAGAGGAGATGATAGGGCAGGGGCTTGAGGTGGCCACAGAAGACTGCGACGTGGTGGTGGTGGGCCTGGACCGGCGGGTGACCTATGAGAAGATGGCGGCGGCCTTGAAGTTCATTCGGGGAGGGGCGGCCTTTGTGGCCACCAACCTGGACAGGACCCTGATTACCGAGGGGGATACCCTGCCCGGAGGGGGCAGCATCGTCAAGGCCATCGAGTATGCCGCCGGGGTGGAGCCGGTGGTGACGGGAAAGCCCACCGAAATCATGGCCCGGGTCCTCCTGGAGGTCGCAGGCGAGAGACCTGAGGATATCCTGATGATCGGGGACCGCCTCACAACCGACATCGCCATGGGAAAGACCGCCGGGACAAGGACCGCCCTGGTCCTTACAGGGGACGACTCCCTGGAGGACCTCGAGAATTCCAAAATCAAACCTGATTACGTCCTGGAAAGCCTTGCCCATATCATGGACGGATAGGAAGGTTTATTTTGCCTGGGAAGAGACACCAGTCCCATGGACCTCCTTGATATCGTCATCCTGGCCGTCATCCAGGGTATAACCGAGTGGCTGCCCATATCGAGCTCAGGCCACCTGGTCCTGGCCCAGGCATGGCTGGGTCTTGCCCCCCCCGTGATATTCGATGTACTCCTTCACCTGGGGACCCTGGGGGTTATTTTGGCGGTCTTCTGGGAGGATATAAAGGACATCCTCGGCGCTGTCCTCAAAGGGGACTTCCAATCACCGGAGGGAAGACTCGCCCTCTTCATTATCATCGGCAGCGTCCCCACGGCCCTCATCGGCTACCTCTTCAACGATCTGTTGAAATCCCTCTACCAGGATGTCAGGGTGGTGGGGGCGGCCCTCCTGGTGACCGGCACCCTGTTGTTCCTGTGCAGGGACGTGAGGAAAAGGGGGGACCTGACCCCCCTGAAGAGCATCATCATAGGTACCGTCCAGGGGATAGCGATAATCCCCGGCATCTCCCGCAGCGGCTCCACCATCGCCGCCGGCATCCTGATGGGCATCGAAAGGGAGAGGGCGGCCCGGTTCTCCTTCCTCCTGTCCGTACCGGCGGTCATCGGGGCAGGGTTGCTTGAAGCAGGAAATCTCCAGGGTACTGGATACGACCCCCTCTCCCTACTCCTGGGGGTGGCGGTATCCATGGGGGTGGGTTACGTCTCTCTGAAGTTTTTGCTGCGGACGGTGACCTCCGGTAGCTTCTACCTCTTCTCCTTCTACTGCTGGGCTGCAGGGGGCCTGGTCCTGCTCCTATCAACCTAATAGAGGGCCTGTCTCCTCTTTCGCTGCAGCACCACTGGTATCAAGGCCAGGGCCACTACGAGGGTCGGTCCGCATATCCCTTTCTTCCCCTCCGTCTCTACGGCAGGGGCAGGGGTCTCTTGTTCCACCGTTACAGCAGGAGTCTCCGGGGGTTTCTCAGTAGCGGGGGGTTCCAGAGTCGCTGCCGGGGGTGCGGTCTCGACTGGTTTTGAGGTCCCAGTAGAAACCATCTCTACTGCCTTTTCGACCACGAGGCCCACTGCCTTTCGGGCAGT
>CAZHQS010000148.1:0-4031 GCA_964534545.1 Candidatus Hydrothermarchaeota archaeon
GTGGCGCTTCACATAGGCCAGGACGTCCATACCGCTCATCTGGGGCATCATGAGGTCGGTCAGCACGATATCCACCTGGTTTATAAGCTTCAAACCCTCCTCCGGTGACTGCTCCACCAGTACCTCGTAGCCCTCTTCCTCCAGGATAACTGAGAGGTCCTTTCCTATCTGGGGGTCATCGTCGATAATCAGTATTTTGGTCATGGGATTCTTTTATAAACCGAAACCATAAAAGCCTTTTGTTTCTTCACATCATCCCAACGGGGCCACCCTTGAGGAATCTCTCGGGATCCTTCTTGAAGGTCTCCTTACAGCCGGGGGCACAGAAGAAGTACATCTTCCCCTTATAGTAGTGGGTGTTCTTGGCATTTTCTTCATCCACTTCCATACCACATACAGGATCGGTTGCCATACACATCACCTCAGTTAAATTTTAATCCTATAGGTTATCTCTTTTTTGGTCCATGGGAAAAAAAGAGGAAGAGGCGATCCTTAAAAAAATCAATCCCGATTTCAAGAAACTGAATGCAACAGAGCTCTCTGAACTGATCAAGAAACTGAAATACAGCGAACAAAAGGTCTTCAGGGCATCCACAGGGAAGAAGACCCAGCTCACCCTAGAGGCCGAGGAACTTTTACAACAGGGCAGGACCGTCCAGGCCCTCCAGCTCCTGGAGATGGCCCTGGACCTTGGATACTTCGGCAACGAATACACCTATGGAGTCCTGGGGGATGTCTATCTGAAAAGGGGTGAGAGGGAAAAGGCCCTGGAGATGTATAAGAAATCAGGTTCCTATGACTCGCTAAAGAAGGCGAAGAAGCTGGAGTAATCCCCTCACTTCTTCAGCTCCAGTCTTCCCTCGCTGAGCGCCCTGACCACCCCGGGGTCGGCCAGGGTGGAGGTATCCCCTATCTCATCGGTCTTCCCGGTGGCTATCTTCTTCAGGATGCGGCGCATTATCTTCCCGCTTCTGGTCTTGGGCAGGGCCTCGGCAAACTGGATATAGTGGGGGGTTGCTATGGGGCTTATCTCTTCCCGGACATGGCCCACGAGCTGCTTCTTCAGCTCCTCGGTTCCCTCATAGCCGTCCTTCAGGCTGACAAAGCAGTAGATGGCCTGGCCCTTCACCGGGTCCGGGACCCCTATCACAGCGGCCTCGGCCACGGCCTCATGGGAGACCAGGGCGCTTTCGATTTCTGCCGTGCCCAGCCGGTGGCCTGATACGTTTATCACGTCATCCACCCGGCCCATAATCCAGTAGTAGCCATCCTCGTCCTTTTTGGCAGCATCGCCGGCAAAATACTTCCCCGGAAACCTGGAGAAGTAGATCTCCTTGAACCGCTCGTTGTTCTTATCACCCCAGATGCCCCGCAGCATCCCGGGCCAGGGCTTGTTGAAGACCAGGTATCCGCCCTCGTTGGGGTCCGCAGGGGTCCCGTCTTCTCTGACCACATCAGGGAACACACCCGGGAAAGGCAGGGTGGCCGAACCAGGTTTGAGAGGGGTGGCCCCGGGCAGGGGTGTGATCAGTATGCCGCCGGTCTCGGTCTGCCACCAGGTATCCACGATGGGGCAGCGCTCCTTGCCGATGACCTTGTAGTACCACATCCATGCCTCAGGGTTGATGGGCTCCCCCACGGTGCCTAAAAGCCTCAGGCTGGAAAGGTCATATTTGTTGGGCCACTCGTCCCCCAGCTTCATGAGGGCCCGGATGGCGGTGGGGGCGGTGTAGAAGACAGATACCTTGTGCCTGTCGATGATCCTCCAATAGCGGTCCGGCTTGGGATAGGTGGGCACCCCCTCGAACATCAGCACCGTGGCCCCGGCGGAGAGGGGACCGTAGACCATATAGGTGTGGCCGGTAATCCAGCCCACGTCGGCGGTGCACCAGAATACGTCGGTGTCCTTGATGTCGAAGATGTAGCGGAAGGTCATGTTGGCATAGACCATGTAGCCCCCGGTGGTGTGCAGAATCCCTTTGGGCTTGCCGGTGGAGCCGCTGGTATAGAGGGTGAAGAGGGGGTCCTCGGCGTCCATGGGCTCCGGGGGGCACTCGTCCTTGATGTCATCTTTATAGGTCTCATCCTCCCACCAGAGGTCCCTGCCCTCCTGCATGGGGACCTCGGCATCCCCCAGGTTGCGGACGATGACCTTCTCCACGGTGGGGCACTCATGGAGGATGGAGTCCGCCCTCTCTTTCAAATGCATGACCTTGCCGGCGTGGTAGGCCACGTCAGTGGTGATGAGCATCTTGGACCCGGCGTCCTGAATCCTGCTTTTAAGGGCATCCGGCGAGAAGGCGCTGAAGACCACCGAGTGGATGGCCCCGATGCGGGCGCAGGCCAGCATGGCGATGACCAGGCGGGGCACCATGGGCATGAAGAGGGTCACCCGGTCCCCCTTCTTTATCCCGTATTTCTTCAGGACGTTGGCAAGGCGGCAGACCTCCCTGTGGAGCTGGAGGTAGGTGAAGACCTTGCGCTGAAGGTGGTTCTCCCCCTGCCATATGAGGGCGGCCTTGTTCCTCCTGGGTCCGTCCAGGTGCCTGTCTATGCAGTTATAGGAGGCGTTGAGCTTGCCCCCCTCGTAGAACCTTATATAGGGTACGGTGAGGTCGTAGTTCACCACCCTGTCCCACTTCTTGAACCAGTCGATACATTTGGCCTGGCGGGCCCAGAAGCCCTCGAAGTCCTCCTCCGCCTGTTTCTGCAGGGCCCGGTACTCCTCCATGCTCTTTATCAGGGCCGTCTCCCTGAAGTGCTCCGGAGGCTTGAAGACCTCCCCCTTTCTCGATACGCTTTCAATGATTTCCATGGCCACCATAACACCCTCCTTGCTACCTATAGATTGACCCTTGGGTTATATTAGGTTTTGCATGGAGGGTGTCGGGGAGGGGAAGGGTGTTCCCCTTCAGGAATTCCGCGCCTTGATTATGCTGTTGGTCAGGGCCTCCTGGCTGGCCACCCCCATGTACCTGTCGATGATGTAGCCCTGGTCGTTGAGGATGACGGTGGTGGGAGGACCCCGGACCCAGCGGCCGTACTGGTTCCAGGCCGGGGCGTCGGCGGGGTTGGTGGTGGAGATGTGCACGATCTCGATGGCATCGCCCATCTGGGCCTTCATGTCCTGGAGGATGGCTTCCTGGGCCTGGCAGGGCGCACCCTGGGGGAACCAGAAGAAGAGGATAACCACCGGGCCCTCTTTGGCCACGGCATCTGCGATGGACTGGGTGCTCAGGGGGGCCTTCTCCAGGTTGGCGTAGGCGCTGCTGGACAGGGTACCTGTTGAAGACGTCCCGGTGTTCCCTCCGGTGCAGCCCGCCAGGACTGCACCTGCCACGATTAATCCCAATATCAGAATCCTGGTGTCCATGTTAATGACCTCACCTCGAATGCGCTTGTTCTAATCGGAATTCGTTTAACGTAGTACAACATATTTGAACAGGTATTCAAGCCATATACACTGGGTCCTCCACCCCGGCCTTCTCGAATCCCTCCTCCCGCTCCTTGCAGGATGCGCACTTCCCGCAGGGGGCATCCTCGTTGGTGTAGCAGGACCAGGTGAGATGCCAGGGGACCCCGAGCTCCTCGCCGAGTTCGACTATCTCCCACTTCTGCTTGTCGATTAGGGGGCGGTGGACGTGGAACTCCAGCCTCCCGCTGCCAAGAGTGAGGGTCTTTTCCAGGCTGTCGGCGAAGGGCTTGAGGCAGTCCGGATAGGCGGCGTCGTTGGCGTTGGGCGAGTACCAGAGGTCGGCGAAGCCCCGGGCCTCGGCGATGCCGCCGGCGATGGCCAGGAGGATGAGGTTGCGCTGGGGAACATAGGAGGTGGCCCGGCCTCCATCGTCCACGTGTTTAGTGTGGAGGGGGGCGTCCGGATCGGTGAGCCCGCCCTTGATGTGGGCAAAAATCGGGGAGACATCCAGCTCGATATGCTCCCTGACGCCGAAATGCTCGGCCAGCTTCCGGGCGCACCACCTCTCCTTCTCCTGGGTGGGCTGGCCGTAGTCTATGTGGAGGGTGATGACCTC
>CAZHQS010000149.1:0-4026 GCA_964534545.1 Candidatus Hydrothermarchaeota archaeon
AACCCTCAACCGCCCCCGGGGAGGTTCCCATCCCATACAAATCCTTTTAAGATGTTATGTTTAAAGCGGTAATCCGTGCAATCGAAAGGGGGACTAGAACTTGGAATTCTGCCCTGAATGTAAGAGTTTCATGGTACCCAAGAAGGTAGGGGAGAAGGCCGTACTCACCTGCAGGGGTTGTGGCAAGGAGGTCTCCAGCTTCAAGCCCTCGGCCTACAGGATAACCACCACCGCCCAGCGGACCAGAAGGGACATCCCTATCATCGAGGGTCAAAAGAGGGGAGAAAGAGAAGAAGACCACAGGTACCTCACCGATCTCTACGGCGGCGGGGTCTACGAATCAGAGGAGTAGTACGGCACCCTTATCCGCCGAAGTGACGGACTCCCGGTACTTGGACAGATATCCGGTCCTTATCCCGGACCTCTTGGCCTTTACCCTCCTCTTCTTCAGTTCAGATTCGGGCAGGGCTATATCCAGGCGCCTCTTGGGGATATCTATCTCGATGGGATCCCCGTCCCTCACCAGAGCGATGGGGCCCCCCTCGGCCGCCTCCGGCGACACATGGCCGATGCAGGGCCCCCGGGTGCCCCCTGAGAACCGGCCGTCGGTTATGAGGGCAAACCTCTCAAGGCCCATGCCGGCAATGGCCGAGGTGGCCTCCAGCATCTCCCTCATGCCCGGACCGCCCTTGGGCCCCTCGAAGCGGATGATGATGACATCACCATCCTTGATCTCCTTGTTCTGGATAGCCCGGTTGGCCTCCTCCTCGCTGTTGAAGACCCTGGCCGGGCCCCTATGGACCTGCATGCCAGGCTCCACAGCGCTCTGCTTCACCACGGAGCCCCCCGGGGCCAGGGATCCCGTAAGGACGGCAATCCCCCCCTCCCTGTGATAGGGATTCTTAAGGTACCGTATGACCTCCCGGTTCGTCTGCGGGTTTACCACCCTTAAGGATCCCAGGTTGGCCTTCAAAGTCCTGCCCGTAACCGTCATGCACCCCAGGTTAAGCCGGGTCCTGAGCCTGTCCATGACGGCCGGTACCCCCCCGGCCCGGTCGAAGTCCAGCATGAAGTGGGGCCCACCCGGCCGCAGGTTCACCAGGTGGGGTGTGGTGCGGCTGATCTCATCGAAGACCTGGAGATCGAGCTTCACTCCGGCCTCCCGGGCAATGGCCGGCAGGTGGAGGGCCGTGTTGGTGGAGCCCCCGATGGCCATGTCGATGCGGATGGCGTTCTCGAAGGCCTTCTCGGTCATGATCGTGGAGGGGCGAATGTCCTTCTCCAGGAGGTCCATAACACTCATCCCCGACTCCTTGGCCAAGCGCACCTTCCTGGCATCCACGGCATGGGCGGTGGCACAGCCCGGCAGGCTCATACCCAGGGCCTCGGTGAGACAGGCCATGGTGTTGGCGGTGAAGAGGCCAGCGCAGGAGCCGGCGCCGCAGCAAGCCAGGTCCTCCAGCTCCTTCAAATCACTCCTGGTGATCTTCCCGGCCCTGCAGGCCCCAACGCCCTCGAAGACCGACACCAGGTCCTCCTCCCTGTCATTGACAAAGCCTGGAAGCATGGGGCCCCCGGTGATGAAGATAGAGGGCAGGTTCAGCCGGGCCGCGGCCATGAGGTGCCCGGGCACGATCTTGTCGCAGGTAGGGATGAAGACCAGGGCGTCCAGGCGGTGGGCCTGGACCATGAGCTCAATGGAATCCGCTATAAGCTCCCTGGAGGGCAGGGAGTACTTCATCCCCCGGTGGCCCATGGCTATCCCATCGCAGATCCCGATGGTGCTGAACTCGAAGGGAACCCCTCCGGCCATCCTCACTCCGGCCTTGGCGGCCTGGGCCAGCTTGTCCAGGTGTATGTGACCTGGGATGAACTCGTTCCAGGAGTTCACGATACCCACAAAGGGCCTCTTGATCTCACCGTCCGTCAGTCCCAGGGCCTTCATCAGGGACCGGTGGGGGGCCCTCTGGATACCTCTTTTGGCTTCGCTGCTCCGCATTCGCATTCTGGCACCACCTGTAAAAACAGTTTATTCTGCCGTAAGGGTCAGGGAGATGCTTTCTCCGGGGTCCACCTCTACCACCTGGGACCTCTCCCGCCAGACCTCAGTCTCGGGCTCAAGCCACCGGATCTTTACCATGTGGGACCCCACGGCAACGTCGTGGGAGCCATAATCCTTCTTCTCGCCCGGTGCCACCCATTTGGTCCTGGCGATGTCCCCGAGGGAGAGGTCTACAAAGACGCCTTCCTTCAGGTTGTTCTCCACATATACCTGGATGGTAGCACCCCACTTCTCGGTCTCCATGATCCTTGTAATCTCCTGGGAAACCCCTGGGTCCACGTCCACCAGGATGACCTTCATGGGCTTCCTGCTGAACTCGGTGAGGCGGTGGTTCATCAGATAGCGCCAGGTCACCTCCGGTATGCCTGTGGAGGTGACATAAACCAGAGGGGCTCTGTAGAGGGTAGCCACCAGGGCCGCATCGGTGCTGGGATTCTCACCGTTTGCCACCACTATGGTATCGGGTCTCTCGATGAGCTCCGCCAGCCTGACGGCCGTCTCGTATCTGGTCCTGCCTGCGATGCGCTCCACATCGGCCATCCCGGCGAGTTCCGCCTGGACCTGGCCGGAGACCGCCACCTCACCACCCACGATGATAATCCGTTCAGGGCCCAGCTTGGTCACGGCTTCTATGGTGCTGCTGGGGAGCTGGTCAGGTCTGGTCAGGAGGATGGGTATGTGCTGCTGCCGCGCATAGGCCACGGCGGCCATGGAATCGGGGGACAGATCACCCCTTGTGATCATCAGGGTGTTTACATGGTAGAACCTCTCCAGGACGGCCTCGGCCGCTGCCTCGTAGACGTCGTCCCCGACCTGCTCTATCCGACCCTTTAATGCTTTCCTGACATAGGGGTTGGTGGGGGCGGGATAGCCGTCGCTTGCCAGGATAGGCCCTGCCAGGACCGGGGGCGCCTCGGTATAGGTTGCGCCGGAAAGTCCCCTGGCCTTGATTATGTCCTTGAGGGTCAGGGTGGTGAGGGTGTTTATTCCCTCTGAAACAGGGATTATGGAAGCGGCACCGCCGGCACCCCCTACGGGGGCTGTCCCGCCAGATACCCACAGACTGGTGCTGCTGGTTACCTTCTCAGCATTCCCGCAGTAGGCCTCTGCCTTGAGGGTCCAGGTGCCGCCGGAGGATAGATGGACGGTGAAGGTAGCAGCCTCGGTGCTGCCCACCCCGATGTCCTTGGTCACCGAACCGAAGCCAGTCAGGGTGATCACGCACTCCTGTGCCGTCAGGGAGCCACTGTTCTCCACCGAAACCGTCACGTTTATATCATTTCCCACATCCAGGGCCCCAGCGTAGGCCATGGAGGAGATATTCACCGTGGTGGTCTGGTTGACCACCTCCACCATCTTCGTGGTGTTGACCTCAGTGGCATTGGAACCGTTGGCAGTGAAGGTGATGGTGTAGTTTCCTGGGGCCGAGAAGGTGACATTGAAGAGCTCATTCCAGCTCTGGAGATTGGCTAGGGAAGCTAAGGTCCTGCTCTCGTTCTTGACCGCTGAAACAAGGGCCATGGTCAGGCTGCTGGCCGTGGCATTGCCATAGTTGGTCACCGTGATGTTAATATCCATGCTCCTGTTTACACTCCAAAGGCCGGGAAGGTCTGCCACCAGATCAAGATAGGGGGCCGTGGGCTGGGTTATGTTTATGCCGGTGGTTGCATTGACGCTGTAGTTGCCCACCAGGAGTGTCCCGTTGATGACCTTCCGTATGATATAGTCTACATATCCTTGGATGGTATGGTTCCCTGGGGCCGTGGCCTTCAAGGTCATATTCTTCTCATGGGAGCCTACAGAGAGGTTCCCCAGGGAGGCTTCTGTGCTACCGCTCATGCCGGCAGGAAGTTGGAGCCGGAGCTCGGCGTCCTCGACACTCACATTTATGACCTGTAACCGGGCCGTCATGGTGAAGGGGGCGTCCAGGACATATGCAGCAGGGTTCTCCAGGGTCAGGTTCA
>CAZHQS010000150.1:0-4022 GCA_964534545.1 Candidatus Hydrothermarchaeota archaeon
GGCCAAGGCCCTCTTGGTCTTCTGTTCAGAAACATACCGGGAGGAAAACCACCTCAACGTCAGGGTCTTTGCCGACTACTACGGCGTCCCCGAGGACCCTGCCACCGGGAGTGCGGCGGGGTGTCTTGCCGGGTATCTTGTAAAGACCGGGTACTTAGGAACCGACACCATCGACCTCAGGGTCGAGCAGGGCTACGAGATAGGCAGACCCTCCCTGCTCTACCTGCGGGCAGAACAAAAGGAGGGGAAGATAGACGTGAGGGTGGGCGGGAAGGTGGTCATGGTGGCAGAGGGCAAGCTGGTGGGATGAATATGGGGCTTGAGGATATCCTGAAACAGCTTGAGGCCACCCGGGACCCCAAGGGGATGGAGGGCATGGCCAGGTACGGTATCAATGTGGAGAGGGCCTTCGGGACCCGCATACCTGTCCTGAGGAAGATGGCCAAGGAGCTCGGCAGGGACCATGACCTGGCCCGGAAGCTCTGGGAGGCGGGCTACCGGGAGACCAGAATCTTGGCCTCCATGGTGGAGGAGCCCTCAAAGGTGACAGCGGAGCAGGTGGACGAATGGGTGGCAGGATTCGATTCCTGGGAGGTGTGCGACCAGTGCTGCATGAACCTCCTGGACAAGCTCCCCTTCGCCTATGAGATGGCCCTGGAGCTGGCCGAGAGGGAGAGGGAGTTCGAGAAGAGGGCGGGCTTTGCCCTCATGGCATGCCTGGCCTGGCACGACAAAGAGGCGGAGGACTCGAGGTTCGAGCCCTTCTTCGAGGCCGTAAAGAGGCACGCCGACGATGACAGAACCTACGTCAAAAAGGCGGTGAACTGGGCACTGCGCCAGATGGGCAAACGCAGTCCGGGTCTCAACAGGAAGGCCATCGAGACCGCCGGAGAGATTCAAAGGATAGACTCAAAAACCGCCAGATGGATAGCCTCGGACGCCCTCCGGGAGCTGACCAGTGAGAAGGTCCAGGAAAAGTTGAAGAAAGGATAGGCCTTCCCGGGGCAGGGGCAACTATTTATATCGGATAGACATATTCAATCTCAAAAAGGGGGGTAGGAAAGATGAAGCGGCTGATCTCCATACTGATAATATCTCTTCTGGTCTTCTCGGTGGGTTCGATATCGCTGCCGGCTCCAGTCAATGAGAGGGCAAAGGAAAATTCAAAAGCCGCTCCACCCGGCCTGGAGAAGGTGGTCTTCATCCACTACAAGAAAGGGCTTGGAAAACCGCCGTGGGCCGGAGGGGGCAAAAAAGAGTCTAAATGCTACGATTTCTTGGCAAAATGGGCGAAGTGGAAAGACTTGCCAGTGGACTACGTTATAGACCCGGATAATCCCGACGGGTTAACGGAAGACTTCGTAACCAGTGCCATCTCCGCAGGAGCAGAAGAATGGGATGCCCATACAAGTGCAGAGCTCTTCGGGAATTACTCCATTGATCACAATGCAACCTGGGACAGTGATGCACCGGATGGGAGAAACGAAAATGTTTTCGGGGATTATCCAGAGGAAGGAGTGATTGCAGTAACAGTTGTGTGGGGATACTTCTCCGGACCGCCACAGACAAGGGAAATAATCGAGTTTGACATCCTGTATGATACAGACTTCACCTGGGGAAATGCAACCGTTGATCCAACGGTAATGGACCTGCGGAACATAGCGACCCATGAGATCGGTCACGGCGCTGGCCTGGCAGACCTATATGATACGGTATGCGCAGAGGAGACCATGTACGGCTACTCTGAGTACGGAGAAACAAAGAAAAGGGATCTGAACACCGGGGACATCGCAGGAATCCAGAAGCTATACGGGGTTTAAACCCCTATCTTTTTTATTTCCAAGGCATTAATTGAAGCTAGAATGAAACTCCTCATCACCGGCAAACCCGGCTGCGGCAAGACCACCCTCTGCGAGAGGATAGTGGAGTCCCTGAAGTCAGCGGGCAGGCCCGTGGGCGGCATGGTCTCCAAAGAGATGAGGGAAGGCAGGGCCAGGGTCGGCTTCAAGGTCATCGACGTGGCCACCGGCAGGGAGGGCATCCTGGCCCATGTCCGGGGAGAAGGACCGAGGCTTGGAAGATACAGGGTCAATCTCCAGGACCTGGAGGAGGTGGGGGTCTCTGCCATAGAAAAGGCCATGGAGGAGGGGACGTTCCTGGTCATCGACGAAATCGGGCCCATGGAGCTCTTCAGCCGGCGGTTCATTCAGGCGGTGGAGAGGGCCTTCGAGTCCGACAACCCCATCTTAGCCACCATTCACTACCGGTCAAGGCACCCCCTGGTGGAGAAGGTGAAACATATGATGGGGGTAGAACTTGTGGTCCTGGATGAAGGAAACAGGGACGAGGTTTTAAGGGATATCATGGAAAAACTGGGGCTCTAGCCAGAAATACTTATTATCCCCCAGTCCAATCAATAAACATGGCATTCAAGGTGGCCATCGCCCAGGTCAACCCCACGGTAGGGGACCTGGAAGGTAACGCTGATAAGGTCATTGACTATATCAGAAGGGCCAGGGAGAAGGGGGCCTCCATCGTCGTCTTCCCAGAGCTGGTCATCACCGGTTATCCGCCAAAGGACCTGGTGCTGAAGCCCTCCTTTGTCAGGAAGAACCTGGAAGAGCTTGAAAGGATTTCAAACAAGACCAGGGGCATCGCCGCCGTGGTGGGCTTCGTGGACGAAAAGGACGGTAGCATCTACAACGCCGCCGCCCTCCTGGCAGAGGGGAAGGTCCGGGGGGTCCAGCACAAGACCCACCTGCCCAACTACGACGTCTTCGACGAGCGGCGCTACTTCAAGGAGGCAGAGGAATGTCGGGTCTTCACCCTGGGGGACACAAAACTCGGGATAAACATCTGCGAGGACATCTGGGTGGACCATGGGCCATGGAAGGACCAGGCAGAAAAAGGGGCAGGGCTCCTGATAAACATCTCGGCCTCCCCCTTCCATGCCGGCAAGTTCCAGGTCAGGGAGGAACTCCTCTCCCGCAGGGCAAAGGAGGCCGGGGTCCCCATCATCTACTGCAACCTGGTGGGGGGTCAGGACGACCTGGTCTTCGACGGGGGCAGCTACATCTTCAACGGAAAAGGGGAGCTTGTGGCCCAGGCAGCACGCTTCCAGGAAGACCTGCTGGTATCCGACCTGAAGACCCGGGTCCCCCCGCCGAAGAGGGACGTCATCGAGGACATCCACTCCGCCCTCCTCTTGGGCCTTTCCGACTACGTCCGCAAGAACGGGTTCAAAAAGGTGGTCATCGGCCTGTCGGGGGGTATTGATTCCAGCCTTGTGGCCACCCTGGCCGCCCAGGCCTTAGGTCCGGAGAACGTCCTGGGGGTCTCCATGCCCTCGCCCTACACCTCAAAGGAGAGCATCGAGGACGCCCGGCAGCTTGCGGAGAACCTGGGCATCGGCTTCAAGATCATCCCCATCGGCGGCCTCATGGACGCCTACCAGGATGCCTTAAAAGAGGAGTTCAAGGGCCTGGAACCGGACGTCACCGAAGAGAACATCCAGGCCCGCATCCGGGGCAATATCCTCATGGCGCTGTCCAACAAGTTCGGCTACCTTGTCCTCTCTCCTGGCAACAAGTCCGAGACTGCGGTGGGCTACACCACCCTCTACGGTGACATGTCCGGTGGCCTGGCTGTCATCTCTGATGTCCCCAAGACCACTATCTACAAGCTTGCCAGGTTCATAAACTCCAAAAGGGAGGTAATACCGGAGAGAGTCCTTAAAAAGGAGCCCACTGCCGAGCTTAAGCCCGGCCAGAAGGATACCGATTCCCTTCCCCCCTACGAGGTCCTGGACCCCATCATCCATGCTTATATCGAGGAGAACAAGAGCACCGAGGAGATCATCGCCATGGGCCATGACCCCGCCCTGGTAAGGGACATCGTCCACCGGGTGGACCACAACGAGTACAAGCGCCAGCAGGCCCCGCCGGGCATCCGCATCACCCCCAAGGCCTTTGGTCCTGGCAGGAGGATGCCCATAACCAACCGGTGGAGGGAAAGGGGGTGAA
>CAZHQS010000151.1:0-3930 GCA_964534545.1 Candidatus Hydrothermarchaeota archaeon
TTGGCATACAATGACTATAATGGATTGACTTATAAGAAGGAATTTGGTAGATATTTAGCATACATTGCCAAATGAATCCATTTAATTAATCAGAAATCCGGCTGAATTCCAAGTTCATGTATCAACACTTTAAACACGAATTTTCGACTTTCGGTGCAAATCCTTTGAGACCGAAACCCTCAAATATGGACAGGGATGGAGGGATAAGCATGGGTGTCAGAGGTAGGACACCGAAGATCCTTGTGGCCGAAGATTACGAGCCCCTTGTCGAGCTCTACAACGCCTGGCTTAAAGACAACTACGAGGTGATACCGGCCTACAACGGGCAGGAGGTGGTGGACAGATTCAAAGAGCACCGGCCGGACCTGACGGTGATAGACATCAGAATGCCTCTGAAGTCCGGGGATCAGGCGATTAAGGAGATATTCGAGGTTGAACCCAAAGCCAACATTGTGGCGGTAGCCACATATCCCATTGCCGAGGACGTTCTAGGGGTTGAGGTGGTCAGGAAGGGCTTTAAAAAGGACGAGTTCCTCCACTTGGTAAAGCGGAAAATCAAGGCCGGCTGAACTGAGATAGGCCCCCCTCTTTCAATTGAGTAATGTTCTCCTATTCAAGATGATTTCCTCGGATATTTTTAGTAGTAATAATCATTACAATAATTATTCCCTAAGGTAATCTGTGCCTTATATAAAGACCAAAAGGAGGACATAAAAAATGGACCAGAAGACCTTCATTGCCCAATGCCCCGGTCACTGTGTCACCGCCGGGAAAGACTGCGACGTGCCAGAGACCGTCGAGTGCCCAAAACAGACCAGGATTTTGGAACTGATAGAGGATACAAAGGCCGTAAAAGGGGGCCTCTGGTTCATGGAGATCCTGGATTAGGCCGCAGCCTTCTTTTTGCCCTTTGGAACCCTCTCCCTGGGTTTCAATATCTCCTTCAAAAACTTACCCGTATAGCTCTTCTTGTTTCGGGCCACCTCCTCCGGGGTCCCTTCTGCCACGATGCGCCCGCCCTCGTCCCCGCCTTCCGGGCCCAGGTCGATTATCCAGTCCGCAGTTTTTATCACATCCAGGTTGTGCTCGATGACCACCACGGTGTTGCCCCGGTCGGTTAAGCGCCCCAGGACGTTCAAAAGCTTCTTGATGTCATGGAAATGGAGGCCGGTGGTGGGCTCGTCCAGGAGGTAGAGGGTCCGGCCGGTCCCCTTCTTGGACAGCTCTGTGGAGAGTTTCACCCTCTGGGCCTCGCCGCCTGAGAGGGTGGTGGCGGGCTGGCCGAGCTTTATGTAGCCCAGGCCCACATCATAGAGGGTCTGGAGCTTCCGCCTGATGGCCGGGACGTTCTTGAAGAAAGCTAACGCCTCCTCCACCGTCATGTCCAGGACATCGGCGATGGTCTTGCCCTTGTAGGTCACCTCCAGGGTCTCCCGGTTGTACCTCTTGCCCTTGCACTCCTCGCAGGACACATAGATGTCGGGCAGGAAGTGCATCTCGATTTTTATGATGCCCCCGCCCTGGCACGCCTCGCACCTGCCGCCCTTGACGTTGAAGGAGAAGCGCCCGGGCTTGTAGCCCCGCTTGCGGGACTCCGGGACCCTGGAGAAGAGCTCCCGGATGGGGGTGAAAACATTGGTGTAGGTGGCCGGATTCGAGCGGGGTGTGCGCCCGATGGGTGATTGGTCGATGTTGATGACCTTGTCGATGTGCTCCAGGCCCTCCATGCCGTCGTGGTCCCCAGGTCTGGTGCGGGACTTGTAGAAGTGCCTGGCCAGGGCCGGGTAGAGGATGTCCGATACCAGGCTGGACTTCCCGGAGCCCGAGACCCCGGTGATGCAGGTGAAGACCCCCAAGGGAATCTTGACGTCAATAGACTTCAGGTTGTTCTGCCGTGCTCCCTTGACGGTGAGGAAGTGGCCATTGAAGCTACGCCTCTCTGTCGGTACGGGGATTTCGAGTTCCCCGGACAGGTATCGCCCGGTGATGGACCCCTCAACCTTGATGATATCCTCCACCGTACCCTGGGCCACCACCCTGCCCCCGTGCTCCCCTGCCCCGGGTCCCATATCGATGATGTGGTCGGCTGAGCGCATGGTCTCCTCGTCGTGCTCGACAACGATGACGGTGTTGCCCAGGTCCCGGAGGGCCTTCAGCGTGTCTATGAGACGGCGGTTGTCCCGCTGGTGCAGCCCGATGGAGGGCTCGTCCAGGATGTAGAGGACCCCGGTGAGCCGGGAGCCTATCTGGGTGGCCAACCGGATGCGCTGGGCCTCGCCCCCGGAGAGGGTCCCTGCGGCCCGGTCCAGGGTCAGGTAGTCCAGGCCCACGGCCATCATGAAGCCCAGCCGCTCCTTTATCTCCTTGAGGACGTTCTCGGCAATCATCCTGTCCCTCTTGCTGAGCCTGATGTTCTCGATGAAGCGGTAGAACTCGCCCACCGACATGGCCGAGACCTCGGCGATGGACTTGCGCCCCACGGTGACGGCCAGTACCTCGGGTTTTAGCCGTTTGCCCTTGCAGGCCGGGCAGGGCAGGACGGTCATGAAACCCTCCAGCCTCTCCTTGCGGTACTCGGAGCTGGTCTGGTTGTAGGTGCGCTCCATCTTGGGGATGATGCCCTCGAAACCCCAGTAGTCGTGGTCCTCCCCGTAGAGGAGCCTTTCCACCTCCTCCGGGTCCATGGCCTCGATGGGCGTGTGGAGGTCGAAGCCGTGGCGGCTCTCCAGCTTGCGGAGGAAGTAGTACCTCCTGAACCCTATTGTGTGCTGCTCCAGGGGCTCGATGGCCCCCTCCATGATGGTCTTGCTCCTGTCCGGGATGACAAGGCTCGGGTCGAACTCCATGCGGGTCCCCAGACCCTGGCACTCCGGGCATGCACCGTGGGGGGAGTTGAAGGAGAACATCCTGGGCTGGAGCTCCTCGAAGCTTATGCCGTCCTCCGGGCAGGCCAGGTGCTCGGAGTAGGTGATGCGCTCCCTGCCGGCCTTGACGACGGCCACCCCCTCGGCCCTCTGCATGGCGGTCTCCAGGGAGTCGGTGAGGCGGCCCCTTATGCCGTCCTTCAGCACCAGGCGGTCCACCACCACCTCGATGGTGTGCTTGACGTACTTCTCCAGGTCCGGCGGGTCCTCCAGGTCGTGGAGCTCTCCGTCCACGTAGGCCCGGACGAAGCCCTCCTTCTGGAGCTGCTTGAAGAGGGCGCGGTACTCCCCTTTGCGGTCCCTGACCACCGGGGAGAGCACTTCAATCCTTTTGCCTTCCCCCAACGCCATGACCTGCCTGGCTATCTGTTGGACGGTCTGCTTCTCTATCCTTCGGCCGCACTTGGGGCAGTGCGGAATTCCAATCCGGGCGTAGAGGAGGCGCAGGTAGTCGTGGATCTCGGTGACGGTGCCCACGGTGGAGCGGGGGTTGCGGTGGGTGGTCTTCTGGTCGATGGAGATGGCGGGGGAGAGGCCCTCGATGTACTCGACCTGGGGTTTTTTCATCTGCTCCAGGAACTGGCGGGCATAGGCCGAGAGGGACTCCACGTAGCGGCGCTGCCCCTCGGAGTAGAGGGTATCGAAGGCCAGGGTAGACTTGCCGGAGCCCGAAAGACCGGTGATGACCACGAGCCTGTCCCTGGGTATCTCCACGTCGATGTCCTGGAGGTTGTGCTCCCTTGCGCCTTTTATAAATATCCTGTCTGCCATGTTGCCCCTTCCAAAATCAGCATGGAATGAAAAAGGGGTAACGTGGGAAATCTTGTAGAGAGAGGAGGGGAAGTGGGGGTGTGAGAAAAGAGTTTAACAGTCCACTTCCGGTAATACCCTTCCCGGACCATATATAAAGGGATTTTCCAGACTTGGTCCCGGTTTATACCATAATTGTGCCCCGATTTGGTTAAGGACGCCCCTTCCAGGTTTGCAGTTCTAGAGGAGGCTGGAA
>CAZHQS010000152.1:0-3886 GCA_964534545.1 Candidatus Hydrothermarchaeota archaeon
AGGATGCCTGCCGAGGAGAAAATCAACCGGGCCCTCCAGCTCCTCAAGGCCGCCGGGGGAAAGACCCTCACCCTGAAGGAGGCCACCGACATAATCGAGCTGGTGACCGGGGTTCCGGAGATTGTCAAGGCCACCATTGATAGGGGTCTGGCGGAGGGCCTGATAAAGAGGGGGGGCGGAGGGCTGATGGTGGTTGAAAAAGAGGGGGCAGGCCATGTCGGGGAGGGTTTCGACTACCCCAGGAGGGTAAAAAAAGCCTGCCAGGACCAGTGCATCCGGTGCGGCCGGAGGATAACATCGTGCCACTACATCGTCCTGGAGGACTGGCAGGTGGGGCCCCTGGGAAGCGAGTGTGTCAAGAAGCTGAGGCTCGGGTGAATCAGACCATCCGGCCCCCCTGGTCCCAAAAAATATTTATCCTTCAAAAATGGACTTCAACCCATGTTCGGCCAGGAGGAGTTCAGGGAGGCCCTCATAGCCTACTCCAGAGAGACCTCCCAGAAGGGGAACAACGACTTTACCGAGCTGAAAAGGAGGGCCAAATACTTCAAGGACATCAAGGACCTGGATGGGGTCAAGGAACAGGTCAATACCTTCATCACCCTGATATCGGAAATGGACCGGGACGAGTATGCAAACCGGTACGTCCTCCAGACCTTCCTCCTGGAGTTCTGCAGGTACCTGGACAAGGATTTCCTCTTCAACCTCAGGGACCCCAGGACCTTCCATGAGCTGAAGGAGAAGTTGAAACACTTCACCGGGGACATCTACGAGACCACCAAGAAGTTCACCCAGAGCATATCCCTCAACAGCCTGGAGCACCTCCTGGAGGACTACGGCACCCTCCTGAATTTCACCGACACCGGGTATGGGGTCAGCCAAGAGGAGGAACCAGCAGAAGACACCTCCATGTTCGGAAGGCTCTGGTGACCCTGGTTAGAGGTTGAAGGTGAAAACCCATACCACGATCCAGGGCAAAAGGAAGTTAAAAAAACCCTTGGTGAACCAATCCTTGAACTGGAACTCCTCCGGGGTAAGGGAGAAGAGCTTCCTTGTCAGAAGGAACAGGGGGGATGAGATCACCACGCCCATCATGATGGCACTGAAGATGGTCAGGCCTTCGATCCTGGTACTCAGGCCCATCCATGCTCCTACCACAACGCCTACCAAGGCGTGGAGGAGGGCGATTCTTCTCTCTGTCTCCTTGTCCATACAATCACCGACTGGGATATTACCCTTTATATAGATTTGCGAATAAAAGGGGGGCCATGAAGACCGAGATGTCCTCCCTGGACTGCCTCGCCGTGGTCAAGGACCTCCAGGACCTCCTGGGCGCCAGGCTGAACAAGATCTACCAGGTGGCCCCGGCGGAGCTCAAGCTCACCCTCAACGTGGCCGGGCAGGGCAAGAGGGACCTGGTAATCGAGGCCGGAAAGAGGGTCCACACCACCGCTTACCCCAAACCCAGTCCCAAGGCCCCCTCCACCTTCGCCATGACCCTGAGGAAGTACCTGGCCAACTCGGTCCTGAAGGGGGTGCGCCAGCACGCCTTCGACCGGATCATCGAGATGGACTGGGAGGGGGCCAAGGGGAGATATACCCTTATCGCAGAGCTCTTCGGGGGGGGAAACGTCCTCCTCATCGATACTGAAAAGACCGTCTTGGCGGTCATGAGGCCCCAGAGGTACAAGGACAGGGATCTCCGGGGGCGGCGGACCTACGAATACCCGCCCCAGAGGATAAACCCCCTGGACCTGGACCCCCCTGCCATGGCCGAGCACCTGAAGGAATCCGGGAAGGACGCAGTGCGCTTCTTGGCCATGGACCTGGGCCTGGGGGGCCAGCTCGCCGAGGAGGTATGCCACAGGGCGGGGGTTGAAAAGGGGAAGGCGGACCTTACTGAAGAGGAGATAGGGAAGCTCCACTCAGCCCTGCTGGACCTCCTGGAAAGGGTGGGGGAGGAGAGGTCCCGCATCATCTATGAAAAGGGCAAACCCGTGGACCTCCAGCCCGTGGGCCTTGCCTGTCATCAGGACCTGGAGTTCAGGACCTTCGAGACCTTCCTGGAGGCGGCGGACGAGTACTTCACCAGGTCCGAGATCCGGAAGGTGGAGGCCATAAAGGAGGACCGGTTCCAGAAGGAGCTGGGGGGGCTGATGGCCAGATTGAAGGACCAGGCACGGATACTGAAAAAGCATATAACCACCGAGAGGACGGCGAAGCTAAGGGGTGACCTGATATACTCGAACTTCGCTGCTGTTGAGGAGATCCTGAAGAGCCTCCATGATGCCAGGAAAGACCATACCTGGGAGGAGATCCGGGCCATCATCCAGGAGGGTAAAGACAGGTCCCCGGCGGCCAGGATGGTGAAGGATATCCTGCCAAAGGAAGGGGTGGTGGTCCTGGACCTGGACTCCACCGAGGTCCGCCTGGACCTGAGAAAAAACGCCTCCCAGAACGCCGAAGGGTACTACGAGAGGGCCAAGAAGGCCAGGAGGAAGATCCCCCAGGCCGTGGCCGCCACCAGGGAGACGGTGGAGAAGATCCGGAGGCTCAAGGAGAGGGGGAGGGAGGCCGTGAAGGTGACCGATGGCCAGCCGGTAAAGAGGGTGGTAAAGAAGAAGGCGTGGTACGAGAAGTTCCGCTGGTTCCTCTCCTCCGATGGGTTCCTGGTCCTGGGGGGCAGGGACGCCAGCTCCAACGAGGTCCTGGTCAAGAGGCACATGGAGCCCGGGGATATCTTCGTCCATGCCGAGATTCACGGGGCCCCGGCGGTGGTGGTCAAGACCGAAGGCAAGGAGGTGGCCGGGAGCACCATCCAGGAGGCCTTCGACTTTGCGGCCTCCTACTCCAGGGCCTGGAAGCACGGGATATATGGCCTGGAGGTCTACTGGGTGAGGCCGGAGCAGGTCTCCAAGACCACCGAGCATGGTGAGTACGTGGCCAGGGGCGCCTTCATCATCCGGGGGAAACGGAACTTCGGGAAGGGAGTGGTGGGGGTGGCCATCGGGGTCAAACTGAAGGAGGGGGAGACCCCGGAGGCCAGGGTCATCGGGGGGCCTCCTGCCCCGATAGAGAGGGACAGCACATACTCGGTGCGCATCACCCCGGGCCGGAAGAAGAGCCAAGTGGTGGCCAAGGAGATAAAGGAGCGATGGCTCCAGAAGGCCAGGGGAGACCTCAGGCCCATCCTCCAGGCCATCCCCCTGGAGGACGTCCAGGAGTTCCTGCCGCCGGGGGGAAGCGAGATAGTGGGATAAGATATTTATAACAACTGGGGCTGCCCCTATTTCTGGATGGCAATTATACAAGGAGGTTAGATCATGGATGTGAAGAATCTTGGTGCAACCCTAACCGGGGTAGCCGGAGGAGTGCTCCTCGGGTTTGGCTTGGGCTTCCAGTATGCCACCGGGAAGATGGTGGAATTGATCCCCGGGTTCACAACAGAGGTGGCCGTGGGCTTGAAACCAGAATACGACCTCACGGGCCAGCTTATCGGTAGGGGTCTCTCCATGGGACTCAAGGAGTATATCTACCAGAACGCCCTAAACCCCCTGCCCCTCTACATCATCGGTGCCCTGGCCATCCTCCTGGGAATCCTGGTGGCCCAGAGGCAGGCCAAGACCTCCTGGCCTTGAGACAGACCATGGGGCTAGTCCGTCCGTCTATCCCCCCTGGGCCACAATCCCGCTGCCCAGGATCCTGAGACCTTTAAGCTCGACCTTTGCGAAGACGACCCTGTCCCCTGCCTCGGCGACGATGGGTTTTTCCGATTTGACCCTTATCCTCGCCTTCTCCCCTTTTTTGGCCTCACCCTTCTCACCAGCCTCTTCCACGGTGACGATGTTGTAGTGCATGCCCACCGAGATGTGGTAGCGCTGGCCCT
>CAZHQS010000153.1:0-3885 GCA_964534545.1 Candidatus Hydrothermarchaeota archaeon
TGAAGTCCACCCCCATGGCCTGGAGGACCTGGGCCTCGGCGAAGTGGCCTATCCTCACCTTGGCCATGACAGGGATTGTAACAGCGTCCATGATCTCCTCGATCTTTTTAGGGTCGGCCATCCTGGCCACCCCACCTGCGGCCCTGATGTCCGCGGGTACCCTCTCCAGGGCCATGACCGATACGGCCCCGGCATCCTCGGCAATGCCAGCCTGTTCGGCGTTGGTGACGTCCATGATTACCCCCCCCTTCAGCATCTGCGCCAGACCGCGCTTGACCTTGATGGTGCCTCTTTTAGCCATCCTTAGTTTCCTCCTTGATAAAATCGATAACCTTTTTCTTTTTTCTGGCCGCCTTTTTGGCTGTTTTTTCTATTCTTTCCCTCATCTCTTTTAAGGATTCCGGGGGAGATTCCCCGATGAGCTTCTTTATAGGGGTATAGGCAGACTCCCGGAACATGGGCTGGAAGTCCCGCTCTTTGCCGCTGGAATCCATGATCTTTGCGCCCGAACCCTCTTCGACCCTTCCGATCTCAAAGACCCCGGTTACCCTCCCCAGGGATTTTTTAACGTCTTCAGCATATTCCTGGGGCAGTATCAAAAGGAGGGCGTCGGTAGATATCCCCAGGGGGTCGATCTCCAGGCCTTTCAGCATCTCCAAAACCCGGGGGTTCACCGGCTTCTCCAGCATCTCTCCATGGAAGACCAGCTTCTTGCCGGCGGTCCTGGATATCTCCCTGGCATCCCCCCTCAGGCCCCCGTTGGTCACGTCGGTCATGGCATGAACCTTGGAGAGCAGGCCCGATTCCCTGAGGGTCCGGCAGGCCTCCATGAACTCCACGTTCAGGGTCTCCTTTACAACATCAAAGTAGCCCCAGTATAGGGCTATGGTGGTGACGGTGCCGCCTCCCGAGCCCTCGGTCATGAGGATGACGTCCCCAACCTCTGCGTTCTTCCTGGCAGTCGGCCTTTCTGTCGAAACACCCACCGCACCCACCGCCGAGACGAAACGCTCGCCGAAGACCATGTCCCCACCGATGCGCAGGGTGCTCCCCGCCACAAGGGGTGTTTCCGTCAGGTCTCCGACAGCGGAAACGCCGGCCGTGAAGTCGAAGAGCTTGCCCACGTCCCCGTCGTCTGCCAGGTGCATGTCCGATATGAGAGCCACGGGTCTTGAGCCCATGACATAGACGTCCCTCAGGGCGGCCCTGGCGGCGTGGAAGCCCGCCAGGAAGGGGAAGTCCGAGAGCCTGGAGTGCATGCCGTCCACCGCGGTGGTGATGTAGGTCCCCGAGGCCTCTACCACGCCGGCATCGTCCTGCTGGCTGGGGTCCACCACCGCCGAGGTCTTTCCGATGATGTCCGAAAACTTCCGGTGAACGAAGAAATCCCCTTCCCCCCTGGAGCCCACCCCGAACTCCCCCATGGTCACCTCTGCCCTGGGAAAACCGATTAGCTCCCTGAGGAAGGGGTCCTTCAGGTCCTTGAACCCCTCGGTGGTGATTACCTCCTCATAGACCCCCCTGGCAAAGGTTTCCCTGGTCCTCTCGTCCCATTCCTTGAACTCGGCCATGGCCTCCGACAGTTCCCTCACTATTCTCTCCTCGGCCAGGCCCTTCAGGACCCTGCGCCGGGTGAATCCTTCCAGGTCCATGGGGGTTCTTTGGACACCTGGGCTTATAAAGAAAGCGCACCCCTCACTCCAGGATGCGCACTTCCACCCCTGGGATCCTCTGCTCCACGTCGGCCTTGAAGCGGCTGGCGTCGGCCCTGGTGGCCTCCAGGTAATTGTAGTGCATGGGGATGACCACTTTCGGTTCTATGGCCGCCACCGCCTCCACGGCCTCGTCCTGGTCCATGGTGTAGGTCCCCCCTACCGGCAGGAGGGCCACGTCGCACCGGATGTCCTTCATCTCCTGGATGAAGTCGGTATCCCCTGCATGGTATATCCTCACCCCGGAGACCGTGAAGACATAGCCCACCCCCTTGCCCTTCGGGTGATTGGGAATATGGTGGTTGTAGGCATAGACCGCCTGGACGTCAATCCCCTTGACCGTCAGGGTGTCATCGGGAGAGACGGTGCGGATATCCCCGGCCAGGCTGGAAGCGCACTCCCCGGTGGTCACAATCACCGTATCGCCCCTCGTGACCGATTCAATCTTGTCGGCGGCGCAGTGGTCGTAGTGCTCGTGGGTTACAAGGACCAGGTCGGCTGTTTCCTCCCCTTCCGGGAGGGTGTAGGGGTCGGTGTAGATGACAAGCCCTGCCCCGGCTATCTTGAAGGTTGCATGGCCGTACCAGGTAATCTCCACATCTTCGACTTTTGTGCTGCCCATGATTCCCACCTCCTGATAGAGATTGTCCCCTGACAGATAAAAGTTTTGCCTCGATAAAATATTTAAACACCCGGGGGCTTTATCATCCCATCTACACAGTTCAAAGAGGAAGTGAGTTTTTTGAAGATTGCAGATTTGAAACCCAGACAGGGAAAAGTGGATATCGAAGTCGAGGTCATGGACATCGGGGAGGTAAAGACCTTCAACAAGTACGGAAGAGAGGGCAGGGTCGCCACCGCAAGGGTCAAGGACGATTCCGGCGAGATTGATCTGACCCTCTGGAACGAGACCATCGATGAAGTAGCGGTGGGCGACAGGGTCAGAATCGAGAACGGCTATGTCAACGAGTTCATGGGCAACCCCCAGCTTACCGCCGGGAAGTTCGGGACCCTGACGGTAATGAAGTAAGCGGTTAAAACCGGCACCGGAAAAAGAGGTCGGAGGAGCTTAATTCAATCTGATAAGCACAACACCTAAAACGATAAGGCCCACCCCCACCACCTTTTGTACCGAAACCTTCTCCCCCAGGAACACCACCGCGATCATCAGGGCAACCAGGGGATAGATGGATGCCACCGGTACCACCTCCGAGGCCTTCCCGGCCTTCAGAGCAAGGTAGTAGAAGAGGTGGCCGATGAGGGCGCCGCAGATGCCCCCGGCCCCTAAGAAAAGCACCGTATTTCGGTCAACACTATGCAGGGCTCCGGCCTTCCCCGAAACCACCACGGCCAGGAGGAGGGCAGAGAATACCACGGCACTCCTTATGAAAAGCCCTGGCAGGGGCTCCACTTCCTCAAGGCCCCTCTTCTCCAGGACAGGGGCCAGGCCGAAGAAGAGGGCCGCCAGGAGGGCGAAGAGGATAACGTCCATGCGCCTCATGGGACCCTGGTCTCAGTCCACCTCGCTGCCATAGGCCCTCTTGGGGAGGAGGCCAGTGGCCAGGACCGAGGCGGCCACGGCCTTGAGGATATCCACCCCGATGAAGGGCAGGACCCCCAGGGCCAGGGCCTTCTCAAGGCCCATTCCGATGCCATAGGCCATCCACAGGGCGCCGCAGGTGTAGATCATGGCAATCCCCGAGAGGAAGAGGGGTATAAGGTACCTTACCCTCCTGGCCTTCACATAGGCATCCAGGACCCATCCGATGAAGAAGGCACTCAAGACGAATCCGATGATATACCCGCCGGTGGCCCCGGTGACGACCTGGATACCGCCGCTGGAGAAGGCGGACATGCCCTCCTTCGGGGCGAACCAGGGTATCCACAGGGCGCCGATGGCCACATAGAGGACCTGGCTGAAACCACCCCAGAACCTGCCCAGGGCGATGGCGCTCAAGAGGACGGCAAAGACTTGGCCGGTGATCGGCACCGGGGTGAAGGGCAGGTAGAACCTGGCCTGGGCGGCAAGACCCGTGAGCCCTGCAAAGGCCAGGGCAAGGCCCACCTTGTGGACAAGTTCCGCCTCGTACCTCCACTTGAAGAAATTGTACCTTACATTCCTGTATCCGCTTACTATCTCCATTCATATCACCTATTGTTAACCTGAAAACGG
>CAZHQS010000154.1:0-3853 GCA_964534545.1 Candidatus Hydrothermarchaeota archaeon
TTAGTAAATAACGAATTTGATATCCCCAAAGTACGTTAAATCCTATCTCTTTATTTCATATTTCACGGATACTCCCCTTCCTTCAATCTCCTCCCCCCACCTCCTCGAAGTACTCCCTCAGTATGGCCTCCATCTGCGCAACTGTCCTCTGTTTTTCTTCTTCGAATTCCGTCATGGTCATCGTTTCAGCCTCAATGGCTTCAACCCCACCTCCTCCCAATGCTCCCTTAGAATCTCCTTCCGGAGTTCTATCTTTTTGAGGAGTTCGATTTGCCGGGAGGCCCTCTCCTGGGAGGAAAGACATTCCTTCTCGGCGAATTCTATAAACTCATGGAACTCCATCTCTTTCCGACTGTCCATTTTCATTTCACCTCCTAACTCACCTCTCCCCCCACCTCCTCGAAGTACTCCCTCAGTATTGCCTCCATCTGGGCAACTATCTTCTGTTTTTCTTCCTCGAACTCCGTCATGGTTCCGGCCTCCAGGGTTTAAGGCCCGCCTCCTCCAGCATCCCCGCCAGATCGAAATCATCCTCGGTGCCGCAGAAGGCATGGAACATGACCACCTTCTTCAGATGGCTCTCCAGGGGCTCCTCATATCTCAGGCAGTAGGTGCCCGTACAGTCCTCACATCTCTCAGGGGTGCAGAAGGGCCCGTCCATCATGACTCGGGCTCCCAGGTCTTCAACCGCTCCTCGCCCTGCCACGCCCGCTCCAGGGCCTCGGGGTCGCCCACCCGAGTGCACAGCTGGGCAAAGAAATCCTTCTTGTCCTGGCTTGGCAGGATGACCTTGAACTTGTGGCAGTAGCCTATATCAAAGCCGCGGTAGTTCTCGCATCCCTCCAGGGTGCAATTCCTTCCCATATCCTTCACCTCTCCTCATTCCATATGGCCCCCCAGGCCGCAGAGGGCCGTAAACATCAAGACCTTCCTGGCCTCGGTCTCCAGGGCCACCTGGTACCTCAGGCAGTAGGCGCCGATGCAGTACTGGCAGCCCTCCGGTGTGCACATACCTGTATTCACTTCCCCCTCCACTTCACCCTATCCAGGTGCCTTTTGGCCAGCTCCACCAGGGCATCCATCTCCTCATCCGTCGGGGGACTGACACCCCTCAGGGCCTCGTCCCGGATATTCACCGGTGCGAACTTCTGGAGGACATACATCTTTGCCCCCCGCAGCTCCCTGGCGATCTCCTCGATGTCCGAGGGCTCGTGGATGGTGGGGATGTAGGTGGTGCGGAACTCGTAATCAATCCCCGAAGACATCAGGAGGGCTATGGAGGTCCTGATCCTCTGGATATGACCGTTTATGGGCACCCCGGCCACCCTGGAATACTTCTCAGGGGTAAGGGGCGCCTTCACGTCCATGGCCACATAGTCCACGTATCCCTCCCGCAGGAGGCTTCGAAGCACCTCCGGCCGGGTCCCGTTGGTATCCAGCTTCACCTTCAGGCCCCGCTCCTTCAGGGCCCTGCAGAAGTCCGGCAGGTCGGAGTGGACCGTGGGCTCACCACCGACTATGACCACACCGTCGATGAAATCCTTGTGCTCGTCCAGAAAGGAGAAGATATACTCCTTTGGGACGTTCTCGTAGGAGCCGGGCTTTAGGACCAGCTCGTGGTTATAGCAGTAGGGACAGCGCAGGTTGCACCCCGGGGTAAAGACCAGGGAGGCGATCTCCCCGTCCCAGTCCACGAAGCTGGACTCCATGAATCCCTTGATATCCATCTACAGCCTCTTCAGGGCTTCCTTGAGGACCTCAAGCTCCGGGGTATCGCCCCGCCAGGACTTGACCTCCTCGTCGTCCTCCCTGAGGACCAGGGTGGTGGGTGTGGCCATGACGTTGTAGTAGGCGGCCTCGGCCATGCCCTCCACATCTTCCACGTCGTAGTACTCCACCGTGGCCCCGAGACCCTCCAGGGCCTTCAGGACCTCCTTGGTGGCCGGGCACTTGCCGCAGTCCGACTTGTAGAACATCTTCACCGGCATCTTCACGCCTCCTGCTCTACCTTGTAGACGGTCCCGAAATGGGAGCCGTCCCTGGCCTGGCGGTCCTTGAGCTCGCCGATCTTGCCCTTGTTCCAGCTTGAAACCTTGGAGAAGAACCCGGTGACACGGGTTATATGCTCCACGTTGCTGGAGCCGCAGCACGGACACTTTCCTTCCATCTTTTCACCTCCTTTTATTGGTGATCACCTTGACTTCCATCACGCAAGCCCCCGCACAGTCTTCCCGCAGTCCAGGCACGAGGTGAACTCCGGGGAGAAGCAAATCTGGTCGTTCTGGGTCTTCTTGAAGGTCTTTACCACGAAGTTGGCAATGCTGGAGGGATCGGGCCTGGCCTCCCCGAGCCATATATGGGTCAGGGACCCGGCATGGATCATGGGGTGGAACATGCCCTCCTTCTTGACCCTCTCGATGGGGTTGATGCGCTCGGCCACGTTCAGGTAGGTGGAGTTGGTGTAGTACATCTCGTTCAGCTCGATGCTGCCCTTCATCACCGAGGCCGCCTTGTCCCCGAAGTGGGCCAGGTCCAGCTTGGCCATGCGGTAGGCCGTGGACTCGGCCGGGGTCTGCTCCAGGACGAAGGTGGCCCCGTGCTCCTCGCCCAGGCGCTCGGACTCCTTGTTCATGTAGGCGATGGTCCGCAGGCCGAACTTGAAGGCCTCCCTGGACTGGTGCATCTCCTCCCCGGTGTGGTACTGGACCAGCTCGTTCAAACCCACCATGCCGAAGAGGAAGGTGGCCCTGTGGAGCCTGTAGTAGGGCTCCCCGTCCCGCTCCATGGCCAGGAGACCTAGCGGTCCGTGGTTGCCCATCTTCAGGATCTTGGTGATGAACTCCCGCTTGTGGACGTGGGCCCTGGCCATGAGGGCCATGCGCTCCGAGATGATATCGAAGAGCTCGTCGTCGTTCCCGTTGGCTTGATAAGCGACCCTGGGCAGGTTCAGGGTGGCGTTCTGCATGGCCGAGTAGCGCATCTTCCAGGGGGTCTTGGCATCCTCGAAGTCCTGCTCCTCCAGCTTGAAGGAAAGCCGGCAGCACTCCGAGATCTTGGCGGTCTCGCCCCGGTCCATGACATAGTAGGTGTTGCCCCTTTCAGAGGAGACCTCGGCGGCCAGGTTCAGGAACTCCTCGTAGCCTTCTGTCTTGAACAGCCGCTCGGTGATGTGGAGCTGGGGCTTGGGGAAGAAGAAGGGCCTGCCCATGCCGTCCCCGCCCTTGTAGACATTAAATAAGGCGGTGGCGAAGCGCTGGGCCTCGGGCAGGTAGTCCTCGTAGTTGTCCCCGGTGAACTCCCCGCCGGGACCCACGGCCGGCACCCCCTCGAAGTGCTTGGGGATCTCCCAGTAGATATTAAGGTCAGAGAAGATGGACTGCCCACCCCGTGCTACCGCTTGCTGGGCGAACTCGAAGACCAGCATCTGGGCGATCTGCTCCATGCGCTCGTCGTCCACCCCCTTCAGGTAGGGGGCGAAGAAGAGGTTCACGGCGTCCCAGCCGATGGCCCCGGCAAAGCTGCCCTGCAAGGCAGCCGAGAACTTGATGAGGTGCAGCAGCAGGACCTCGGGATGCTTGGCCGGTTTTGAAATCGAGAGGGCATTGGGCAGGTTCAACCCGAACTTCTTTATATATTCCAGGGAATTGCCGGAGCAGTAGGGCCGGTCTATCATCCCCAAATCATGGAGGTGGAAGTCCCCCCTCTCGTGGCCGGCGGCGATATCCGGCGGGAAGACCTTGAGCAATGCGTACTGCTTCTTGATGCTCTCGGCCAGGGAGAGGTTGGTGGCCTCGGGCCCGTGGGGCACATTGGCGTTCTCCTTGTTGTGCTGGACCACCATCTGGTGGACGTC
>CAZHQS010000155.1:0-3800 GCA_964534545.1 Candidatus Hydrothermarchaeota archaeon
ACCAATCTTATGGTCTTATTATTTAAATCCTATCAAGATGGAGAGGTAGATTCATATACTTTCAGCACCAATATAATCAGCAAACAAAGGGGGTGTTAAAAAATGCTTGAAAACCACATCTACAACCTGATGATGCAGATGGTCCAGGAGAGCCAGAGTCTCTGGCGCATCCAGGAGATGTATGGACAGGATTCGGACTGCGACCACTGCAGGGCCTTCTGGCAGGGATTGGAGGAACAAAAGAAGGAAACCATCAGGGAACTTCAACGGCTTATCAGCGAGCATACAAAACCTGAGATGGAAATAGCAGTTTGATCTTGGTGAAAGAAAGGCCCCCTCCCCTCACCATATTCTAATTGTAGTTGGACATATTTATACTTTATTTGAAAAAATGTTCAACTCCTGCACTCCTGTTCAAATCCCAAGACCCAGGAAGAGGATGCCAAATATGATGAATAGGGCAGCCGCCATCTTCTTGATGAGTCCCGGCGAAACCCTTTCCCTCAGTCTGTTTCCAAAGACGACCCCGGTGCCATTGGCAGATAACATTCCCAGGGTTGCCCCTGCCCAGACCATGGCGGCGCTGGAAGTGGTGGCGGCCAGGGGGACGGTGGCCAGCTGGGTCTTGTCCCCGAATTCTGCCAAGAGGAAGGTCAGGAACACGGTGAGGAAGGGGTTGAAGGGGGTATTCATTCCACCCCCGTCGTCATCATCATCCTTCAGGACCCATAAACCGAAGGCTATGAAGGCGATCCCCGCCAGGGTCCGCATCAGGTCCACCGGTATGAGATAGAAAAGGAACTGGCCCACCCCCACGGCAAGGAGCATGAGGAGGGCCGTGGCCACGACCACCCCGGAGAGGACCGTGGAAATCCTGTACCTGGTGGCCAGGGCCATGGCGAGGAGCTGGGTCTTGTCCCCCAGTTCTGCCAGGGCGATCAGGGCGAAACTGGATGCGAATACAGCGGTCTCCATCTAGTAGAACTCCTCAATCCCTTCCTTGAACTCCTGGAATTCTCCCTCCGTGATGGCCTCCCTGGCGCCTTCCACGAGGTTCTGCATGAAATGGAGGTTGTGGAGGGTCAAAAGCCTCATGCCCAGGGGCTCGAAGGTGCGCATCAAGTGGGAGGCATAGGCCCTGGTGAAGTTCTGGCAGGTATAGCAGGTGCAGCCATCTTCCAGGGGTGAGAAGTCTGCGGTATGTTTGGCCTTGGAGATGTTGTATTTTCCCTTCCTGGTGTAGACCGTGTTGTGTCTGGCGTTGCGGGTGGGGAAGGCGGAGTCGAAGATGTCCACCCCCATCTCGATGGCCTCCAGGACCTCCAGGGGCGAGCCCAGGCCCATGAAGTATCTGGGTTTGTCATCCGGCAGCTCGGAGAGGGACTCGTAGAGGCCCTCGAACATGAGCTCCCGGGGCTCACCGATGGAGAGGCCCCCTATGCCATAGCCGTCGAAGTCCATCTCTGAAAGTTCCAGGGCACTCCTCCTTCTGAGGTCAGGATAATTGCCCCCCTGGCAGATGGCGAAGAGGAGCATGTCTTTTCTCTTCCTGGCTTCCAGGCACCGTCTGGCCCAGTCGGCGGTCCTTGCGGCAGACATCTCGGCCTCCTTCTTGGTGGAGCCGTAGGGTGGGCAGTCGTCCAGGACCATGGCCACGTCTGTCCCCAGGGCCTCCTGGATATGGACTGACTTTTCCGGAGTGATGAGGTGACGGCTGTTGTCGTAGGGGCTCCTGAATCTCACCCCCTTCTTTCCTGGCCCCTCCAGGAAGGCATCCTTCAGCATCTGGAACCCGCCGCTGTCGGTGAATACGGTCCCCTCCCAGCCCATGAAACCATGAATACCCCCGGCCTGTTTGATGATGTCCACTCCGGGTCTGAGGTAGAGGATAAAGGAGTTGGAGATGAGAGCCTCCACGCCGATACCGGAGAGTTCTCCGGCGGTTACGGTCTTTACAGTTGCCTTTGTAGCCACGGGCATGAAGGCAGGGGTCCTGACCTCCCCGTGGGCGGTTCTCAGGGTCCCAGCCCTGGACTTCCCATCCCTTTCCAGGACCTTGAAATGTCCCACTATGACCCCCTCCCCAGGATGAGCATGGAGTCCCCGAAACTGTAGAACCGGTATCCCTCATCTACCGCTTCCTGGTAGGCCGCCATAATCCTGTCCCGCCCGGCAAAGGCCGAGACCAGCATAATGAGGGTGGAGCGGGGCAGGTGGAAGTTCGTTATCAGGGCCTGGACCCGGGACTTGAACCTGTAGCCTGGATAGATGAAGAGGTCGGACCAGCCCTCGCCCGCTTCGATTTCCCCCCTGGCGTTGGCAGCGCTTTCGAGGGTCTTGAGGGTGGTGGTGCCGCAGGCGAAGATCCTCCCTCTGGTATCGTTGATTATCCCGGCGTTCTCCTGGCTGATGGAGTAGTACTCGGGTTCCATCCTGTGGTCCTCTACCATCTCCGTCCTCACCGGCTGGAAGGTCCCGGTGCCCACGTGGAGGGTCACCTTTGCGATGTTTGCACCCTTATCCTCTATCCTGTTGAGGAGCTCCTTGGTGAAATGGAAACCGGCCGTGGGGGCGGCGATGGAGCCCCTGTGCCTTGCATATACCGTTTGATACCGCTCCCTCTCCACCAGTTTTTCCTTTATATATGGTGGGGTGGGCATGATTCCGATGTCATCCAGGATCTCTTCAAGGTCTCCTGGACCATGGAAATCGACCAGGTATCTGGCGGCACCCTCCCCGTTTTCCTTGCCGCGGATGACTCCCTTGAGTCCCCTGCCGAAGGTCAGTTCGGTGCCCTCCCTCAACCCCTTTCCCCCCAGCAGACACCACCAGGAGTCCCCCTCCATCCGCCTGATCACCAGGGCATCCACCCTGCCCCCTGTCCTCTTCCTTCCATGGAGCCGGGCGGGAAAGACCTTGGTGTCGTTGAGGACCAGGGTGTCCCCGTCTCCCAGGTAGTCTGTGATCTCGTGGAACCTCTTGTGGTGGGTCCCATCCTCTGCCAGGACCATCAGCCTTGATGAATCCCTTTTCTCAAGGGGGGCCTGGGCGATGAGCCCTCCCGGAAGGTCGTAATCGAAGTCAGATACCTTCATACGGGAAAGAAGTCCTTTGGTATCGTCTGAAATCAAAACCCTAAAGTTTAAATGCTAATCCGATGAATCTCATGCCATGACCGGCAGGAAACCTTTGAAGGTCTTTTCAACCCTGGGGAAGTTGCATGTCATCATTCCGGATGAGATAGCCAATGCCATGAATATCAACGGCGGCGACGAGGTTGTTTGGTCGGTGGAAAGGGGGGAACTGGTTCTTAGAAAGGTCTGGAAGGATAACTGAAAATGGCTTCCGAATATGAGGACAGGCAGGACTATGTCAGGGATATTGAGCTTCCGGCGATTGAGACCGTGGAGAACATGTATCCCGACAAGGAATACGTGGTGGAGATAGAATATCCCGAGTTCACAACAGTCTGTCCCAAGACAGGCCTCCCGGATTTTGCCACCATCAGGATATCCTATGTTCCGGATAAGAAGATCGTGGAGTTGAAATCCCTGAAATTCTATTTCATTGCCTATAGAAACATCGGCTTTTTCCACGAGAACTTTACCAACCGCATCCTGGACGATTTCGTGGCAGCGGTGGAACCCAAACGGGCAGATATCGAGGTAAAAGTTAATAACCGGGGCGGTATACTGACCACGGTGAGGAGATCCTACAACCGAAAAGGGGGTATAGGGTAGCCTGGTCCATCCTCGTGGCTTTGGGAGCCATGGACCCCGGTTCAAATCCGGGTACCCCCA
>CAZHQS010000156.1:0-3787 GCA_964534545.1 Candidatus Hydrothermarchaeota archaeon
TCACAACCCTTATCTCTATTTTATTGGCCCTGGGGATAATGACCTATTACTCCCCAAAGCTCTTTCCAGGGATAACCAAGACCTTCCTTCCCGGTGCCCTCCTCCTGGGGGCGGGTGTGGTGTCCCTGGCCGTCTCCCTGGTCAATGAGAGGGGGGCGGGGAGATTCACCCCCGAAGGCAGGCTTTATACCATGCAGTGGGAGAATTTCCGCAGGTATCTCACTGATTTCTCTGCGTTAAAGGAACATCCCCCGGAATCCATCAAGTTATGGGACCGCTACATGGTCTATGCCGTTGCCCTGGGTGTGGCCCAGGAGGTGATAAAGAACATGTCCCGGCTCCTGCCCGGGCCGATGTTCGAGTCCAGCAATTTCTACCTGCTAAGGGATCATCCATGGGTTTTCTATGATTTGAGTTGGGCCTTTTGGATGTCAAACCCCGCCCTGGACCTTGCCACTGAAGCCATAAACATGGGGGTAGGCGGGATAGGGGGCGGTTTCGGGGGTGGGGGCGGAGGGGCCAGATGAAATCTTTTATATTTGCTGAAGTAGAATGTCTGATGGAGGTATAGAGATGATTGAGTGGATTGTCCTTTTGTTCTTTGGTACACTGGCAGTTTTACTGCTCCTGGCAGTGGGGATATACAATTCCCTGGTGACTCTGAGGAACAGGGTGGAGAACGCCTGGGCCCAGATCGAGGTCCACCTCAAGAGGCGCCACAACCTGATCCCAAACCTAGTGGAGACGGTGAAGGGCTACGCCAAACATGAGAAGGGGGTACTGGAAAACGTCACCAGGGCCCGGGCCGCGGTGATGGGGGCCGAGGGCATACAGGAAAAGGCGGCGGCCTCCAATTTTCTCACCTCGACCCTGAAGTCCCTCTTTGCCGTGGTGGAGAACTACCCCGAACTGAAGGCCGACCGGAGTTTCATGTCCCTCCAGGAGGAGCTGACGAAGACCGAGGACAAGATCGCCTATGCCCGCCAGTTCTACAACGACATTGTCATGATTTATAACACGAGGATCCAGACCGTCCCCTCAAATATTATAGCCAATGCCTTCAACTTTCAGAGGAAGGAACTCTTTGAAGCGCCGGAGGGGGAACGGGAGACCCCAGAGGTGCAGTTTTAGGGTTTGAGCATGGAAGTTCGAATCAAGGATTCCATCCTGGTGGTGAAGCAGGGTGACCTGACCGAGGAGGCCGCCGAGGCCATTGTAAACGCCGCCAACTCCGGTCTCTACCACGGGGGCGGGGTGGCGGGGGCCATCCTCCGCAAGGGGGGCAGGATCATCCAGGAGGAGTCCGACAGGATAGGTCACTGCCCGGTGGGTGAGGCGGTGGTGACCACGGGTGGGAGGCTGAAGGCGAGGTATGTCATCCATGCCGTGGGGCCCAGGATGGGGGAGGGGGACGAGGACAGAAAGCTTGCCAGTGCAACAGAGAACAGCCTGAAAAGGGCGGAGGAGCTGGGTATCGAGAGCATCGCCTTCCCGGCCATAAGCACCGGCGTCTACAGGTTCCCGGTGGAGAGGTGCGCACCCATCATGCTCAAGACCTGTATCCGGCACCTTGAAGGGGATACAAAACTGAAGCGGGTGACCTTCTGCCTCTTCAGCCAGGAACACTTACAGGTCTTCAGGGAGACCCTCCAGGCTCTAAAAGATTAGGGGCTATTTCTGCTCTCCCATGAGGGGCACGATCCCCAACATCATCCACATAAGACCAAAAAACTTCACTGGAAGGGACCAGCCCTGGAGAAGCGCCAGGGCAAAGATGGCCACCCCGGCCAGGAAGGAGAGCCCTTCAGTTGTGATGGTTTTGTGGGCCGCCCTCTCGGAAACATAGGTGTCTTTTTTCAACATGTTGCTCCACCTCATGTCCCTTTTATCTTCCAATGCTTTTTAAATATTTCGTGTGTGCAGATATCCACGCCAACGTTAAAGATTTAAACGAAGATGGACTGTGTGTGTCCAGTCCCGTAAAAGGAGTAGGAGATGAGAGAATCGGTAAGATACTCTTGGTGGATGATGAGCCTGGGATAAGGTTTTTGGTCCATAGACTCCTTGATAGAGCGGGCTATGAAGTTGTGGAGGCAAGAGACGGGGAAGAGGGATTGAAAAAACTTGAGAAGGACAGTCCAGACCTCGTTCTTCTCGATCTCATACTGCCGGGTATTGATGGCTGGCAGGTATGTGAGCGGATAAAGAGGAATGAGACCACCAGGGGCATACCTGTGGCGATCTTCAGTGTCAGGGGCAGCCCGGAAGATATGAAGAGGAGTCAGGAATGCGGAGCAGAGGTCCACATTACAAAACCCTTCCGCAAGAATAAGCTCCTGAACACAGTAAGGTACATGATAAAAAAGGAGCCAGCCTTCTCCTAGGAAAGAGCCCGGGGGGACCGATGTATAAGGCATTAGCCTTTCCAGCCATTTAGAAAAAGTCCTTATTCAGTGAGTGTGGGGGGAGGGGCCCATGAGGTATAAAAGTAGTTATAGACTCATGGGCCAATTATCTATTGAATTTTTTTTCAATATAAATCTTTCGGTGATTTGGGGGTTCTGGCGCCCCAGTCGGCAGGGTTTTTTTAAAAATTGTACTTGTGCAGGCAGTCTTGGGAGAGGAAACCATATCTCAGCCCACAACCTTCACTACCACATCCGACAGTTCATCCACCCTTTCCAGGGCTCCTTTAACAATGGCCATGTCGAGTTTATCGTATCGATGGGCGATGGCGTTCCTCAGTCCGTTGAACTGCTTCAGCAAATCCCCGTCCCTGGCGGTGATTATCTTATCCTCCACGAGCTTTTCAATGTTGGTATAGTCGTCCTCCACCACAAGGCCGGCGTCCTTTACCTTCATGGCCACCATGTCCATGGCGGCTTCGACACAAATCTGGAGAGCATAGAGAAGGGCCCTCTCCGAGACCTCGTCGGCCATGGTGTGGCCCTCGATGAACTCCCTCTCCTTCTCGAAGGTCTCAAGCTTTTTGAGATACCTGTCTTTCATTTCTCCAGGCCCTCCTCCTCCTTATCATCTCAGTCCCGCTGGTGAATCTGTTCTCCCTGATCCTCGCCTCCACGTCCCCCCATTCCTTCCTGAACCTGTAGAAATAGTAGGAGAGGTCCACCTCGTTCCCGATGATGGTCCTGTGGTTCTTTATGACCTCCATCTTCACCGTGAGGGGGAGGTCCTCGAAGACCTTGACATCATATTTACCGCCGAGCCGTTGGAAGACCTCCAGGATGACCTCCTTCTCTCTCGGTCCAACAAGACATATGTCTATATCCGACCTCTTATCAGCCGTGGCCGAGGCGCGGGAACCAAAGAGAAGAACCCCTTCGACCCTACCCTTCAGGAACTCAAAATCCTTTTTTATCTCTTCCATTTGAATAATTATGGATTTCCGAGATATAAAAGGGTTCTTGTTTCAAAAATTATACTTGTGCAGGCAGTCCGTGGCTCTGGGGGAGAGCTAGGCACGGGCCTTCTCCCTTGCGTCCTAAAGCAATTTATTCGCATCTACGTTATATCCACAAGCTTTTAGTTCCTTTATGAGTTCAAATTGCCAGCGTCCTAAATCGTCATAGGGAGTATATAAAACACCTGAATAATCAGAGGGCATTTCAAAATTCAAATCTTGTTTAAATACGGCAACCACGTTTTTTCGACCAAGCTTTCCGAGGAAAAAACCGAGTTCAAAAATGACATTTTGACGGGCTCTCATTTTTGGGTAGTCACCCTTCTTCGCTAGGGTAAGTTATATAAGACCACCCGATGGCACCTC
>CAZHQS010000157.1:0-3740 GCA_964534545.1 Candidatus Hydrothermarchaeota archaeon
CCGAGTTCCTGGCCCAGGCCACAGAACCCAGGGTGGTGGAGATCTTCTCGGCCATCATCGCCATCGAGGCCGACCACCTGGAATTGAGCGAGAAAAGGATGAGATAGTCGAGGGCTACCGCTTCACCTTTAATCTCTGGTGTGGGTGTTAGTTGGGGCGAAGATTAAAGTCTCACCCCCATACGAACCCCGGGCGGTCCTTCGGACCCGCTGTTTATATTATCGATACTGAGAGATTAGCTCCCCCATCCTCTTTATCCCATCAATATCCCGGCCGAAGGGCACGCCGAAGATGACCTGGTCTATCCCCATTTCGATGTACTCCTCGATGCGCCGGGATATGTCCTCCATGGACCCCGAGATGGTGAAGCGCTCCAGGAGCTCTTTTTCATAGGGGGCAAGGCCGGACCACCTCTTCTCCTTCACCATCCCCCGGACCCCGTGAACCAGATCCGTAAGTCCCATCTCCCTGGCGAATGTCCGGTTGGCCCCGGCGGCCACCACGGCGGCCGCGCCCCTGAGGGTGGCCATCAGGTCCTCGTTGGGCAGGATAAGGGAAGGCCCGTAGACCGCTGTGTAGCAGTCCTTCCTGAGGTGTCCCAGGGCCCACCTGACGTAATCGGGATGGACATAGTTCAGAAGCATCCCGTCCGCCTCCCGGCTCCCCAGTTCAATGACCCTGGGACCCGACGCACCGATGAATACAGGGACCTGGGGGTCCGTCTCCTTGAAACGGTGCACGCTCTTTTCCAGGGTGGACAGGACCCTCCCGGTATCGATGCAGTCCGTCATCAACCCGTACCTGTCCCCGGGGGCAAGACCCACCACGATCCTCGGGCCATATACCTCCTTCATGGTGGAGACCGCCCTCCTGATATGGAACCTCCGGGTCCTCTGGGGGCTTATGATGCCGGTCCCGACCTTGATGTTCTCCGTGTATTCCAGGCAGGCGGCCATTATGGGAAAGGGATGGAGGTAATTGATGCTCTCCCCCACCCAGATGTGGCTGAAACCGGCCTCCTCCGCCGCGGCGGCTGCCTCCTTCAATTCGGAGGCATACATGTCGCCGTTGAGGTTTACGCCGAAGTCCATCATCCCCCTCCGTACATCTCGCCCATGGCCTTTATCACCTCCAGGGGTTCCTTCCCGTAGGGCGGTCCCACCACCAGCTCGTCGAAACCCATCTTCCGGCACCTTTCGATCTGGTCCTCGATCTCGGCCCAGGTCCCGGCGATCATGAATTCCTTGATCATCCCTTCCTCTATCAGGGAGTAGGCGTCATCGTACCTGGACAGGGCAAAGAGGCGCCGGACCTCCTCCAGGGTCTCCCTCTTGATATCGATATAGTCCAGGGCTGCCTCAGGCAGGCTCGCCATCATGGTGGCCGCCATGGGCCTTGCCGCTTTGAGGTCGGAACCCATGACGAAGGCGTTCCAGAGGACCCTGCCGATTCCCTTGGGGTCCCTCCCTGATTCGGCCGCCGATTTTTCGACTATCTTAATACTGTGAGCCAGGTAGTCCAGGGGCCCGGAGAAGATGACACCGTCGGCCACCTCCCCGGCCAGGGCCAGGAGTTTCGGGCCACGGACCCCGAAGTAAATCTCCAGGGGTTTGACCTCGGGGTGAGTGATGATATAGTCTGAGAGGCATATGAGCACCCCCTGGTGGGATACCGTCTCCCCGTTGAAGATCCGTTTTAGGATGGTGGTGGCCTCCCACAGGACGTCCACCACCTTGTGGGGCGGCCGTCCGGTTATCTTTTCCACTTCAGGTAGCCCCCCTGGCCCAAGGCCCAGGGTGAACCTGCCCCCACTCAGGTGCTGGACCCCGGCAGCGGAGGAGGCGATGGTGGTTATCTTTCTGACATAGGGATTTGTAATGCCAGAGCCGATACCGATGGTTTTGGTCCTTAAGGCCAGGATGGTGAGATAGGTGAAGACCTCCCTGGAGAGGATATCCTCCCCCACCCAGACCCTGCCGAAACCCCGGCCTTCCGCCTCCTGGGCAAACTCCACCGAAGTTTCAACGGGCTGGCTTGTGACGACACCCAGGGAGAGGCGCATATACTCAGAATGGGTGGTCAAGGTAAAAAAACCTATCATCGAGAAGAAATAAATGGGATGAGGCCGGAGAGGATATATATGGAAATCATCGTCTTGGCCCTGGTGGGCATCCTGGTGGGGATAGGCGCCGCCTTCACGGGACTGGGGGGCGGGTTCCTGGTGGTGCCCCTTCTGCTCCTCTTGGGTTATTCTGCCGACAAAGCAGTGGGGACGTCTTTTGTGGTGATTTTCCTCATATCAGTCTCTGCCCTCCTTGCCCATGGAAGACTGGAGAACATCGATTACCGGGTGGGCCTCGCCCTTGCGGTGGGGGGTATCCTTGGGGCCCAGATCGGTGCCCAGTTGGTGGAGCAGGTACCCACGGAGGCATTCAAGAAGATCTTCGCCGGGGTCCTGGTGCTCCTTGCCGCCAGGGTGGCATTTTCATGATGGAGGCACGAACTGTGGAGAAGAGGAAGGTGGTAAAAGAGATAATCGCCCTCCTTGAAAAGGAGTATCCCAACCCCAAGACCGCTCTCAGGTATTCCACCCCCTTCGAGCTCTTGGTGGCTACCATCCTCTCGGCCCAGTCCACTGATGTGCAGGTCAACAGGATTACCAAGGACCTCTTCAAAAAGTATCACGGCCCGGAGGACTACGCCAGGGTGACCCAGGAGGAGCTGGAGCAGGATATCAGGTCCTCTGGCTTTTACCGCAACAAGGCCAAGAACATCAGGGCAACCAGCCGAATGCTTCTGGAGGAGTTCGGTGGGGAGGTCCCCAGGTCCATGGAGGAGTTGACACGGTTACCAGGGGTGGCCCGCAAGACAGCCAACATCGTGCTGTCCAACGCCTTTGGCATAGACGAGGGGATTGCCGTGGACACCCATGTGAAGCGCCTCAGCCGGCGCCTGGGTCTTTCCGAGAGCAGGGACCCCAACAGGATCGAGGAGGACCTGATGGAGATGGTGCCCAAAGAGTATTGGCGTGACTTCTCCCACCTTTTGATTCTCCACGGCAGGGCCGTATGCCAGGCCAGGAGGCCCAGGCATGATAAGTGCGTCCTCTATGGCCTCTGCCCCTCCAGGGAGGGTTGATGATGGTTGATGAGCGGAGGTTCTGCCCAAACTGCAACGAGCTCCTGGACACCGATGAATACTGCAAGAGCTGTGGCCATAAGATAGACGAGGTGAACATGGAAAGGTTGCAGCGGCTGAACTTCTCCTACAATTTCTTCGTGGTCGCCCTTTTCCTCCTGGCATCCCTTGTGATCTATGTCGTGCTGGTAGCCCTTTTCGAGGATGTCCTCAGGAGGTACCGGGAGGATACCCTTTTCGGGATAAGGTTCACCATATTTCTCTACGCCCTCTCGCCCATGGTCGCCACCCTCCTTTTTGCGGCCTTGAAGATTTTCGGGAGGGAGTCCAGGGGCTAGGTCTTCTCCCATGGTTCCTGAGGGGGCCGGGTGACCTGTCCCAAAACTTTTTATCTCTTTTTGTATTACCTAACTGCACCGACCTCGCAAGCCCCATAGGGGATAGAGGGCGCAACAATGCCGGGGTAGTCTAGTCCGGTAAGGCGCAAGCCTGGAGATCCCAGGTGTTTGCGCACCTGATACCAGGGAGCTTGTGCACCTTTGGTGCGCGGGAGTTCAAATCTCCCCCCCGGCGCCATTTTTACCAGTAAACTATAAATAGTA
>CAZHQS010000158.1:0-3672 GCA_964534545.1 Candidatus Hydrothermarchaeota archaeon
ACATTTCTTCTCATTTCTTTGAGGTTTTCCAGAGCTTGTAGTTTCCCCGGAGGTAATCCTTCAGTTCAAGAAAGAAAAATGCAGTAGCAAATATTGCTAAAATTATAATGAAACCCACCGTAGTCGCATTATAACCGTATCCACTACGTGATAATAAGTATCTCATTAATTCCCCAGGATTATCAGCCGGGGCAGTTAGTATAATGTATATAGAATAGGTCCAAAAGGCAATAGTAACAAGCAACGTCTGCAAAACTTGGTTTCTTTTCTTCCTCTTCGCCTCTCCCGGGTCCATTTTATCCATTGGATTGTTTGGTGCAACAGGGCCTTAAATGTTTCCTTATTCGGTATTAGTTTTCCCCCGGACTCCCTACCCACAGCCATTTATTCGAATGCTACCCATATACTTCCGATGGCTGCAAACCACAAAGAAGAGCTTGTTGAGAAGCTGAAAAAGTATGCCGAAGACGATATAATCTTTACAGAGCACGCCAAAAAGCAGGCCCGCTTCAGGGGGATAAGCTTGGAAGAGGTGAAAAAGAACATCCTCAAACTCAATCGGCTAGCCTATGCAGAAAAACAGGAAGCCAGAAGACAGGGGGAAGAAAAATATGACTGTTACTTCGGATACAGCAAGACCCAGGCCCACCGGTATATTCTAGTTTTAGGTGAAAAGGTTATTATACCGACAGTAATTAAGATTAACAGAAGATGGCAGAAAGAGGCTGAGAAGCATGTCAAGTTTTGAGTTTAGCTATGATAGAGAAAACGATATCCTCTTTTTATCAAAGAAGGGGGCCATATCGAAAGGGGCCATAGAATGGGGGGACCTGATTCTTGACTTCGACTACCAGAAGAAGCTTGTGGGGATTCAGATTATGAACGCAGTGGATTTCCTGGCAGAGATGGCAGACATCCCCAGGGATTCCATTGAAAAGATGCTGTCCCGACTGGAACACTGTGAGGTAGAATCCAGGCAGCACCGGAACACCTGGATAATAAAAGTCATCCTGGTAAGCAAACTGAACGAGCGGATGAGGATACCCCTTTCGGCCCCCAGCCTGACCACTCACAGCCCTGCCCTGGGCTTTGCTTGAAAAAGTTGGGGAGGGTGTGCCTAAACTTCAAACACATCAACAAACTCAAACCTTTCCCCGTCGAAGAGCCCCCGGTCGCCCAGCTTCAGTTTTGGGATGACCAGAAGGGCCATAAAAGACAGGGTCATGAAGGGAGACTTTAGCCTTGAGCCCATGGATTTGGCCATGCGGTCCAGCCTTGTATATCTTTCTGCCACCGTTGGACAGTCCCCGGTGCTCATGAGGCCGGCAACTGGCAGGGGCAGGACCTCCTCCCGGTCCCCGGATACTGCGCTGATGCCTCCCCTGTCCTCGATAACCAGGTTCACCGCCCTGGCCATATCCTCATCTGATGTCCCCACCGCTATGATGTTGTGGGAATCATGGGCTACCGAGGAGGCAATGGCGCCGGTTGTCAGGCCGAAGTTTCTCACAAAGGCCACGGCGGGTTCCGCCTCCCTGTACCGGTTCACCACCGCAATCTTCAGGATGTCCCTCTCCGGGTCAGCCACGGCATACCCGTCCTCCACCTTCGGGGGCACCACGGCCCTCTCCGTGAGCAGCTGCCCGTCCACGGCCTCCATGACCTTTATCCTCCTGCCCCTGGCCGGAAGGGCCAGGTCCCGAGGCACAATCTTTTTCGCCCTGAAGTTGTTCACGGCCTTCGGCCTTCCTGCCTCTATCAGGGACACCCCCTTCTCGGCCACCACCTCCCCGTTTATATACGTCATCAGGACGTTGAGGGTGTCGAGGCCGTCCACCACCAGGAAATCTGCGGGGTCTCCCTCGCGCAGGAGCCCCACCTCCAGGCCGTAGTGGAGGACCGGGTTCACGCATGCGGCCTGCAGGACCTTCATCAGGTCGATACCCTGGTCCAGGGCCCGCTTCACCAGGAGGTTGATATGCCCCCGCATCAGGTCATCGGGATGGAGGTCGTCGGTGCAGAACATGCAAGATTCGGGATGCTCCCCAAGAAGGGGCGCCAGCTCCTCGAAATCCTTGGCCGCCGAGCCCTCCCTGATGAGGACCTTCATCCCCTGCTTTATCTTCTCCAGGGCCTCCTCCTTCGAGAGGCACTCGTGGTCGGTGGCAATCCCTGCCGCCGCATACCTCTCCAAGTCCTTCCCCTTAAGGCCGGGGGCGTGGCCGTCCACAGGCTTTCCGAGCCTCTTTGCAGCCTCTATCTTGGCCATGAGCCCGGGGTCGCCCTTTATCACTCCGGGAAAGTTCATCACCTCCCCCAGGAACCCGATGTCTTCCATGGCCAGGAGCTCCTCCACCCCTTCCGGCCCCAGGGTGGCCCCGCTGGTCTCGAAGGGGGATGCCGGGACGCAGGAGGGGGCGCCGAAGCAGAACTTCAGCGGCACCCTGGCGGCGTCCTCCAGCATGTAGCGCACCCCTGCCAGCCCCAGGACGTTGGCTATCTCGTGGGGGTCCGAGACCACGGCCACGGTGCCGTGGACCACGGCGGCCCTGGCGAACCGGGAGGGGGTCAGCATGGAGCTCTCGATGTGGATGTGGGCGTCCACGAACCCCGGCAGGATGTAGGTATCGTAGCCCCGGTCCTCAGGGATGATGTCAGTTATCCGCCCCTCGGAAACCATCAGGGTCCCAGGGTATATTCTGGAGTCCTGGACGTCCACGATGTTCCCAGAGACGGACCCTCTCATCCCCTACCTCCTGAAAATCCATTCCGGGTCCTGGTACTTGGCAGCGAGTTCCTCCACCAGGGCCTCCTCCTCCGCCGTGAGGCTGCCCTCGACGAGCCTGACCCCCAGGGCCTCCTCGAAGCCCTTCTTGAGGGCCTCCTTGGCCTCCTCCAGGGGGACCTCCCTGCCCAGGGTTTCCTTCAGGGTGGTGACCCTCCTCAGTATCATCTCCACCACCGGCCCCTTTGGAATCCCCTTGTCCTCCACCTTTTCAACAGGTATCTTCAGGACCTTGGCCGCCATCCAGTAGTTGAAGTCCACCAGGAAGGAGCCGTGCTGGATCTTGGCCCGGTGTTTGTTGGTCTGGGCGTTGCCCGATATTTTTTTGCCACGGACCACCACATCGTTCTTGCCGGCGAACTCAGCCTCGATGTCCCAGGTATCCCTGAGGGCGTTGATAAGCCCCTGGGCCGCCTTCTTGAAACAGGCCCTGGGCGGCCTTGGCAGAATCCCGGAGTCCAGGGGGGCCACTATGGAGTAGCAGAGCTGCCGGTCGTCGAAGTATACGGTTCCGCCCCCCGAGGGCCGCCGGGTTATCTTCATCCCCAGCTTATCGATGGCGTCCAGGTCGGCCTCGTCCTCCACAGAGGAGAAGTATCCCAGATTTACCGTGGGCGGGCTGGCGGTCCAGAGCATGAGGGTGGGGATGCCTGATTTGGCCACGGCCTCCTCGGTGGCATGGAGCCGGGGGAGGTCGATTCGGCCCAGGTCAAGGTAGCGCATCTTGCGGTCCATGGTGATGAATTAGCTACCTTTCAGGTATTAATGTTATCCGGAAACTCTGGAGTGATGCATTTTTTGAACTATTCTTCATAAAAATATGGCTCACAGTAAATTATTGGTCGTATTTCAAGATCGTCTAAAGTTTGATTTTATCTCATGAGGAA
>CAZHQS010000159.1:0-3637 GCA_964534545.1 Candidatus Hydrothermarchaeota archaeon
CTAGAACCTGCCGGCGGTCTCCTCCAGGACCTGCCACTCGTTCTTCATCCCCTCCTCCAGCAGGCACTGCTTGGCCGTGTCGTGGCCCCGCTCCCCCATCTGGACGGCATCTTCCTCTCCTTTGTAGATTGCAAGAAGCTTTTCTGCCAGCCCCTTCTCGTCCCTGGGCTCGTGGGTGAAGCCGTTCTCCCCGTCCATGATGAGTTCCGATGAACCCGCCCCGGTGCTCACCACCACCGGCTTCTTGTAGACCCAGGCCTCGATTGTCGTTAGATTAAACCCTTCCACAAGGGAGGGGACCACCACCACATCGCTGCGGGCATAGGCCCTCTTGACGCACTCGTGGTTCAGGAATCCCGTGAAGATGACCTCATCCTCTACCTTGAGTTCCTTGACCAGGTTCAGGAGATGGGCCAGCCAGACCTGGCTTTTTGAGCTGGCAAGCCCTCCTTTTTTGGACCCAGAAAAACTCCCGTTTCCTATGAGGACCAGTTTGATGCCCGGGATCCTTTTCTTGAGCCTGGCCACGGCCTTTATGGCCACGTCCTGCCCCTTCATGGAGTCCATCCTGGCCACCATTTGGACCACGAAATCCTCCTCCTGTATCCCATTGTTCAGGCTGAACTCCTCCACCTCCACGGGGTGGGGCAGGGTCCAGACCTCGTCGTTGATGTAGGGGTACATCTGGTAGGCATGCCCCTTATACCCCACCTTTATCAACCCCTCCAGGTCGCGCTTGCAGCTGACCACAATGGAATCGAAGCCCTCCATGCCCCGGAGGATGAAATTGCGGATGTGTTTGTCAACCCTCTCCAGGTTGAAGGGGATGTGCCACCGGAATACCGTGGGGGCGGCAAGGCCTATCATGGCCCCGGTCTGGAGCTGCTGGAAGTCGTGGACATAGAATATGTCAACCTCGTCCAGGATCTCGAACATCTTGTGGACGCATATCCAGTTGTAGTTGGCATAGGCCACGAAATCCCCCACGTCCATGGGGACGGTCTCCAGGCCGTGGGTCTCCTGCCACAGCCTCTCCTTGCAGCGGGCATAGGCCGCCAGGGTCTCTGCGGGGAGGGACACGTTGTGGAGGGTGATACCGTCCACGAAGGTGCGCTCCGGCCCCCCCGGGCTCAGGGAGATCCAGTGGGTGTTGGAGATATACTTCTCCTTGATGAGCCGCTTCAAAAGCGGGAAGAGCATGGCCGTGACCCCCCCGGGGGTGTAGTGGAAATCCACGTCCTCCTGGAGGGTATCCAGGGGCAGGGGGTCAGGTAGGTGGCCGTATTTCTCTATCAGATGGGCATAATCTACCTTGAACCTCACCAGGGGGGTCTGATTATTTATACAAACACTGAGTCTATCCATCCTTCACTCCCTAAAGTTCCCCATTTAGGTAGAACTTTGTAGGGGGTTTCATAAAAGGGTTTCTATATAGGGATTGGTATGCCAGAGGTATTGATTGTGCCATTTATAGGGACCGAGGAACGGATGCTGGAAGAGGTCAGGTAGCAGGAGAGTGTTCAACCTACTTGAGGACTCGCAGGTCCTTATAGGTAACCCCTCATCTCTTTTACGGTCATCTCTCTCCGTAGGTGGTTCAGCAGGAGCTGATAACCCATGGCCGCCGCAATGACGTTCCCGGCATCTATTTTCCTCTCGCTTAGTCTGTGGTCCTCCTGACAACTCTCTCTCCGTCTTTCGATGTCCAGGGTATCAAGCATATCTTCTTGTGGTCTGGCCCCCTTGGCAAAGACTGCGTATCCCCTGCCCTTGCTTCGAAGGTCTATCCAGTCCACTTCTGAATCATAGACCATCTTCCTGCTTTTTCCATCATCGGTGGCAACGATGACGAGATCGTAGCCATTGAGGTCATCTGCCTGTATGTCCCTGTCAATGGGCTTGAAGCCATAGCTCTGTGAAAGGGCCTCGGCCTTGTTCTTTCCCACGTCCATTATGTCGAAGCTTGAGTATAGGAGGTTCTTGGCCTCCACCACATCGCCGTCTGCAACTGTAACATCGATATCGATGGTATGGTTCCTGATCCCAAAGGCAATGAATTGGCAGAGCCAGGACCCGATGCCCCCGCAGCCCATAATCAGGACTTTCATAATAGGAAAAAGGCAGGATGTCCTATCCTGCCTGTATGGGTGGAGTGACGATGCACTCGGAGGCATCCTCCAACGTGTCGCTGGTGATCTCCGGGAGGGGATAATACTTCCCGTCCACATACACCCACTCGCCCTTCTGGCTGCGGTCCTTGATTGTTTCAACTGCTCCTTCGGCTTCCAGGACCAGTTCTGTATGCCCGGACTCGTCCAGTATTTTTACATTTACCATTTCTTTCACCTCCTTTAATTGAGAGTAGAAACCTCACCGCTGAGCTCAAGGTCATTAAGGCAGAGGAGTATCCTTCCGAGTATTCGGTCTGATCTTGGAAGAACTTTCTTTTCGTCGTCACGAAGGCAGACATAATCCCCTCCGGGATATGTCAGGACCCTCCCGTATTCTCCCACAAAATAATCCTTTTTCTTTCCCCTGACGATATAGCCCTTTTTAGTACCCCACCGGGATTCAATCTCTCCCTCTCTCACCCTGTTGCTATGCTCCTCGATGAAGGCCAATAAGTTTGACCGTGCCCTCTCTTCGGCCTCTCTCCCCTTCTGGATGGACCTCTCCAGATATTCCAATACCTCATCTTCAGGGACGTGCTGACTTAATATCTTGAACAATGAGAAGACATCAACTGGCAGGCTCCTGGGATATAAACCTACATCGAATAGCGACAGCCATTTCTTTCCATCTTTTATGTGGTACGTCCTATCGGAGCCGGGAAATCCCACATACAATCTTCTCTTTCGATTTTGCAATTTTAACGTCCCGGGTACCTGTTCATCCGGGCTCAGGTGGATCTCCAGCTTCAGTTCTATCTCCTTCTGGTCGGTTATTCTCTGCTTGCGCAATCCCTGGAGGTTTTCCAGGTATTCCTCCTTGTCATGGTAATACTGAAGTTGGGACCACGCCTTCCACAGGTCCCGAAGCTCAACGCCGTCGAAGAAGTATCTCCTCTTCCTCCCTTCCGTTTTTATAGTATATTCAAAGCTGAACCTTCCAAGCCAGATCTTATAGGTCCCATCTTCGAGGTAGAATCTCAGCCCGGCATAAATCCTGTACGCTAGATAATTGAGCAAATCCCGCATGGGGTAATTCCAGTTCCGGTAGTCGGCTTCCGGGAAGATAAGCCATTCATGGATATTTTTTCCGATGACTTGGAATATCCCATCTTCGTCTATACCGGCATCCGGTGTTAAAGTGGCGTTGTCTCCCAGCTTTTCATAGAATTGCCTCACCCGGTTCCTGTTCTCCTCCAGGTCAGGACATCTCAGAGGGGTTTCCACGTAGCCCCATGCAGCGAGGGCTTCCATGAGGGTTTCTTCGGTGTAGATAGGAAAGCAAATCCCTTCATTCAGAATTGGGTGAAACAACGAATCGAGGAAATCTTCCGGGAGACCCCTCATCCAGCGTCTCCCCTCCATGTCTTCCCATATTTTGTCGAAGTACTTGGCATAGGGCAGGATGTTCTCTATATCTACCTGGAGAAAATGATTCTTGTAAATGTACAGCCCTTCCCGGATCACGG
>CAZHQS010000160.1:0-3627 GCA_964534545.1 Candidatus Hydrothermarchaeota archaeon
TGGCGAATCCATGGGGGTCCATGAGGATCCTGGTCATGCTGATCTCGCTGTTGCTTGTGGGGGGTTGTGCATCAAACGCAACAAACACCGAAACAGCTAATAACATTAAGCCACAGACCTCTACTCCCTCATCGGTTGAGGCAGGAGACGAGAAGATGGCAGGAAATCCCATCGCCGTGATTGTGACCAACAAGGGGGAGTTCAGGTTCGAGCTTTTTGAGAAACGGGCGCCGGTCACCGTTGCCAACTTCATCGAGCTGGCTGAATCCGGGTTCTACGACGGCCTCACCTTCCACCGCTACGAGCCCGGTTTCGTTATCCAGGGTGGGGACCCCAGGGGAGACGGGACCGGCGGCTCGGGCAAGACCATACCCCTGGAGATACACCCTGAACTGAAACACGTGGAGGGGGCGGTGGGCATGGCCCGCTCCCAGGACCCCAACAGCGCCTCCAGCCAGTTCTATGTGACTCTGGCACCGACCCCCTTCCTGGACGGGAACTATGCGGTCTTTGGCAAGGTCATCGAGGGGATGGATGTGGTGAAGTCCTTGAGGGCCGGAGACCGGATGGAGAAGGTCACTATTGAGAGGTAGGTCCAAACTGCTTCTTGAACTGGCCGTAAAGGGACCAGAGGAGCAAACCGAAGCCAGCTCCCAGCAGCCCCAGATAGACCAGCATGAAGAGGAACCCCAGGGAGGCGAACTTGAAGGAATAGAGGAGGGAGAAGGTCAGGGAGAAGTTCGGTTCCAACCATCTGGCCAGGGAGTCCATGGCGCTTATATAGAAAAAGACCACCTTGAAGAGGACGGCAGAGGCGCCCCCCTGGACCCTCTGGTAGAAGATGGCGTAGCCCAGGGTGGAGAGGACCCCCACCAGCCAGCCTGCAAGGGCGGCCCTTTCCCGCCCCCCAACCTTGTCCAGTAAATCAATCTCTGACATCCTTCATGGCTTCTTCAAATTCCCCCTTCATCTCACCCAGCAGTTCATTGAGCCTAGCTTCAGTCTCGGCCTCCACGGTGCACCTGATGAGGGGGGTGGTGTTGGAGGGCCGCAGGAGGGCCCAGCCGTCCTGGAAGATGACCCTGGCCCCGTCGGTGAGGTCCATCTCGGCCCCCTTGGCCTTCAGGTTCTCGATGATGTGGTCCATGACCTGGAACTTGATCTCGTCAGGGCAGGGGAACTTCTCCGCCCTCTTGGGATAGGAGGGAATCTCGTCCATGAGCTCTGATAGTTTCTTCTCTGACCTGCTCAGGATCTCCCCCAGGCGCAGGGACAGGGCAATGGGGTCGTCGAAGATGTAGAGCTCGGGCATGAAGTAGTGGGCCGAGGTCTCCATGGCGAAGAGGGCCGAGTGCTCCTTTATGGCCTCGGCCACAAAGACGTCCCCCACCCGGACCCGCTTGACGGTGCCGCCGTATTTCGGTATCTCCTTTTCCACTATCATGGAGCACTCCACGTTGGCTATGATGTTGCCGGGACCCTCCCTTTCCAGGATGTCCCTGGAGATGATGATGCCGATCTTCTCGGTCTGGCAGATGCGCCCCCTGTCGTCCACGAAGGCGCAGCGGTCCGAGTCCCCGTCGTAGCCCACCCCGAAGTCGGCCCCCATGGAGACTACCGCGGCCTTCAGGTCGGTCAGGGTCTTGTCGTTGGGCTCCGAGGGGCGTCCAGGAAAGGTGCCGTCAGGATAGGAGTGGATGGTGGCGACATCGGCACCCAGGTCGCGGAAGAGGTAGGGAGCCACCAGGGAGGCGGCCCCGTTTCCAGCGTCCAGGACCACCTTGAAGGGTTTTGTGAACTCGAACCTATCCTTCAGGAAATCGGAGTACTCCTTGAGGGTGGTCTCGTTGGGGTACTGGACAATCCGGCCCACCTTGTTCCAGGGCGCCCGGATAAACTCCCCCTTCATGAATATATCCCTGATCTCCTCGTTCTGCTTGGTGTAACCCGAGCCATCCCCGTGGCGGAACCTGATGCCGTTGTACTCCGGGGGGTTGTGGCTGGCCGTTATATAGGCCCCGGCATCGAAGCCCCCCTTGAAGACCTTGAAGTTGGCCACCGGTATGGGGACAAGGCCCGTGACATAGACATCGCATCCGGTGGAGGCCAGGCCCGAGACAAAGGCCTGCTCCATGATCTCGCTGGAGGTCCTGGGGTCGCGCCCGACGAGGACCCGTCCTTTGCCACCGAGATAGGTGCCGAAGGCCATGCCGATCTTTGTCACCGTCTCGGCCGTTATCTCCTGGTTGAAGACCGCCCTGATGTCATAGGCCCGGAATATGTGTTCTTTGGTCAAAGGAAAACCACCAGATTAGTGTTTGCTCCAGGGGATATATAACGATTGTGAACAGTTATCCCTCCTTTCCCCTCCTGGCCAGCAGATCATAGAGGATATAACCAATCAGAAGGGCCAGGAGCACCCCTCCGCCGCTCTCGATGGATAAAAGGGAGAGGAGGGCCAGGTAGCCCATGAGGTACTTCTTGAGGCCCTCTTTGATTACCGCTTTCAGGATGAGATAGCCGACAAGGGCCAGGATGGCGGTGGGCAGGAAGAGGCCAATGGCCTCTATCAGGGTCTTCAGGGTCTGGACGAAGCCCCGGACGGCCCGGCGGATGGAATCGTCGATGCCGTAATCCTGGTTCATGACCTGCCTGACGATGGACGGCCTTTCCGTGATCTGAAGATACAGGTAGGCCCTGGAGGCCGGGGAGGCATCGTCCCTGGGGATGCCTTCCAGTTTCTGGTTGGAGATCCGGCCAAGTCCCTTCAAGGATTCTGACATATCATTGAACCGGTTCTGGGGGATGTCCACCTGGATTTCACCCCTCTTGGCCGCCGGGTCGAATTCGTCGATCCTGGCGCTGGATATATAGCCTCCGCTGTCCCTGGCCAGAGCATCTATCTCCTTGAAGGTGGTGTCCAGGTCCTTTACCTCCATATTGGCCCAGAACTGGACCGGCTTTGTCTCTATGGGCTCGGGCTCGTGGAGGGTGATGACCAAGGTGGAGAGGTCGATTTTGTTCTCCAGGTAGTTGAGCCTTCCCTGGATCCTCTCGATCTCGCCCCTGACCCTTTCGATCTCCTTCTCCACCGCCAGGATCTCGGAGATGTTCCCTGCCCTGTCCAGGAGTTCCAGGAGGCGCTTCTCCTGCCTCTGCAGGTTGGAAAGCCTGGAGTTCAGGTCCGTGTATTCAAGGGTCACGTCCTGAGACCGGGTGGTGATGGTCTCCACGGTCCCCAGAAGGGAGACCCCATCTATGACCTCCTGGAAATTTTCCTGGGGGACCCTGACCGTGACGACCCCCCTCTTCTTGCCTGCCGGGGTTGTGAAGATATTGGAGTCCGAGATGAACCCACCATAGCTTTCGACCAGGGACTTGACCTGGGAAAGGGAGAAATCGAAATCCTCCACCTCGAGTTCTATGGTACCGGAATATATCACCTTCTGGCCGGTGATGTCTTCACGGACCCCCTCCCCCATGCCTTCATCTGCCCCTGTGGTCAATGCCCTTTTTTCCATGGGCTGGACAGCTTCCTCCTGGAAGAACTCTGTCTCGGCGCTCCCCGGTGATGGTCCATAGTCGGGTGATGGGGTGGCAACTTCCATGGCATAATCCTTGCTTTCC
>CAZHQS010000161.1:0-3604 GCA_964534545.1 Candidatus Hydrothermarchaeota archaeon
TCCCTGATGCTGGAGGAATCCCCGGGGGTGGTGGCTGCCGAGGGGGACACCAACTCAGTGCTGAGTGCGGCCCTGGCGGCGGTGAAGCTCAAGATACCCTTCGCCCACATCGAGGCCGGCTTGCGCAGCTTCGACCGCACCATGCCCGAGGAGATCAACCGCATCCTGGCTGACCACTGCTCCCAGGTACTCTTTGCGCCTACCGAGCTGGCGGCCCTGAACCTCCTGGACGAGGGCATCCCGCCGGGGAGGATCCACATCGTGGGCAACACCATTGTGGATGCCGTCCAACAGAACATCAGGAGGGTCAGGAAAAAGGGGCCCGAGGACCTGCCCAAGGAGTATCTAGTCCTCACCCTCCACAGGGCCGAGAACGTGGACGATCCCGGGAGGCTGGGAGGCATCCTGCGGGGCCTGTCGGAGGCTGCCATGGATATCATCTTCCCGGTCCATCCCAGGACAAAGCGAATGCTGGAAAGGGACGTGGAGGTCCCTGGAAACATCAAGTTGATGGATCCCCTGGGCTACCTGGAGTTCCTGGCCGTGCTGGAGGGCGCCAGGGCGGTCCTCACCGACTCCGGCGGGGTTCAGGAGGAGGCCATCTGCCTGGATGTCCCCTGCATCACCCTGCGGACCACCACCGAGAGGCCCGAGACCGTGGAGGCAGGGGGGAACATCCTGGCCGGGGTTAATCCCGAAAGAATCAAAGAGACCCTCGCCAGGGTTCTCAGGGATGGCGACCTCTATCAAAGGATGAAGTCTGCTAAAAACCCCTACGGCGACGGCACTACCGGGGAGAAAATAGTGAAGATAACAGAGGAGATGGCCGCAGAGGGGACCCTGGGGCTAAGCCCCCCGGACCTCACGGCAGGATATCCAAAGAGGCGGCTGGTCCCTGTGGGACCGGATCTGGCTGGGAAGAGGGTGGGGGAGGCAGGACTGGCAATCCAGAGGATCATCGAAGAGGGTCGGCCCAGGTTCCCGTCCAGGGATCTTGTTTTGAGGCAGGGCCAGCTCATGGAGGTCCTGGAAAACTGGGGTTAGGCCGGATGTACCGGGACGTGGTGGTTGTCGGAGGGGGTCCCTCGGGCCTGAGCTGTGGCGAGAGGCTGGCGCCGGAGCTGGATGTCCTGGTCCTGGAGGAGCATCCTGAGATCGGCAGGCCTACCCTGTGTGCGGGCATCCTGGGTCTGGATTCCCTGGAGGCCCTGGGTGTGGACTATAAGGGCTCCCTCTACCGGGAGATATCCTCGGCTGTAATCCGTTCCCCGGGGTGCTCCATCCGCTTCGACCTGGACAGGCCGGTGGCGGTGGCGGTGGACCGGGCCAGGTTTGATAGGGGGCTTGCCGAGGAGGCCGAGAGGAGGGGGGCAGAGATTTGGCTGGGCGCTAAGGCCAGGGACCTGAGGCTTGGAGGGGATGCCGTGGAAATCACCCTGGCAGACGGGAGAAGAATCAATGCCGGTGTGGTGGTGGGCGCTGACGGGTTCGGGTCCAGGGTGGCAAGGCTGCTGGGGCTCCGTGATAGCTGGGATTCGAGGTACATCCTCCGGGCCTATCAGTACGAGTTCGAGGGGGAGATACCCGACCTGGAGGTTCATTTCGGCAAGGGGGTGGCCCCCAATTTCTTCGCCTGGAAGGTGCCCTTGAGAGATACCTACCTGGCGGGCCTCTGCGTCCGGGATGTGCCGGGGTCGGCCAGGGCCTATCTGGACCGGTTCGTGGAGAGGGAGGGTTTAGACGGCAGGGTGATAAACCAAGGGGGGGATGTCATCCCCTTAGGGACTATCCGGCGCACCTTCGGCCCCAGATGCCTCATAGTGGGGGAGGCGGCAGGGTTCATCAAGCCCCTGACCGCAGGCGGGGTCATCTACGGGATTATTTCGGGGCGGCTGGCCGCCCGGGTGATAAGGGAGGCGGATGGGGACTATTCGGAGGCATCCCTTCGGTCCTACGAGAAACTCTGGAGGGCGGAGTTCGGCCGCGAAATCGATTTCGGCATGAGGATGACGGCCCTTATCCACGGCCTCACGGACCAGGAGATGGACAGGCTCCTGAGCTCCATGGGGGAGGATATCCGCCGGGATCTTGTGAGAAACGTCCAGTTCGACCGCCATTCCTTCCTCTTGAAGACCTTTTTGAAGTACGGACCGCGCCTCTTCGCAGGCCTCGGGGTGAAAAGGAGTGCGCAGATATTGAAAAGGTTGAGGGAGATGTGAGACATAAATCTAAAAAATATTAATGCTCTTTTTCATAATGGTATCATAATATGTCTCGCTACTTAATTGAATTCAGATTTTTTGGGAGAGCAAAGTATGACATTAAAGGATTAATCCGGGAAATCAATAAGAAATTCAAGATTCGGAATAAACATAGACCTGTTCCCCATATCACTTTGGTAGGACCTTTTACAACAAAAAATGAAAAACGATTAGTATCTGACTTTAAGCGTCTTTGTGATGGTCAAGAAATTATGGATTTTAGTGTAGTAGGTTTCAGTACCTTCGAAGATACGAGAGTTGTGTATATCGATATTGAACCAGGACAGGGACTAGACGAATTTAGGTGGAAATTATCAAAAACACTTCAGCAATATTGCAATCTGAGCCCTTATGATTATAACAAAAAATTCGAGTATCATGCGACTCTTGCCAGGAACCTGAATCCAATAAAGTTTAACAAAATAAAAGACTACATCAAAAAGAAACCAAAGCCTAGATTTAAGCACGTCCTGATGAGAGTTACTCTTTTGAGAAACAGCAAAATTCTCTTTGAATACGATTTTCTCCAACGACGCTTGCTAAATCGAAAACAGGCGCTTGATCAAAATATCTTATCGATTTCATTTGAAAAACTAAAGGATTATTTGGGGATACCAATAGACGAGTTTGATATAAATAAATTCCAGAAAGGGCTGATTAATCAAATTATCAACAAGATTTGGAAACAGAAGATATTCTTCATTGCTGATACTCATTTTGACCATGCAAACATTATCAAGTATTGCAACAGGCCGTTTCCATCAAAGTATGAAATGAATAAAACTATGCTCAAAAATTGGAATTCCAAGGTAAGATGGTGCGACATCGTTTTCTTCTTGGGAGACATGTCTTTTGGAAGAGGAAGTCGAAAGACTAGCTATTGGCTTAAGAAATTAAATGGAAACATCATCTTTCTTAGGGGTTCACATGATAAATCAAAGAAAATTAAGTTTCACAAAAGATTGATATTTCGATATAAAGGATACAAATTTCTTCTTTCACATGAGCCGTACCTTGCACCCGACAATTGGGATGGATGGGTAATTCACGGTCATATTCATAATAACCAGATGGATAGGTATCCATTTATCAATAGAAAAAGTAAGACAATCAATGTGAGTGCAGAGATGCTGGATTACACACCAATATCTATTGATGAGTTACTTGATAAGTTGTAAATTGCCTATCAAAGATAACAGATTAAAGTTTAAATCTCCAAACGCAACAGTCTCCCACCCATTGAATCAAAACCACCTCATGATGGCAAAGGGGAGATTTGAGCAGGATTGTGTGGGTGTCGACAAAAAATCGGAAAATATTTATTCATATGACAAGATTTTTTA
>CAZHQS010000162.1:0-3511 GCA_964534545.1 Candidatus Hydrothermarchaeota archaeon
CTCTTATGATAAAGCCACAGTTCTATTTAATCCCATGGGTCGAACCTCGAACATGTTCGGGAAAATCTCCATAATAAATAATGATGTTTTCCTTATCCGAGGTGAACAAAATGGTAACGACAAGCCATCACGAAAGCATCAATGAGAGCTATGAAAAAATCCACGCCGATGGCGTGACCACCGTCTTCGACAGGTATGAGAGCCAGAAGAGGAAATGCGGTTTCTGCGAGAAGGGCCTAAGCTGCGTCCTCTGCAGCATGGGGCCCTGCAGGCTGTCTGAGAAGGCACCCCTGGGTGCCTGCGGCATCGATGCCAACGGCATGGCCATGAGGAACATGCTCCACAGGAACATCATGGGGACCACGGCCTATGCCTACCACGCCAACGAGGCCTTCAAAACCCTAAAGCTCACGGCCGAGGGCAAGACCCCCTACGACATAAAGGACCCGGAGAAGCTTAAGGCCTTTGCCTCACAACTTGGGATAGATACCGAAAGAGATGTGAAAGAGATAGCAATAGACCTGGCTGACTTCTTGCTCGAGGAGCTGAAGATGGACTCCGACGAGGAGTCGAAGCTGGTGGAGACCATGGCCCCGGGAGGGAGGAAGGACCTCTGGAGGAAGCTCGGCATCTTTCCAGGGGGTGCCTACAAGGAGGCCGTGGACAACGCCGCCGCCTCCATGACCAACGTGGATACGGATTTCGTATCCCTGGCAAAAAAGGCCATGAGGATGGGCATCAGCACCGCCTATACCGCCCAGATGCCCCTGGAGGTGGTCCAGGACATCCTCTTCGGGACCCCGGCACCCCACATGAGCAAAGTGGACCTGGGGATTATCGACCCGGCCTATGTGAACATCGCCGTTAACGGCCACGAGCCCTTTGTGGGGGCAGAGCTCATCAGGCTGGCCCGGCAGGAAAAATACCAGGAGATGGCCCGGGAGGCGGGGGCAAAGGGCCTCCGGATAGTGGGTTCCATCGAGACGGGTCAGGAACTCCAGCAGAGGTTCGAGGTCGACGATGTCTTTGTGGGGATGACCGGAAACTGGATCTCCCAGGAGTTCGCCCTGGCCACCGGCGGTATCGATGTCTTTGCCGCCGACATGAACTGCACCCTGCCGACCCTTGCGGCCTATGAGGACAGGTACACCACCACTATCGTGCCGGTCTCCAAACTCGTCCGCATAAAGGGCATCAAGGATTACGGCCTGGATTATGACCCCACCAAGGTCACGGAACAGGCAGAGGAGCTCATCAGGCTTGCCATAGAGAACTTCAAGAAACGCGAGGGCAAGGGCGTCCATGTGACAGAGAGAAGGCAGGATGCCATGGTGGGCTTTTCCATCGAGTCCATCCTCCAGGCACTGGGCGGGAGTCTTGACCCCTTGCTGGATGCCATAAAGTCTGGCCAGATAAAGGGTGTCACGGCCCTGGTTTCCTGCTCGACCCTCAAGAACGGTCCCCAGGACTCCATGACCGTGGAGGTGGCAAGGGAGCTCATCAAGCGGGACATCCTGGTCCTGGGCATGGGATGCGGCAATGCCGCCCTCCAGGTGGCTGGTCTTGAATCACTGGAGGCCCAGGAACTGGCTGGCGACGGGTTGAAGGCCGTCTGCAAGGCCCTGGGTGTACCGCCGGTCCTGAGCTTCGGCACCTGCACCGACACGGGACGCCTGGCCCAGCTCATCACCGCCGTGGCCGATGCCCTGGGGGTGGACGTGCCCGCCCTCCCCATAGCAGCAACGGCCCCCGAGTACATGGAACAAAAGGCCACCATCGACGCCCTCTTTGCCGTGGCCTTCGGGGTATACACCCACGTGGCCCCCCTGCCCCCGGTCTCCGGCGGAGCTGAACTTGTGAAACTCCTGACCCAGGACGTGGAGGATATAACCGGCGGCAAGCTGGCCGTGGAGGCCGACGCCAGGGCGGCGGCTGACGGGATTGAGGCCCATATTCTGGAAAAGAGAAAGGCCCTGGGTATTTGAATCTTTTTTCAAGGGGGCCCTTTGCCCCTAAACTTTTTTTTCCACTGCAAAGGGCGGGGAAAAGGGTATTTGAAGCCCCTTCCGAACATGTTCGGATAAATATAAATAAGCTATAAATGAAATATATTCTGGGGAGGCTTTCTGCCTCGAAAATAATGAGATAGGAGGAGATAATACATGGGAAGAGTAAAAGCAATATTGTTTTTGTTATCTTTTAGCCTGTTCTGGGGTACGGTCTCGGCCACCCAGGAGTGTATCGACTGTCACGAGAAGTACACCCCTGGGATCGTGGCAGACCACCTCAACAGCAAGATGACAGCGGCAGGCATAGGATGCCTGGACTGCCACGAGGGTGTACCGGGAGACCCCTCCATCAGGGAGCACAACGGCTTCGAGATCACGCCCCTGGTGTCCCCCAAGAAGTGCGGGGAGTGCCATCCCGACGAGCTCCAGCAGTTCAAGGATAGCATGCACGATGAGGCTGGTTTCTTCTCCCTGTCGGCCTACGGCACCCTGGGGGACGTCACCGTGGAGGGCAATGTAGTGGAGGCCTATGGTATGAACTATAAGACCAACTTTGCCAGGGAGAGCGCAGAGGAAGGATGCCTCGACTGCCACGGCACGGTGATCCAGGTGGCCGAGGACGGCACCCTCATAAACTGGCCGAACAACGGGATTGGACGGTTCAATCCAGACGGCAGCGTTGGTTCATGCACGGCCTGCCACACAAGGCATCGTTTCAGCGTGGAGATGGCCAGAAAGCCTGAGACCTGTGGTCAGTGTCACATGGGGCCGGATCACCCGCAAATCGAAATTTATGAGGAAAGCAAGCACGGCAATATCTACGCAAGCTATGGCGAGGAGATGGACTGGTCCGGCGGGGCCGACGGTCAGCTTGATGCCAATGATGTCCAGACACCCACCTGTGCAATATGCCACATGATCGATTTCGGCACGGGCGTGGGGACGACCCACGATGTCAGCTCAAGGCTCAAGTGGGAGCTCGAACCGGCCTGGTCCTGGCCCACTGAGCCGAAGTACTGGAGCGGCTCGGAGAAATACGCCATAGACCCCGAGATCGCGGCCCGCTATGAGGAGGTCTACGACCTGCCTGCCGGGACCCTGGCCGAGGTAGGTACAGGACTGCCCAACCCCTTCGCTATAGCTAAGGCTAGTGCCCCCGAAGTCTACGAGGCCTACGTTGGAGAGGGCAAGTGGTGGTCCAAGGGTGACACCAGGGCCGACGCCTTTGGCGGTGATTCCCTGAAGTCCCCGGAGGACAAGCGCAAGGCCATGCTCAAGGTGTGCACCGAGTGCCATTCCAGGGCCTGGGCCAAGGGCGATCTGGACAAGGCAGACAAGGTCATTGACGTCTACAACGCCGTTGCCAAGGCAATAAAGACCAAGTACTACGACCCCATCAAGGAAGAGAAGCTCGACGAGGACATAAAATTCAACGGCAAGAGCGAGGCCGACAACCTCTGGCACGAGATCTGGCACCACGAGGGCAGGATCTGGAGGATGGG
>CAZHQS010000163.1:0-3496 GCA_964534545.1 Candidatus Hydrothermarchaeota archaeon
ACTATGGATGGCATAACCACTATACAGGTCAGGAAGTCCACCCGGGACCGGCTGGCTTCCATGGGGAGGAAGAACGAAACCTACGACGAGATTATCAACAAGCTCCTTGACAAATGCGGGAGACAGCAGAGGTTGAGGTTATGAGCCAGGAATCCCTTCTTTCTTACAGCGACAAGCAGACCAAACAGGCAGTCTCAAGGAAGGCCGTCGAGGAGAAGATCCACGGCCACATCCGCCTCCAGAGCGCCGAGGAGCTCATAAAGCGCGTTGACACGGGCTTCGGCCAGAAGGCCCGGGCGCCCTTCCAGGCCGTTGTCGAGGGGGTCCAGAACGCCGCCGACGCCATCGACAAGGCCAGGGAGGCCCTCCTGCAATCCACCGGTAGCGATGACTATGACGCCCAGATCCTGGTGACCATCGACGTCCTTGATAAATCACGGGGCGAGATCAAGCTCACCATCCAGGACAACGGCATCGGGATACCCAAGGGCAAGGTGGCCACCATCGCCCGGGTCGGCGGCACCGGCACCATCGAGTACAAGGCATCCCGCTCCCAGCAGGGCATCGGCTGGAAGGCCGCCGCCATCTATGCCAACCAGTCCACCGGTAAACCCATGGAAATAATCTCCAAGACCTTCTCCGAGCGCAAGGCCCACCGCCACGTCTATGACTACGGCAAGGGCAAGGTCACCAAGGTGGTGGAGGAACCCTATGAAGGGGAATTCCCTGACCACGGGACCAGGATGACCATCACCCTCATCGGCAACTACTCAAGAGCGAAAGCCAACATCATGGAGTTCATCAAGCGCATGGCCGCCATCCACCCCTACATTACCTTCACCCTCAAAGAGAACGGCACCGTGGTCAAGTACGAGAAGCGCGCCGAGAAGGGCATCCCCATCCCCGTCCCGGTCCCTCCCCACCCCAACTCCGTGGACATCGGCCAGCTCAAGGACATGCTGGCCATCCAGGCCAAGGAGCGGTCCATCAGCCTTGCCGGGTTCCTGAAGAGGAACTTCTGCCGCATCGGGGACAAGAGCATCAAGGACCTGCTGGAGCGGGCCCCCCTCCTCATGTACTTCGACGAGCGGGGCATCTTCGCCGGGGACATCGTCAACCGGGTCTGCCAGAGCACCAAGCTCAAGGAGCTCAAAAAAGACCCCCAGAAGGCCAACAAGTACCTCCAGCACCTGGTCAAGGACGTCCAGATAGATTACGATTTCGTCACGGTTCTGGTCACAAAAGGCAAGCTCAACCCCAACACCAACATCCGGGCCCTTTCCAACGAGGAGCTGAAGGGCTTCTTCGGTCTAAACGGCAATGCCCTCATCCCCAAACCCATCTTCACCAAGAAGACCACGGTGGGCATGATCCTCAACGACGAGGCCAAGGTCCGCCTCCTGGCCGAGACCCTGCGCTCCATGTCCTTCCCTGCCCCGCCCACCGACTCCTTGATGCCCATCCCCAGGGAGACCCTCATCCAGGGCTTCACCACCATCTACAAACCCGAGAAGTACATCTATGTGGAGCGCAACCCCACCTCCACCAAGGGCAAGCCCGTCCAGGTCCAGGTCCTGGGCATGTACGGCGGTGAGATCCCCACCGACCTAAAAGATCAGGAGAAGATCATCCGCATCGCCAACTGCACCCCCCTCCTCTACGAGTTCGGCTCTGACATCATCACCCAGACCGCCAAGGACGTCGACTGGTCCATCTACAAGATAGGCAAGAAAGGCCAGCTCCCCCAGGCCCCGGTCATCTTCGTGGTCCACGTGACCTCCCCCCAGCTGAAGTACCTGGGGGTGGCCAAGCAGGCCGTGGGGGCCGACGATGTCATCTCCCAGGAGATAAAGTTTGCCCTCCAGGCCGTCTCCAGGGAGCTCAGAAAGCACGTCAACATGCTCCAGAAGAGCAAGCAGAGCGGCAAGGCCAGAAAGTACCTGGAGAAGCACGCCATGGTGGTGGCGGACTCCATGCACAAAATCCTCAAGGTCAAGAGGGCCGAGGTCTACGACCTCCTGGTGGAGGAGATAAAGCGCCGCCGCCCGGTGGTGGAGGAACAGCTTGAGCCCATGGCTGAAGCCGGGGAGGTGGAGGCCTGATGGCAAAAGCCAAGGCAAAGCAGAAGACCATAACCATCAGGGACGACCTGACCCCCGCGGACCTGGTAAAAGAGATAGAGTCCATCTCGGAGGACCTGCTGGCAGATATCAAGGCCCTCCAGAACCCGGCCTTCAATGTGCCCAACCGCGGGGCGGGCAACATCGTCTACGACGAGGCCCGGGACGTCATCCACATGGGCATGGCCCTCTCCAAGCGCTCCTTCCACAACACCGGGACCGTGCGGGCCTTCACCCAGATGCTCTTCATCCTGAGCGTCCTCAAGGAGACAGCGGAGATGAGGAAGCACCTGACCAAGAGGGAGATCTACTACCAGGACCCCGAGCTCTTCGACAAGGACCAGAAGACCTCGGACAACCTGATAGAGGACATCGCGGTCACCGTGGGGGTGACCCGGCCCTGCCTCCAGGTGGTGGCAACAGCCAAGGGGGTCTGCATAGGGGATCTGACCCTCAAGGAGGGCGGGGATACCTTCAACTGCAACGCCCTGGGCCGGGGCGGGTGGTCCATCAGCCCCTTCATCGATGAGGTGGAGATAAAGGACTGCGGCGCCGAGTACATCCTGGTGGTGGAAAAGGACGCCGCCATGATAAGGCTGGTTGAAGAGGAGTTCCACAAGAAGAATAAATGCCTGCTGATGACGGGCAAGGGCCAGCCGGACATCGCCACCCGGCGGCTTTTGCGGAGGCTGCACAAGAAGTACGGGCTCCCGGTCTACATCCTGACGGACTCCGACAGCTACGGGATGCAGATTTGCTCATCCTACAAGCGGGGCAGCATTTCCCTGTCCTACGAGTCCCCCTACCTGGCGGTGCCTGACGCCCACCTGCTGGGCCTTCTGCCCTCGGACCTGGACAAGTTCAAGGTCCCCAAGGCTGCACGCCTCAAGATGACCGAGTGGGACATAAAGAAGGCCCAGAACATGCTGGAGTACCCCTGGATAAAGAGGAACAGGCGGTGGCGCTCGGAGCTGGAGCTGATGCTGAAGCGCAAGGAGAAGGCCGAGTTGCAGGCCCTGGCCAAGCACGGCATCACCTTCATGACCGATGTTTATATACCCCAGAAGTTGCAGGCGAAGGACTGGATTTGAGATTGTGAAATTCGACTTTGAATAGGGTTTTTAACAGGTTTTCTATAATATGTTCAATACATGAAAAACAAATCTATCCGGGATAAAGTGAATTTGCCAGTTGTAATTCTTGAAATGCAGTTTTTTCACTTTGCATAGCTAAATTAAAATCAGATTGAGAATTGCTATCTGCAAAAATTGTTAGCCAATATACTGTGTTTTGATAACCTACAATTGCAGGAAAATAATGATTATTAAATTCATCAAATTTTATTGGTGGTATTACATCCAATCTATCACTTAGTT
>CAZHQS010000164.1:0-3484 GCA_964534545.1 Candidatus Hydrothermarchaeota archaeon
ACTCCGGCAAGGAGTTTTTCCTCAAAGAGTTCCTGCTTGTACTCCCCCTTCCTTTGACGGTTGCGCTTGTTCATTCCCATATTTATCCCCTGCCACTATATTATGTCAGAGCCCCTATTTAATAGTTGTGAAAAGTTAATTAAAACATCAGCGCCTTATTTGATGACATGAGCGTGGACCCGGCCCAGCTTTTCGTCAATATCCTGATTACCGGTAGCCTCTACGCCCTCCTGGCCGTGGGGCTGACCATGGTCTACCGCATCCTGAGGTTCCCCAACTTCGCCCATGCCGAGCTCATCACCACCGGGGCCTACTCCGCCCTCTTCTTCACCTCGGCGGGGGTGGGGTTCGTACCCTCCATGGCGTTGGCCTTCCTGGTGGCCGGCCTTGCCGGCATCCTGATGGACCTGGCGGTCTTCAGGCCCCTCAGGAACAAGGGCGCCACCGTCATCTCCATGATGATAGCCTCCATCGGGGTGGGTTTTGTCCTGCGGCACATCATCCAGGAGGTCTTCGGGGCCACCATCAAATCCTACTCCATCACCGTGAAGAGCTACGAGGTGGCAGGGGCCAGGATAACCGGGATCCAGGGAGGCATCATCCTCGCGGCGGTCCTCTTCATCATCCTCTTCCACCTCCTCCTCACCAGGACCAGGCTCGGGAAGGCCATGAGGGCCACCTCCGACAACCCCTCCCTGGCCATGGCCAGCGGTATCCCCATCGACAGGGTCATCCTGGGAGTGTGGTTCTTCGGGGGCGGTGTGGCCGGCGTGGCAGGGGTATTCCGGGGGGCGGACACAAGGCTCATCCCCACCCTGGGCTGGGAGGTGCTGCTTTTCATCTTCGCCGTGGTCCTGCTGGGGGGCATCGGGAGCATCTACGGCACCATCATCGCAGCCTATATCATCTCGGCGGTGGAGAACCTGGGGGTGGTCCTCCTGGTATCCCTGGGTCTTTCCACCAGCTACCGGGCGGCCATCGCCTTTCTGGTCCTCATCCTGGTGCTGCTTTTCAGGCCCCAGGGTATTGTGGGAATCAAGCTGGGGGGTGAGCGGGAGTGAGCTCCATCTACAGCTATCTCTGGGATACCCTGATATACATCAACATCTTCGCCATCCTGGCGCTTAGCCTTAATATCGAGGCAGGCCAGACACGCTTGATGAACTTCGGGAAGGTGGCCTTCTTTGCCATCGGGGCCTATACCTCGGCCCTTTTGACCATGGCGGGGGCGCCCTTCCTGGTGGGCCTTGGGGCCGGGATGGCCCTGGCCGGCCTCATGGGGTTCCTCCTCTCGGTTCCTGCCCTGAAGCTCCGGGAGGACTTCCTGGCCATTGCCTCCATCGCCTTCGGGGAGATTATAAGGCTCATCCTGTTGAACGAGCGCTGGCTCACCAAAGGACCCATAGGTCTGCGGGGCATTCCCCAGCCCCTGAGGGCAGAGGAAGGGGTTTCTGGAACCCTCAAGGGTATCCTGGTGGACGGCCTCTTCGGCGGGGACTACCAGGTCTTCTACCTGGTCCTCTCCTCGGCGGCCCTGGTAGGGGTGTACCTCTTCATGAGGCGGATTATCGCCTCCCCCTACGGCCGGGTCCTGAAGGCCATAAGGGAGGACGAGCTGGTGGCGCTGACCCTGGGCAAGGATACCTTCAGGTTCAAGGCCCAGGCCCTGGTTATCGGTTCGGCGGTGGCGGGCCTGGCCGGGAGCCTCTTTGCCCACTATATCACCTTCATCGCCCCTGACAACTTCATGCCCACGGTGACCTTCGCGGTCTGGACCATGATGGTCATGGGGGGTATGGGGAATCTCGGAGGGGTGGTGCTGGGGGCGGCCCTCATCCAGGTCTTCGAGCGCTCCACCCGCTTTATAAAAGACTTTGTTGACCTCCCCGTGGACCCGGTGAACTTCAGGATGGTGGTCCTGGGCCTCCTCCTCATCCTGTTCATCATGTACAGGCCGTCCGGGATTATCCCTGAGAAGCGCTACGAGGTGGGGGCCGAATGAGCCTTTTGCGGGTGGAAGGCTTAAGGAAGGTCTTCGGCGGTGTAACCGCCCTGGACGGGGTGAGCCTGGAAATCCCGGAGAGGGGCATCATCGGTCTTCTGGGCCCCAACGGCTCCGGCAAGTCCACCTTGGTGAACGTCCTCACCGGCATATTCCCGCCTGACGGGGGCAGGATGTTCATAGGGGGGCGGGATTTTACTGGACAGAACCCCCACAAGATAGCATCCATGGGGATTATGCGGACCTTCCAGGTGCCCAGGGTCTTCAGGAACATGTCGGTCATGGAGAACATGCTGGTGTCGAGGGGAGGCCAGGCCGGGGAGGGTCTCTTCAATACCTTCCTGAGGTGGGGGCAGGTGAAAAAGGAAGAGACCGAGAATATCAAAAGGGCCCTGGAGATCCTGGAGTTCTTAGAAATCGAGCACATGAAAACCGACCTGGCCTCCAGCCTGTCCGGAGGACAGCAGAAGCTCCTGGCCCTTGGCAGGGCGCTCATGGCAGACCCGAAAATCCTGCTCCTGGACGAGCCGGTGGCTGGGGTGAATCCGAAACTATCGAGGAAGATATTTGAAAAAATCCTGGAGCTGAGGGAGCAGGGCATGACCTTCCTCATCATCGAGCACGACGTGGATATCATGATGGACTTCTGCGACGAGATATATGTGATGAACAAGGGGGAGGTGGTCTTCAAGGGCTCCCCCCAGGAGGTACTGGAGTCCGAAAAGGTCATCGAGGTGTATATGGGTGAATAAGATCCTTATCGGCGAGGACGTGTCCTCCGGATACGGGAAGGTGACCATCGTCCATGAGGTCAGCCTGGAGGTGGGAAAGGGAGAGATAGTGGCCATCCTGGGCCCCAACGGAAGTGGCAAGTCCACCCTTTTGAAGACCTTCTTCGGCCTGCTGGAGCTGAAAAACGGGAAGGTCTATTTCGATGACGGGAACATCTCTGGTCTTCGACCCTTCCAGCTTGTGGGGATGGGCATGGGCTATGTGCCCCAGGTGGAGAACATCTTCCCCTCCCTGACGGTGAGGGAGAACCTGGAGATGGGGGGCTACCTCTCCAAGGACCCCGGGGAGAAGGTCCAGGAGATGTTCGAGCTCTTCCCCATCCTGGAGGAGAGGCAGAAGGCCCAGGCCGTGACCTTGAGCGGGGGCGAGCGCCAGATGCTGGCCCTAGCCAGGGCATTGATGCTTGACCCAAAGCTCCTGCTCCTGGATGAGCCCTCGGCCGGCCTTGCGCCCATGATGATAAGGTCCATCATGGAGAAGATTCAGAAAATCAGGGAGAAGGGGGTCTCCATCCTCCTGGTGGAGCAGAACGTCAAAAGCGCTTTGAAAATCGCGGACCGCGGCTACATCCTGGCAGGGGGCAGGAAGGTCTTCGAGGGAACAGCTGATGAGATAATCAACCACCCTGAGATCGGGAAGATTTATTTCGGGAGGAAGTGAACCTTTTCATCTGGTCCAATCTTTAGTAGT
>CAZHQS010000165.1:0-3473 GCA_964534545.1 Candidatus Hydrothermarchaeota archaeon
TGCCTTTCAAGGGCGAGGACCGACGACATCGACCACGTCCTGGATATCGGGGCGGACGGTGTGATTGTATTTATGGCCACCTCCCCCATCCATCTGAGGGACAAGCTCGGCATATCTTTTGAGGAGGCGAGAGGGAGGGCTCTGGATGCCGTGGAATACGCCAAGGACCACGGCCTGTTCACGGGCCTGACGGCAGAGGACGGGACCAGGACGGACCTTCCAACCCTTCTGGATCTCTTCAGGGGGGCCGAAGATAGAAAGGTGGACAGGGTCCACATAGCAGACACCGTGGGATGCATCCTCCCCGAGGGTATGGAGAAACTGGTGGAAGGCCTTGTCAAAGAGATCAAGACGCCTATCGGCGTGCACTGCCACGACGATTTTGGCCTGGCCCTCGCCAACAGCCTGGCAGCCCTTCGGGCCGGGGTCCGGGCGGTTTCGGCCACGGTCAATGGGATAGGGGAGCGGGCCGGGAACTGCCCCACCGAGGAACTCATCATGGCCCTGGAGGTCCTCTATGGCACCGAACTTGGCATGAAGACCGAACTCCTATCAGAGCTGTCCCAGACCGTGGAGGAGATTTCAGGGATTAGAAGAGGTGATGCCAAGGCCATCGTCGGGAAGAACTGCTTTACCCATGAGTCCGGGATCCACGTGGCGGCGGTCCTCAAAAACCCTCTGACCTACGAACCCTTTCTGCCGGAACTTGTGGGGAGAAAAAGAGAGATTGTCATCGGAAAACACAGCGGGAAGAAGGCGGTTGAGCACGGACTCGAATCCCTGGGGATGACCCTGGATGAAGATGGAGTTTTGAGGGTCCTCCTGGAGGTAAAAAGGCTGGCGGATAGGGGGAATAGGATCGACGAGGGCGAGCTGAGAAGGATTGTGGAGAAGGTCACAAAGGCCTGACCTGGTCCTGGAAGAGGTAAAGATTGGCCAATATGAATGAATCATAAAAGGTCATAAAAAGGTCTTTTCGAACATAAAATTTCATTAAAAGTGTAAATAGTGTCAAATGCCGTCATAAATACCTATTTATAAGATATTTCAAACATTTGAGTCCATAAAATCAATAAAAATAAAATTTCGGAGGTAAAAAATGCGAATGGAAAGATATATCCTGATAGGGACCATCCTTGTCCTCCTCCTGCTGGCGCCGGTCCATGCGGAGGAGAGCGAGTGGGTCCAGGAAGCGACACCGGAGGACGCCCTCACGTACATCTGGCTCCTCCTGACCGGGGGTCTGGTCTTCCTCATGCAGGCAGGCTTTGCCATGCTGGAGGCCGGGTTCACCAGGTCCAAGAACACGGTGAACATCCTCATGAAGAACCTGATGGATTTCTCGGTGGGTATCCTGGTCTTCTGGGCCGTGGGCTACGGCATCATGTGGGGTGCCGAGTCCAACCTCTTCTTCGGCTACAGCGACTTCTTCCTTTCTGGATTCGATGCCGCCGGATACAACGGCTGGTTCTTCCAGATGGTCTTCGCGGCCACCGCTGCCACCATCGTATCCGGTGCCATGGCAGAGAGGACCAAGTTCAAGGCATATATGGTCTACACGGCCATCGTCACCGCCATCATCTACCCGGTCTACAACCACTGGGTATGGAGCGGCAACGGCCTCTTCTGGGTCGACGGCGCCACCAGCTTCATCACCGGGTACTTCGGTGTTGACGGCCACGACTTCGCGGGTTCGGGCGTGGTCCACGCCGTGGGCGGCTATGTGGCCCTTGCGGGTGCCATAGTCCTGGGCCCGAGGATAGGGAAGTTCGTGGACGGCAAGCCCCAGCCCATGCCGGGTCACAACATGGGCATGGCGGCCCTGGGGGCCTTCCTCCTGGCCTTTGGCTGGCTGGGCTTCAACGGCGGTTCCACCCTGAGTGGGCTGGACATAAATTACAACCTTGTTGTGGTCAACACCTTCCTGGCAGCCGGGGCAGGTGCGGTTGCCGCCATGCTCCTTTCCTGGGCCAAGGGAAAGCCGGACATAGCCTTCTCAATCAACGGCCTGATAGCCGGCCTTGTGGCCATAACAGCCCCCTGCGGTTCCGTTGACCCCTGGGCTGCCGTGGTGATAGGCGCCATAGGCGGTGTGGTCATGTACTTCGGCTACCTCTTCAACGAGAACGTCCTGAAGGTGGACGACCCCATCGGTGCGGTGCCGGTCCACGGCTACGCAGGCAGCTGGGGTGTCATATCGGTGGGCATCTTCTCCAACGGTGTTGAGAAGATCTATGCGGCCAACGCCCCTGGTCTCCTCTACGGCGGGACCTCCCTCTTCGGGGTCCAGGTGACCATGGCTGTCGTGAACTTCCTCTGGGCCTTCATTGCCGGCCTCATCATGTTTAAGGTCATCGACCTGGTGGTGGGCCTGAGGGTCACCCCGGAAGAAGAGATGGAAGGCCTGGACCTGAGCGAACACGGCATGTCGGCGTACCCCGAATGGGCCACGGCCTAAAAGGAGGTGATAAAGATGAGAAAGATAGAAGCCGTGATCCGGCCCGACAAGGTTGATAAGGTCAAGGAGGCCCTGGAGAAGATCGGGATCGTGGGCATGACCGTCACCGAGGTCAAGGGCCGGGGGCGCCAGCGGGGCATCACCCAGCAGTGGCGCGGCCGGGAGTACCGGGTGGACCTCCTGCCCAAGGTCAGGCTGGACATCGTGGTGGAGGAGAAAAAGGCCCAGGAGGTCATCTCCACCATCGTCGAGGCAGCCAGGACCGGAAACGTGGGCGACGGAAAGATCTTCGTCCTCCCCGTGGAAGAGGTCATCCGGGTCCGGACCGGCGAGACCGGCCAGGATGCCATCGGCCAGGGTGATACGGAGGCCGAGAAGGGTTAGGTCTTCCACCTACCCCTCCCTTTTTTTATTTTTGTGAGGGAACATCAAGCTCCTTTCTCAAGGAGAGGTGGAGGAGGGAGGGCATGGACCCATGCCTTCCATCATTTTTCACCACCACCTCCTCCACCTTTTTATTATGAGGATTGGAAGTTTGAAGGGCCAATTTCCACCACTTCTTTAACGTGGGGTTTTTTATACTTCTTCATTAGACATTTTAGGAGAGAGTGCGGGTTGAGGGCAAATGTACAAGAGGAGTACAGAAAGCGAGAAGCGGGTGGCGGCGGATACCGAGAGTGCTGAGCGTATCACCCAGGCCATCCTCGCTAAGGCTTTCCGGGGGGAGCTTGTGCCCCAGGACCCAAACGACGAGCCGGCGTCGGTTTTGCTGGAGAGGATAAAGAATGAGAGGAGGAAGCAAAAGAAAGGGAAGTTTCAATTATCTTGAAGGAAATATTTTGGTAGTGGGTAGTAGTAGAGTCGTTCAGGACTAATCAGATCAGCATAACGTTTTAAAACATCTGAATTTGGATCAATTATTGATATCCTTTTACGATTTTTTTTGTAGTTTACTGCTCTTTGAATCAAATTAATGCTCTCAAAGTCCATAATTGGACAGGAATATCCGAAAATA
>CAZHQS010000166.1:0-3468 GCA_964534545.1 Candidatus Hydrothermarchaeota archaeon
AATAACTTGCGATTCTGCTCCAATTAGTGGCTCGGATTGAAAGAAGTTTCACAGCCCTATCTCCTCCGCAATCTCCTTCAAACTCTCCAGGGCGATGGCGAAGAACTCCTCCCTCTCCAGCCCGATTTCCTCGCAGAGGAGGATGCGCTCCCGGCTCACCTTGCGGGCGAAATCCTTGGCCTTGAACTTCTTCTTAACAGACTTGACCTTTACATCCTCGAGCTTTTTCGAGGGCTGGACCAGGGCACAGGCGATGAGGAGCCCGGAGAGGGCGTCGGCGGCGATTAGGGCCTTTTCCATCCGCTTTTCCGGCTCGGTCCCGGTATGCTCGCTGTTGTGGGCCTTGATGGCCCTGATGACCTCCTCCGGGACCAGCCCGGTGAGCATCTCCTCGGCCACCAGGGTGTGCCTCTCGGGCTCCCCCTCGGTCAAGCTGTAATCGATGTCATGGAGGAGCCCCACCAGACCCCACAGGTCTTCGTCCTCGCCCAGGTGGCGGGCAAGACCACCCATGATGGCCTCCACGGCCAGGGTATGGTTTATCAGATTCCTGTTCCCGATATGCTTCTCCACCAGCTGGAGGGCCTTCTCCCTTTCCATTGGCACTCACGCCCCGAACTTCTCGCTCTTGTTCATCAGGTTCAACAGGATGGGCATGACGTCCCTGGCCCGGATGCGGTTGAGCCCGCCGTGGGTGCAGGCCCGCTCGTTAAAGGCGGTGACGGAATCGGTCCTCACCCCGGGACCCAGGAACATAAGGGGCACCGGGTCCCCCGAGTGGTCCTGGACGCTGCAGGGGGTGGAGTGGTCCGCCATGACAATGAGGTAGTTGTCCTTTGCGAAGTCCATTAGGTGTTCCAGGGCCTGGTCGATCTCCTCCAGGACCCTGACCTTTCTCTCGGGATCGTTGTCGTGGCCGGCCTCGTCGGCCTCCTTTATGTTCATCAGGACGAGGTCCTTCTCCTCCAGGACATCCAGGGCCTGGGCCATCCTCTCGGCATAGTCAGGCTTTACATCCATCACCTCCATGCCCGAGAGCTTCCCCATACCCTTGATGATGGCGGTGGTGGCCATACAAGCCCCCTGGAGGCCCGTCTTCTCCCGGAAGGGTTCAAGGTCAGGGGCCATGCCCCCGCCCCTGGTGAGGACGATGTTGGCAGGGGGCCTGCCTTCCTTCTCCCTCTGGGCGTTGAGGGGATGGTCCTTCAGGACTTGGTGGGACTTTTCCACGAACTCGTTGAGAATCCGGGCCGTCCTCTCTGCCGCTTCGGAGCCGTCCAGGGCGGTGGCCCTGTGGACCCTCTCCCCGGTGAGGTGGGGGTCAGTATCCGGCACCTGGTCACTTAGGCCCTCGCCCCGCAGCACCAGGACCCCCCGGTAGCCGAAGGACCTGAAAAGTATCTCTGCCCCCTGGACATCTATCTCCCGAACCACCTCGGCCAGGGCAGAGGTGTCCTTAATCCGCCCTGCCCTCCTGTCAGTAACCGTCATGGAGGCGTCCATGGTGGCGAAGTTGCACCTGAAGGCCACGTCCCCGGATTGCAGCTCCAGACCCAGCCCTGCGGCCTCGAAGGGACCCCTCCCGGTGTAGGTGGTATAGGGGTCATAGCCCAGGATGGCCAGATGGGAGGTGTCCGAACCCGCCCTCACCCCGGGCCGGATGGGGTCGCAGATACCGCACTCTCCCCTTGATACCAGGGCGTCCAGGTTGGGGGTCTCTGCCGCCTCCAGGGGGGTCTTGCCTCCCAGGGATTCAAGGGGCCGGTCCCCCATGCCGTCGCAGACGATTAGAAGCACCTTCATATGAAAGGAATCTCTGGTCTCCCTGCTTATAAAATTTGGGTCAGGTCATGGTAGGAGGAGCAGGTAGGCCATCCCCAGGCCAAGAACTCCAGCGGCCACGCTGGAGGTCAGGTTCACCAAAGCGTTCCCCATGTATCCCCTCCTCTCCAGGACCGCTCCCAGGAGGCTGTCCACATGGAACCCGCCAAAGCCACCTATGGCCGCCGACAGGAGGGCCCATTCGGGGGGCAGGATGCCCAGGAGCATGGAGGCGAGGGCGATTACCAGGATGCCGGCCAGGCCGGCCAGTTCTCCCAGGAGGGATATGCCCCCGTCTGTGCCGGGGGGCACCCTCTTGAAGGTGGTTATGAGACGGGGGTGCCCCTTGTTCAGCACCCCCAGCTCCGAGGAGAGGGTATCGGCGGTGACGCTGGCCACCGAGGCCACAAATCCTGCGGCCATGAGGTTTTGAGGGAACCAGGGGGACATCACGGAGAAAAGGACCGGTACCATGCCGTTGGCCAGGACATTGGTGCCGTTGCGCCTCCCTTTGTGGTCCTCACCGGCATGGATGCTCTTTTTAAAGGAGTACCGGTATTTGGTGGAGCCGTAGCCCAGAAGAACAAAGAGGATCATGAGGAGGAGCCACTCCAGGCCGGCAGAATATCCCACGGCCAGCCCCATGAGGGTGGCGGCCAGGGAACCGTAAAAATCAAAGACCTCCCGCTTGTAGCTTACCATCCCGAGGATAACGCAAAGGGATGCGATGATCATGGTCCGAAGGATTCAGGCCGCGATCCTTCTTTTGGATTCCAGGACCTTGATTTTGCGCACCTCTACCCTCTTGAGAGGATAGATCTTGTTAAGCTTCCTGTAGAGGGTGATAGATATCCTGCCCCTGACCACGTCCTGGATGAACTGGTCCAGGGGGGTCTTTCCGGCCATCTCCTTTACCAGTTCCGTCATGCGCTTCCTGATGAGCCTTTCCTGGGAGGTCTGGGCCCTACCGACGGCAAGGCCGATGACCTTGACCCTGAGGCCCTGGCCGTCCTCGGTCTCCACGTCCACCACGGTCTCCACCCTGGTGGTCTTGCGCCGGATCTGGGAGCGCATGTAGTCGCGCGACAGCGCCTGGCCCTTGAACTTGGTGAAGGCCTGGTTGCCCTTGACGTCCTTAATCTGGAAGGTCACCTTGATGTGCTGTTTTGAGAAGTCACCGGAGATCTCCCTCATGGTGACGGTGATGGTCCGGCCCAGAAGGTTCGCCGGGTCTGACGAGATGGTCTCCCCGATCTTTTTTTCATCAAACATGGGCGGGGCTATGATGTCATAGGTCTTCTTGGTCTTCCAGGTATCTATCTTCCTTTTCCTTCTGGCTCTTGCCATTTAATTCCTCCAAAGTTAGCCTCGATAAAAGAGAACAGCGATGGTTTAAAGGTTTTTATTTATATAGTTTTTGCAGGGGTTGGCTTGCACAAGAAGTAGCACTTGCACAAAAAGTCAAAGAATTAGGGATTGAGCCAAATTTTCCCACGCTCTGGCAAAAGATGTATAAGGTAATTGCCACTAACCTATACAATAGGTGGTATTATGGTTATTGAGGGAGATTTTTTTGGGTGGACGGAGAAGAACGTAGACAACATTTCAGCAAACCCAGGTGTTTACGAACTATATGACGGCGAAAAT
>CAZHQS010000167.1:0-3459 GCA_964534545.1 Candidatus Hydrothermarchaeota archaeon
GAATACCCGCACTCCCGGCAGTAGGAGCATCCGGCCTCGTGGACAAAGGAGGGGGCCCCACAATCCGGGCAGACCTCGATTACCGGCCTTTTAGGCTTCTTTTTTGGCTCCTCCTTTCCCACCCGCAGGACCTGCTCCTCCTTGCTCCCGTCCCGGTAGACCGTTATCCCCTTGCATCCCATATCATAGGCCAGGAGGAAGACATTCTTGATGTCCTCAGGGGTGGCGTCCTTTGGGAAGTTGACGGTCTTTGAAACCGCATTGTCGGTGTACTTCTGGAAGGCGGCCTGGATTCTCACATGATATTCAGGGGGGACCTCGTGGGCGGTGACAAAGAGGCGCTTCACGTCCTCCGGGATACCCTCTATCCCTCCCAGGGTGCCTTCTTTAGCAATCCTCTTCATCAGGTCTTCGGAATAGAACTCTTTTTCCCTTGCCACCTCCTCGAAGTAGGGGTTGGTCACCACGAACTCCCGGTCTCCCAGGGCGCGCCTGATGTAGGATACGGCGAAGACCGGTTCGATGCCCGAGGAACATCCCGCGATGATGCTCAAGGTCCCGGTGGGGGCGATGGTGGTCAGGGTGGCGTTGCGGAGTTTCGGGCCGCCGGCATAGATGCTCTTCTCGAAGTTGGGGAAGGGGCCCCGTTCCTCTGCCAGGGTCTCTGAAGCCGCCCTCGCCTCCTTCTGGATGAAGGCCATGACCTCCTCGGCGGTTCTTACGGCCTCTTCAGAACCGTAGGGGATGCCCAGTTGGATGAGCATGTCCGCAAAGCCCATGACCCCCAGGCCCACCTTGCGGTTGCCCTTGACCATCTTCTCTATTCTCTTCAGGGGATAGCGGGACATGTCAATGACGTTGTCCAGAAAGCGCACGGCCAGGCGCACCGTCTCCTGGAGCCTTTCATAATCCACCTTTCCATCCCGGACGAAATGAGCCAGGTTCACCGAGCCCAGGTTGCACGCCTCGTAGGGCAGGAGGGGCTGTTCGGCACAAGGGTTGGTACTCTCTATCTCCCCCAGGGCAGGGGTGGGGTTGTCCCGGTTCATCCGGTCTATGAAGACCATGCCGGGGTCCGCATTCTTCCAGGCCATGAGGGCGATTAGGTCCAGGACCTTCCTGGCCTTGAGGCTTTTCACCTTCTCCCCGGTCCTGGGGTTCACCAGGTCGTACTCCCTGTTCTCCCTTACCGCCTCCATGAAGGCATCGGTTGCCGCCACAGATATGTTGAAGTTCCGGAGCACCTCCGGGTCGTCCTTGGCGGTGATGAACTCGATGATGTCCGGGTGGTCCACCCTGAGGATGCCCATGTTGGCCCCCCGGCGCATCCCTCCCTGTTTTATGGCCTCGGTGGCTGCATCGAAGACCTTCATAAAGGATACCGGGCCGGAAGCCACCCCATGGGTGGTCTTGACCATGTCCCCCCTGGGGCGCAGCCTCGAGAAGGAGAATCCTGTCCCGCCCCCTGACTGGTGGATGATGGCGGCGTCCTTTATGGCCTCGAAGATGCCCTCTGTCGAGTCTTCGACGGGTATGACGAAACAGGCCGCAAGCTGCTGGAAGGCCCGGCCTGCGTTCATCAGGGTGGGGGAGTTGGGCAGGAAATCCAGAGAGGCCATCATCTGGTAGAAGGCATCGGCTGTGGCCTCCACATCGGCGCCGGAGTCATAGAACCTCTCGGCAGAGGCAATGTTTTCGGCCACCCTTCGGAACATCTCGGCCGGGGTCTCTATGACCTCCCCCTCGTCTGTCTTCTCCAGGTAGCGGCGCTCAAGCACCGCGAGAGCGGTAGGGGAGATCTTGGGCTCCATACTATCCCTTGATACTGGCCATGGGGCGCAGTTTCACCACCTTCTTGGCAAGCCCTGCCCTCTCAACGGCATCCACCACCTCCACCACGTCTTTGTAGGCCCCCGGGGCCTCCTCGGCCACCCCGGCATAGGAGTGGGCCCTGATGATGATGCCCCTCTTGGCAAGCTCTCCAACAAGGCGGTCCCCGCGCCAGGTCCGCTTGGCCTTCTTCCTGGACATGGCCCTGCCTGCGCCGTGGCAGGCCGAGCCGAAGGTCTTCTCCATGCCCTCGCCGGTGCCGGTCAGGATGAAGGAGCAGGTGCCCATGGTGCCCCCGATGAGGACGGGCTGGCCCACCTCCCGGTAGGCCTTGGGGACCTCGGGCCTGCCCGGACCGAAGGCCCTGGTGGCCCCTTTCCGATGGACATAGAGCTCCTTCTTCTCCCCCTCCACTTCGTGAACCTCCACCTTGCAGGTGTTGTGGCTGATGTCGTAGAGCATCTCCACCTCGGCCTCGGGTACCACTTCATGGAACTCCTGTCTGACCAGGTGGGCGATGGCCTGGCGGTTGGCCAGGGCACAGTTTATCCCGGCGTTGACAGCGGAGAAGTATTTCTGACCTTCAGGAGAATTTATGGGGGCGCAGGCCAGCTCCCGGTCCTTTATAGGGATGCTGTATTTTTTGGCCGCAATCCCCAGATCCTTGAGGTAGTCGGTCCCGATTTGATGGCCCAACGCCCTGGAGCCGCAGTGGAGGGAGATGAGGACGCTGTCCTTCTCGATGCCAAAGGTCTTTGCAGCCTTTTCGTCATAGACTTCCTCCACGTACTGAATCTCCAGGTAATGATTCCCGGAGCCCAGGGTCCCCACCTGCTTGAACTGGCGGGACTTGGCCTTCTCAGAGACCGCCGAAGGGTCGGCCCCCTCCACCCTCCCATTTTCTTCCACAAACTCCAGGTCCTCTTCGGTGCCATAGCCCTGCTCCACGGCCCACCTGGCCCCGCCAACAAGGACGTCGTCAATTCCTCTCAGGTCCAGGTGGATTTTACCCTTGGAGCCCAGACCCGCCGGAACCTTCTCGAAGAGGTGGTCCACCACCTCTTCAAGCCTCGGCCGCATCTCCTCCCGGGTCATCCCGGTCCTCATGGTCCGGACCCCGCAGGAGATGTCGAAGCCGATGCCCCCCATGCAGATGACGCCCCCCTCCCCGGGGTCGAAGGCCCCCACACCTCCGATGGGGAACCCGTAGCCCCAGTGGGCGTCGGGCATGGCCAGGGAGGCCTTCTGGATCCCGGGGAGACAGGCCACATTGCTGATCTGCTCCACCACCTTGTCGTCCATCTTTTCCAAGAGCCCCTTGGAGGCATAGACCCTTCCCGGCGCCCTCATGTCACCGGTCTTTTCTATCTCCCAGGAATAATCTGACAACTTCTTCAGCATGGATGTATCCATTGAAACCAACCCCTTTTTTCTGGTTAATATTTACTAAATCGGAGAATATAAAGTCATGGTAGGGATTGGGGATTGCTTGAACTCCATTCCGTCGTTAAGGGGGTTGTCAAATTTTCGGGGGTTGAAAGGGATTTGAGAGAAACATATGAAAGATGGTAGTCCTGGAAGGCGACTGACAACCCGTTGGGATATGATTTCTAACCTCCAAGGATTGGA
>CAZHQS010000168.1:0-3414 GCA_964534545.1 Candidatus Hydrothermarchaeota archaeon
GGCCGTGGAGATGGAGCCCAGGATAAGGGTCATAGGCATTGCCGGGCCCGGGGACCCCCTGGCCAACGACGAGACCATTGAGACCTTAATCAAGACAAAGGAGGAGTTCCCCACCCTCATCCGGTGCATGTCCACCAACGGCCTAGCTCTGCCTGACAGGATCGAGGAACTGGACAGGGCCTGGGTTACAACCCTGACCATAACCATCAACGCCGTGGACCCCGAGATAGGGGAAAAGATCTACTCCTTTGTAAAATACAGAGGCAAGACCTACCGGGGCAGGGAGGCCTTCGAGGTCCTGAGCCGGAACCAGCTGGAGGGTCTAAGAGAGGCCGTAAAGCGGGGCATGGTGGTTAAGGTGAACTCTGTCCTGATCCCTGGGATAAACGACCACCACCTGGTGGAGGTTGCAAAGGTAGTCAGGGGCCTCGGGGCCTACACCATGAACATCATCCCCTTAATCCCCCAGGGGAAGTTCCGCGACATCCCCCCGCCAACGGCCGAGGAGCTGAACAGGGCGAGGGACCAGTGCGAGGCCGTCATCTCTCAGTTCCGAAACTGCATCCAGTGCAGGGCCGATGCCATAGGGGTCCCTGGAGAAGAGGGCTGTTCCTCTAACATCCTGGAGGAAAGACCGGCAATCAAACTGGAGATAAGGAGGTAGAAGATGCTGCTGAAATGCGACAAGACCATTCCCGAGAGGGAAAAGCATATAGCCATCAAGGGAAAGGCGGGCTGCGGTGGAGACGGTTCGGGCTGCCAGATAGCCTGCAACGTCCCCACCACCCCTGGCGACATGACCGAGAGGGGCTGCACCTATGCCGGCTGCAGGGGCGTTGTGGGCGGTCCGGTTAAGGACGTCATCCAGCTCACCCACGGCCCCATAGGATGCGCCTACTATTCCTGGGGCTACCGCCCCCATCTGGCCGACAGCGATTTTCACATGAAGAACATCTTCGTCACCGACATGGACGAGTCCAACATCGTCTTCGGCGGGGAAAAGAAGCTGTTGCAGTGCATCATCGAGGCCAGTGAGGAGTTCCCGGAGGCCAAGGGCGTGTTCATATACAACACCTGCCCCACGGCCCTCATCGGCGACGACGGGAAAGACGTGGCCAAACAGGCCCAGGAAAAGATAGGAAAGCCTGTAGTCTTCTTCCCCTGCGAGGGTTTCAGGGGTGTGAGCCAGTCTCTGGGCCACCACGTGGGCAACGAGACCATCTTCGAGGAGCTGGTGGGTTCGGTAGAACCAGAGGAGGACTATGCCTACTCCATCAATATCGTTGGCGACTACAACATCAAAAATGACGAACGGACCTTCGAGCCCCTCTTCGAGGCCATGGGGGTGAAGATCATCACCCGGTTTACAGGCAACGTTTCAGTGGACGAACTCAAAATTATGCACAAGGCTCAGCTCAATGTGGTCCACTGCCAGCGCTCGGCCACCTATATCGCCGACATGATGAAGGAGAAGTACGGCACCCCCTACATCAACGTCACCCTGTGGGGCATCGAGAACATGTCAGAAGCCCTCCGGGATGTGGGCAAGTTCTTCGGGCTTGAGAAGGAGGCCGAGAAGGTCATAAAGACCGAGACCGCCAAGATCATGCCAAAAATCGAGTACTACAAGAAGCGCTTGAAGGGCAAGACGGTCTTCATATACCAGGGTGCTCCCAGGGCCTGGCACTGGCCCGACCTCATGAGGGAACTGGGCATGGAGGTCATAGCCGCAGCCACCACCTTCGGCCATGAGGACGACTACCAGAAGATATTCAAGAAGGTTAAAAAGGGCACCCTCATCATCGACAACCCCAATGCCCTGGAGCTGGAGGAGATCCTGGAGACCTACAAGCCAGACCTCTTCATCTCGGGCAACAAGGAAAAGTACCTGGCCTACAAGATGGGGGTCCCCTTTGTCAACGGCCACACCTATGACACCGGACCCTATGCCGGGTTTTCGGGGATGGTGAATTTTGCGCGGGACATTGACAGGGCTATCCACACCCCGGTGTGGAGGCTGGTAAAAGAAAAGGCCCGACCTGTTCCAGAGGAGGTGAGCTAGATGAGTACCGTTACAAAGCAGACCAGGGCAGTGGCCATAAACCCCACCCGCTCCTGTGCCCCCATCGGGGCCATGCTAGGGACCTATGGCATCCACGGTGCCCTAACCATCAACCACGGGTCGCAAGGCTGTGCCACCTACCCCAGACACCAGATGGCCAGGCACTTCAGGGAGCCCATTGAAGTGGCCACCACCTCCCTGACAGAAAAGACCACCATTTACGGCGGCAGGGAGAACCTCATAGCGGCCCTAAAGAACATCTATGAGAGATACCACCCCACAATGATAACAGTGTGCTCCACCTGTCTCTCGGAGACCATCGGGGATGACATACCCGGCATAATCGACGAGTTCCTGGATTTCAATCCCGAGGTGGACATCCCTATAATATCGGTGAAGACGCCATCCTATGTGGGGACCCACATAACAGGCTTTGACACCTTCCTGAAGACAGTGGCCATGACCTTCCCCAAGAAGGGGGAGCCCAATGGCAAGGTCAACATCATCCCCGGCTGGGTAAACCCCGGGGACATCAGGGAACTAAAGACCATGCTTAGAGAGATGGGAGTGGAAAGTATCTTCCTAACCGACTATTCTGACACTCTGGACGGCGGCCTTTACCATCCCAAGCCCCATTTCCCCAGGGGCGGCACCACCCTGGAGGAGCTCAAGGATTCCGCCAATTCCCTGGCAACAATATCATTGCAGAAGCACGTGGGGGCTGAGGCCGCAAAGATATACGAGAGGCGCTACGGCGTTCCTGCCCACATCCTGCCCATGCCCATCGGCCTTGAAAATACCGACAGATTCCTGGAGACCCTCTCAGAGGTGACAGGAAAGGAGGTGCCAGAAGAACTCGAAGCAGAGAGGGCAAGGCTCCTGGACGCCATCGTGGATGCCCACATGTTCCTCACCGGTCTCAAGGTGGCAGTCTTCGGCGACCCTGACATTGTGGAGGGCCTGGTGCGCCTTGCCGCCGAGATGGGGCTGGAGCCAAAGTACGCCCTGACGGCCTCGGATTCCAGCCAGTGGGCTGACGACATGATGGCCCTTTCCGAGGAGATGGGGCTGGACATGGAGATCATGGTCAAGTCCGACCTCCACGAGCTCCACAAGAGGATAAAGGAGGACCCGGTGGACCTCCTCATCGGCACCTCCAAGGGCAGGTTCATAGAGGAGGACGAAGGCATCCCCCTCATCAGGGTAGGTTTCCCTGTGGAGGACCGCTTTGGATACCACAGGAGGGCCATTGTGGGCTACAAGGGTGCCATCTACCTTGTGGACGAGATCACCAACGCCGTCTTGACCCGAAAGGGCGTTGTGGTAAGCAATACCCTGCTGGAAAAGGAGGA
>CAZHQS010000169.1:0-1398 GCA_964534545.1 Candidatus Hydrothermarchaeota archaeon
GGGGAATGTCATGTCCCTGGGAGTTCTTACGTGCATGGGGACGGCCTTGATGCTGGTCCCATCCCTAATAATAATCAATGAAAAAATCGAGAGGTTGATAAGATGAAAAGGATATTGTTTGGGTTGTTGTTGCTGGTGCTGCCCTCTACAGTGGCGGCCCAGGCGAGCTTTTTTGTGCTGGAGGCTGCTCCAGGAGAGATCGGACCCGGGGATACGGCGGTACTCAATATCACCCTGAAGAACCTTGGGGTTGCTGAAACAGGATATGCAACATATCTGAAAGCCGCCCTGGACCCCAGCGACACATCCCCCATAGACCCAATAGGAGGCGGGGAGAAGTTCATTACAAAGAAGGCGGTAGAGGCCGCCCCTGGTGAAACATACTTTGGGTCAGTCCAGCAGAATGAGGAAGTGATGGTTTCCTTCCCAATTTATGTTCCCCTTGGCACAACCGAAGGGGTTTACGAGGTCCCTCTGGTCTTGAGCTGGAGGGATTACCGATCCCAGGATCAGACCCAGACCCTGCAAATTGGTATCCTGGTAAAGGGAGATATAGACCTCGGGATCGCCAGTTTCACCACGGACCCGACCGTGGTAAGGAGCGGGGACGATAACGTGAAGATCACCCTCACCTTCGAGAACACGGGTGAGGCGACCGCGGAGGATGTCAAGGCAGATCTCCTCCTTGAGCCACCCTTCTCGCCGACCTATTCCCAGAGCGACAAGGCCTATGTCGGCAGGTTAGATTCCAATGCTATGACTTCTGTAATGTTCTACGTGGATATCGAGGAGAATGTCGAGCCCGGAAGGTACTCGATTCCTCTCGAGGTGACTTACAAAGATAAGAGGAACCAGGAGTACGCCCAGAAGGAGAGTATAGACTTCATAGTGGAACCCAAACCCTACTTCGAGGTCACTCGAACCGCGTCAGACCCTGCAAACCCAAGGGCAGGGGACCACACCCTCCTATACATTGACGTGAAGAACATCGGCCATGAAAAGGCAGAGTCTGCCGACCTGAGGGTCGTCAGGGAGACCGGGCAGCCCTTTACCTATGATATTAGAAGCGACTTCATCGGGACATTAAACCCGGGGGAGACCGGCACCGCCGTCCTGGAGTTTGAGGTGGATACAGATGCGGTGCCGAAGGAGTATCCCCTGAAGCTCATGGTGCGGTGCACCGGCGACACGGAGAAAGGAGATACCAACATCTACACCCAGGAGCTGAAGGCCGCCGTCCATGTGGAGGCAGGGGTCCCCGAGGAGAGGACGACCCTGAGGTATACCGCAGTTGCGATTCTGGGCATCTTGGCGGTAATAGCAGCCTTAAGTATATTAAGAAGGCAGAAGCAGGGTTAAATCGCTCACGCCTTGACCCTCCACCGTGGACCAAAAGGA
>CAZHQS010000169.1:1498-3327 GCA_964534545.1 Candidatus Hydrothermarchaeota archaeon
ATAGAGAGCCGCTCCCTTCCCTCTGCCTTTGACCTCTTTTTCATCTTCTTGGCCCTCCCGATGGCGGAGTTTATCCCTTCCACCACCGCATCGATTCTGGCCTCCAGGCGCTCCTTCTGCTCTCTTTCGCTTTCCAGGATGCGTCTGGTAAAGTCCTCCCTGGCCCTGCCGCAGTGGCGGTCGATGAGCTCGGCGACCTCCTCCTTGAGGGCCTTGAGGATGAAGCGGTGGGACACGAACTTGGGCATCAACGACAAAAAGAAAGACTCGACCAGCTTCAAGGTGGTGGCCGGGTAGTTGAACAGGAAGCTGAAACATATCTTGGGACTCAGGAGGTCCTCCTCCCCGTAGTCTTCCAATTCCGCCTCGAATATATCCGAGGAGGTCTTCTTGATGTCCGCCACCATGCCGTTGATCTCCCCTTCCGCCGTATCCAGGGCTGATTTGAACCTGGATTCCACCTTCTTTCCCTCTTCCTTAATCCATTCGCCAAAGAGCCTTTCTATGGACTCCTTGACGAAGCCGTTGAGCTCCTTCCTCAACCTTCCCGAAGGGAGATGACATCTCTCTTTGTAAAAAGACTCCAGCTCCCGCTGGAGCCGGGGGACCTCATCCTCATAGAGGGTCTCCAGTTCCTCCCTGAGCTCTGCCAGGGTGTTTTCCACTTCCCTGCTGAAAAGGAAGAGGCAGTAGTCCTTCCTTTTATCCACCTCTTGGAGGTAGGTATTGAACCTCTTAACCCTCTCTTCCAGCTCGGAGATTGGAGTCAGGAGGGCCTTTCTTTCCAACTCGATGGAAGATATGATTCCGGCGGCAGCTGCCAAGACCTGCCTGGAAGAAGAGGCCAGGATGACCTCATCCTTCTCCTTCTTCAGGAAGTCCCAGAAGGCATCCTCGAATTCCTGGATCCTGCTTCTCTCAAGCTTTCCCTTGTCATCACCATTCAGCCTCCCCTCCAGGGCGAGCTTTGCGGATATGGGATAGACCCTTACTTCGGTGGTTAGGTCCTCCTGGAGGACCTTTTCTGTGAACTCCAGAGACTCCTCCAGCTCCCCGGGTCCCAGGTAGTCCACCTTATTCAAGAGGAAGAAGGTCTTCTCGGAGTGGTTTTTCACTTCTTTCAGGAAATTATGCTCGTACTCGCTCACTGGCTGGTCTGCAGAAAGGAGGAAGACGGCCACGTCGCATTTTGGCAAAAACTCCAGGGCCACCTCGGTATTGTGCCTGTAGACCGAGCCCACCCCGGGAGTGTCCACGATCTGGACCTCTTTTAAGAATTCTGATGGGCAGTGAAGCACTATATCCCGGACATTCTTTTCGTTCTTCGGGTTCTTCAATTCGGTGACATACTCGGATATATCTTCCTGGGAGATCTGCCTCTTATCACCGTCTTTGAAGTTCACCCAGGTCTCCATGTCATCCCCGTATCTGAGGATGGTGGGCACCGCCGTCAGGGGCACCACCGCCGAGGGGAGGAGTTCTTGGCCCAGGAGGGCGTTGATGAAGGTGCTCTTCCCCCTCTTGAACTGGCCGAGGACGACAAGACTGAATCTCCTTGCTTCGAGCTTGTTTTTTACATGGGCCAGGTCTGTCCTTATATCCAGAAGGTCTCCTACCCTTTCGACGTCTTCGACAGCATCTAAGATTTTGTCGAACAACACATCTCACCTGCTACAACAAGTAGGAGTCATCAGCGGTGAGCGGTTTTGGCTACTGCCAGGGTGGACTCCATCACCTATTGGCATATTAGTGTTTTCATATATATATTGGTTTGGTTTCCAACAGGAGAAAGGGAAGCCCCCAAGCTTCTACTCGATACAGCAGCTCAT
>CAZHQS010000170.1:0-3253 GCA_964534545.1 Candidatus Hydrothermarchaeota archaeon
AGCAACAGCGAGATCAGCATGACCAGGATCCTCATGGACCCCCATGGATTCGCCAAGGTTTATAAATCCTTCGGGATAAATCTTAAGGTATGAAGGCCCTTATCCTCGCCGCCGGCAGAGGCACCCGGTTAGAACCCCTGACCGAGACCCAGGCGAAATGCATGCTGCCCCTGGCTGGCAGGCCCATCCTGGAGCACCTGGTGGAGGCCCTGGTGAAAGAGGGTATAACAGATATAACCATCCTGGTGGGCCACCTGGGGGGGCAGATAGAGGAGCATTTCGGAAGCGGTGAAGGATTCGGGGCTGCCATCTCCTACCTCACCCAAGAGGAGCGCCTGGGCACAGCCCATGCCGTGGGCCAGGCCTCCTTCGACGAGGATTTCCTGGTTCTAAACGGGGACACGATTCTTCCTGGGGGGTCCATCGGGGCAGTGGTTGAAGCCCACAGGGATTCCTCGGCCACCCTGGGCCTCCTGGAGGTGGAGAACCCCTCCCTCTACGGGGTCGTGGAGCTGGAGGGCGATAGGGTCATAGGTATTGTTGAAAAGCCCGATGCCCCAAAATCTAACCTGGCCAACGCCGGTCTTTACGCCTTCTCCCCAGAAATCTTCGACGCCATAAAGCGGACGGAAAAGTCCCCCAGGGGCGAATACGAAATAACCGACTCCATCTCCCTCTTGATCGAGGAGGGCAGGACCGTCAAAGGCGTTACCATCGAGGGGTCCTTCCTGGACATCGGGACCCCCTGGAACTATCTGGACTCCAACAAGGCTCTCCTCGACTCCATGGAGATGGAAGTCCTGGGTATGGTGGAGGATTTCGTCACCATAAAGGGTGAGATCCACCTGGGCGAGGGCTCGGTAATTAAGTCCGGAACCTATATCGAAGGTCCGGTCTACATCGGGAGGAACTCGGTTGTGGGACCCAACACCTACCTCCGTTCCTACACCACCATCGGGGACAACTGCAAGGTGGGGAATGCCGTGGAGATCAAGAACAGCATCATCATGGAGGGCACCAACGTGCCCCACCTGTCCTATGTGGGAGATTCCATCATCGGCCGGTACTGCAATTTCGGCGCAGGGACCAAGGTGGGCAACCTACGCCTGGACAACAGGAATGTCAAGATGCGCCTCAAGGGCGAACTGGTGGATTCCGGCAGGCGCAAGATGGGAACCGTCATCGGGGACAATGTCAAGCTGGGCCTCAACGTCATGATAAACTCCGGCCGCAAGATAGGTTCCAATGCCATGATCGGCCCAGGTGTTGTGGTGGACCACGACGTGCCGAGCAACTCCTTCATGGTCCTCAAGCAGGACCTCGTGGAGAGGTAGAAGATGGAAGGGACGAATACGGGGGTCTGTGTGCCGGGGTTTAAGGCCGCCGGGGTCAGGAAGGGAAAGTACGGCCTGGCCGTGATTTTGAGCGAAGGGGAGGCGGGCTGCGCCCTCATGGTCACCTCCAACAGGGTGAGGGCCGCCCCCATCCAGGTATCCCTGAACCATGCCAGAAAGGGAAAGGCGTGGGGGATCGTGGCCAACTCCGGCAACGCCAATTGCTTCACCGGGGAGGAAGGGCTGGAGGACACCCTGGAGATGTGCCGCATGGCCTCCGAGAAGTTCGGCCATTCCCCGGAGGATTACATAGTCAACTCCACCGGGGTCATCGGGCGCAGGCTTGATATGGGAGCCATTGAGGCCCTACTGGAGGAGATGCCGGAGCCCGCATCCTCCCACGATGCCTCCTTGGCAGCGGCGGAGGCCATCATGACCACCGATACCGTGCCAAAGATGTATTCCGTCAGGACGGTCCTGGAGACCGGCGAGGTGGTCCACATAGGGGGAATCGCCAAGGGCGCCGGGATGATTGCCCCAAGCCTTACCCACGCCACTATGTTCGCCTTTATTACAACAGATGCCTACATCCCCGAGAACAGGATAAAGGCCGCCCTCCAGGAGGCCGTGGAGCAGAGCTTCAACATGGCCATCGTTGACGGGGACATGAGCACCAACGACATGGTGTGCCTTCTGGCAGGTGGGACGGCAGGGAACCAGGATATAGACGACAACTTCCAGGAGGGCCTGAACCTCGTGTGCCGGGAGCTGGCAAGGATGATAGCAAAGGACGGGGAGGGGGCCACCAAGTACTTCGAGGTCACGGTGAAAAACGCCACCACCAGGGAGGATGCCGCAGCGGCCGCCAGGGCAGTGGCCGGCTCCAGTCTGGTGAAATCGGCCATCTTCGGGGGGGACCCCAACTGGGGGCGCATCATCGCCGCCCTGGGATACTCGGGGGCAGAGATGGACCCCGAAAAGGTGAGCCTCTACCTCCGGGGCAGGGAAAGGGAGGTCTGCCTGGTGAGAGACGGGGAGCCTTTGGCCCTTCAGGGCACAGAAGAGCTGGAGCTGGCAGAGGAGATCATGAAGGAGAAGGATATCCGCATCACCGCCGACCTGGCCATGGGAGAGGAAGAGGCCACGGCCTTCGGCTGCGACCTGACCTACGACTATGTGAAGATCAATGCGGAATATACGACGTGAGGAAGTATCGAAAAACCTGTGCTCGTTAACCCCCATACCTGTTTAAGAGGTATAAAAGATGTATGTCAAGAAGACCATCACCCTCCCCAAGGAGCTGGAAAGGCAGGTGGAGGAGCACCTCATCGGCAAGCATTACTCCAACCTCTCCGAGGTCATAAGGGACGGTCTGAGGCGGATCCTCAGGGAGTACGGCAGGAAGGAATCCATCGACGAGGCCGCCGAGCTCTACAAAGAAGACAGGATCAGCATAAGGGAAGCGGGGGACCTGGTGGGCCTCACCCTGCGGGAGACCCTGGAAGAGTTCGGGAAGCGGGGGGTGCACATCCGCTACGGCAGGGAGGAGCTCGACGAGGACACCGCATGATAGTGGTGAGCGATTCCACGCCCCTCATCCACCTGGCCCAGGCCGGGGGGCTGGACGTGCTCTTCTCCCATTATTCCGAGGTGGTGATCACCCCCATGGTCCACAGGGAGGTCGTGGAAGAGGGGCTCCTGCTGGAGAAGGATGATGCCAGGGTCATCCAGGCCTATGTCGGCAGACACATCCGGGTGAAGGCCCCGGGATCCTCTTCGAAGGCCCTGGCCCGAAAACACCGCATCCATAAAGGAGAGGCGGACTCCATCCAGCTCGCCAAGGAACTCCACGCAGAAATTATCCTGATGAACGAAAGGGAGGGGCGCAGGGCGGCAAGGGAGGAGGGCCTCAAGGTCAA
>CAZHQS010000171.1:0-3194 GCA_964534545.1 Candidatus Hydrothermarchaeota archaeon
GCATTACTTTTCCCGTGCCCTCGGACAACAGGGATATATGTGGCGGGTCTATGGTAATTTCGATGATGAAGAAAATGGATATCTATTGCATGTGGTGCGGTGAAAGGCTTGATACTGAGGACGGCCATGCCCTGTGCGCCTCCTGCGGCACGGATTATTCGAGCCTTGTCATCTCCGAAAGTGAGGTGGCCCTGGAAGGTGAGATAATCACGGAGCGCAGCGTGTGCATGGACTGTACGCAGATAAAAAGACCCTTCCCGCCTGTGGTGCCCCTTGAAGTCGAGGTTTCCCCGACTTTGACGGGAGTTCCGGTTTACCCGTGAGAGGGGGTCCATCGCCTACCATCTTACCCCCTGGTAGCCCCTCTCACATTTTTATCAAAAAATATATAGGGTGGTGGAAAAAGAATGCAGAGCATGGGGAAGACCTTTAAAGACCTTTTGGCAGGGGACGAAAGTCTCTTCAGGGACCCCTTGATCTTCGACCCCCAGTACGTCCCGGAAAGCTATATCCATAGGAATACCCAGGTGGAGGCCATCGCGGTGGCCATTCGGCCTGCTCTCAAGGGTGGCAGGCCCATCAATACCTTGATATACGGTCCACCGGCCACCGGGAAGACTACCGCTATCCAGAAGCTGAAAGAAGAACTTGTGGAAGTTGAAGGAGGGGGGAAAGTAGTTCTGGCCCATATAAACTGCCAGATACATACATCAAAATTCTCCATATTCTCCCAGATCCACAAGGCGGTCGTTGGTCACGAGCCCCCAGAAACCGGAGTGCCTTTCAAGAAGGTATATGAAGCGATCTTCAAAAAGCTCATAAAGGAAGACAGATGCCTCATAGCCGTCCTCGATGACATGAACTACCTGTTTTTTGATCGCCACGCCAACGAGATCATGTACGACATCCTCCGGGCCCATGAGGTGTATTCCGGCGCGAAAACAGGCCTTTTCGGCATAGTTTCCGATACGGAATTCAACTACAAGATCGATGACAAGGTGCGCTCCATGTTTCAGCCTCAGGAGGTCTTTTTCCCGCCCTACAGGGCTGGGGAGATCTTCGATATACTGAAAGACCGGTGCTCCATAGGCTTTTCTCCAGGCGTGGCCTCGGATGAAATCGTATTAGAGGCTGCGGACATGGCCTATGAAAAGGGGGACCTGCGACTCGGGATAGAGATATTGAGGAGGGCGGCCCTGGCCGCCGAGGCTGAAGGGTCAAGGAAGATAGAGCTGGAGCATATCCGTGGGGTCATGGGGGAAGCGAGGACCACCACCCTCAAGAACCTTGTGGATACCCTCTCCCCGCAGGAGAAGAAGCTCCTGGAAGTCATGGCAGGGCTGGAAGATGAGGCAGTGAATTCCGGTGCCCTCTATGAGTATTACAGGGATGTCACGGGGGATAGCTATACCACCTTCTATAGGATCCTCGAAAAACTGGAAGGTATCAGGATCCTAGATACCACTTATTCAGGCAAGGGAAAAAAGGGCAGGACCCGCCGGGTGGTCCTGCGATTTGATAAGGAGGAAATCCTATCCCTGATGTAAAGATACTGCGGTTGGGCCACAGGCCCATGAGGGATAAAAGGGTGACCACCCATCTGGCCCTTGTTGGGCGGGCCTTTGGGGCATCCGGGATGTATCTGCTGGAGAGGGATGAGAAGGTGGAGGAATCCGTAAAGGATGTCTGTGCCAGATGGGGCGGGGAATTCTCGATGGAGTTCAAAGATAGCTGGAAGGGGACCATAAAGGAGTGGACGGGACAGGTGGTCCACCTGACCATGTACGGCCTGCCTGTGGACGATGTGATAGGTGAAATTAGGAATAGGCAGGAGGATGTCCTGGTGGTGGTGGGGTCGGAAAAGGTGCCCGGGGACATCTATAAGATGGCTGACTACAACGTTTCCGTGGGGAACCAGCCCCATTCCGAGATAAGTGCTCTGGCCCTTTTCCTTGACAGATATTTCAAGGGGGAGGAGCTGAAAAAGGATTTCAAGGGCAGCACTAGAATAATACCCTCCAAGGACGGGAAGAAGGTCATTCAGAAATGAGGCTCTTGTTGGTGGGGGTCCACACGAGGCCGGCGGTTATCTCCGCAAAGAGACTTGGACATGAGGTCTTTTCGGTGGACTACTTCGGCTCGCAGGATGTGAGGGAGGCGGCAGACCTGTCGCGCTCCATAGTCCACCAGCGACCCTTCGAGTCCATGGGGCGGTTTTCAGATATTTATTCCGATGAAAAGCTGATGAAATTAGCAGAGGATATGGATGCGGATGGGACCATTCTGACCTCTACTCTTGATATCAGGGGCAAAAGGGTCCTGGGAACGCTTCCAAAAAAGGTCACGAAGATAAAGAACAAGGCATATCAAATAAAGAAACTGGAAGGGAAGGGCTTCCACACCCCCATGACCCGGGTGGTCAATACAAGGGAGGAGGCAGTTGAGGCCCTATCAGAGATGGGACTTCCTGCAGTTATCAAACCGGTCACAGGTGGAGGAGGGAAGAGGGTGACCTTGGTGGGGGGGGCGGATGAGATACCTGAATTGGACAAACCCCATATCCTTCAGGAGTTCATTAGGGGGATACCCATAAGTGTTTCCACCCTCTCCACGGGGAGGGATGTGGTGGCAATTTCTTCAAGCCGGCAAATCCTTGGCTCGCGATTTCTAAACCAATCGGGGTTTACGTACTGCGGCAGTATCGTCCCATTGGAACTTGATGAGGGGGTCTTCACCATGGCCGAGGAGATCACAAGGACCTTCAAGGTGAAGGGGTGGACCGGGGTGGACCTGGTGCTGGGAAAAAGGCCTTATTTCATGGAGCTGAACCCGAGGTTCCAGGGGACCCTGGATTGTATCGAGGATGCCTATGGCTTCAATCTGGTGGATGCCCACATGAGGGCCTGTAATGGCGAGTTGGTGGATAGACCTTCTCCCGTGAGGTATTCTGTACGGATGACCCTTTTTGCAAAAAACAGGTCTATCGTTAAAGATAACAAAAAAATGGTGTATGATGTCCCCCTTGAGGATGTCATAATTGAAAGAGGAGAGCCAGTTACAACGGTAGTCCACTCAGATGTCAAGGAAGACCGGGCTCTGACCGTTGCGAAATCGATGATTGAAGACATAAAAAGGTCTATACGAGGATATCCAATTAACCCTTCAAAACCCGGGTTTTAATTGGACGGCATCCA
>CAZHQS010000172.1:0-3123 GCA_964534545.1 Candidatus Hydrothermarchaeota archaeon
GGTCCAGGGAAAACTTTATAAAAAGACTTCAACACTAGAGTCTTGGTAATAGGCATGGTTTTGAGGAGAGCCCTGATCAGCGTATCAGACAAGGCGGGGGCAGCGGATTTTGCAGGTGGTCTATCAAAACTGGGCTATGAGATTATCTCCACCGGGGGGACGGCGCGCTTACTGGAAGAGGCTGGTATCAAGGTTACGGAGGTCTCGGATGTCACAGGTTTCCCGGAGATGATGGACGGCCGGGTCAAGACCCTCCACCCCAAAATTCACGGCGCCATTCTGGCCCAGCGGGACAACAAGACCCACATGGAGGAGGCCAGAAGGGAGGGGATTTCCCCCATTGACATCGTGGCAGTGAACCTCTACCCCTTCGAGGAGACAGTGAAAAAGGAGGGAGTTACTCTGGAAGAGGCCGTGGAGCAGATAGACATCGGCGGTCCTGCTTTGATACGGGCCTCGGCAAAAAACTACAAACATGTGGTCATTGTGACCGACCCGGCGGACTATCCCCGGGTCCTTGGCGAACTCGAGGAGAAGGGGGAGGTCTCCATGAAGACCAGGGAGCGCCTGGCCCTGAAGGCCTTCGAGCGCACTGCGGATTACGATTCTGCCATTGAGGCCTATCTGTCAAAGACCTTCGGCCAGGGGGAGAGGCTCAGGCTGAAGTTCAGGGACGGGACGGAGCTCAGGTACGGGGAGAACTGGCACCAGTGGTCCAGGTTCTATTCTGCCCCCGAGGTGAAGGAGCCCAGCATGGCCAGGGCGGTCCAACACAGCGGCAAGGAGATGTCCTTCAACAACTACGTGGATGCAGACTCCGCCATGCAGGCTGTAATGCCCTTCAATGACCGCCCGGCGGTGGCCATCATCAAGCACAACAACCCCTGCGGCCTCGCTACGGGGAAAACCCTTCGCGAGGCCCTGGAGATGGCCTGGGCCGGGGACCCCATCTCGGCCTTTGGGAGTGTCATCGCCTTCAACCGGGAGGTGGACATGGATACCGCCGAGTTTCTCAAAGGGCGGTTCGTGGAGGTGGTGGTGGCTCCGGGATACTCTGCCGAAGCCCTCCAGTTTTTCAAGGAAACCAAGAAGGGTTTGAGGGTCATCGAGGTCGAAGGTCTGGGGACCGAGGGACCCCAGGAGACCACCACCTATCGTTTTATCCCCGGCGGCCTCCTCACCCAGAAGAGGGACCTGGAGGTCTATGACAAAATGGAAACGGTCACAAAAAAGCCCTTCCCAGAGGAGAAGAAATCCCTGGCGGTCTTTGCCCTCCATGCCATAAAGGTCATAAAATCCAACGCCATCGTCATCGCCTACGAGTACAGGGAGGGGGAGTTCATGCTCCTGGGCATGGGCTCGGGCCAGCCCAACCGCCTGGAGGCCATCCGCCTGGCAGGGAAAAAGGCCAGGGCCAACCTGGAAGCCATGGGAAAAGATGTGGATAAAGCAATGGCAGAATGCGTCCTCTCATCAGAGGCCTTCTTCCCCTTTGCCGACAACATCCACCTCATCGCAGAGTACGGGATAAAACATATCATCTCGGTCAGGGGCTCCATCAGGGACGAGGAGGTCATTGCTGCCGCCGATGAATACGGCATGGCCATGCTGTTTACCGGTATGCGGCACTTTTTGCACTGACGTTAACTTCTCCTTTTTGCGTATGGTTTCCAAGGACCATCCCAGGTACAAGTCCATTGCTGCCAGGGAGAAGCTGGTGGAGGGTTACGAGAAGGGCATCACCGCCCTGGCCGGCCTCATCGCCCATGGGAGGGGCGAGGCCTTCGACTACCTCCTGGGGGAGCGCACCACCGAACCTGCAAAAAGGGCTATTGAAGCAGCCGCCGCCCTCCTTTTATCTGCCAAAGACCCCGTAATATCTGTCAACGGCAACACGGCAGTCCTCTGCCCGAGGGAACTGGTGGAGCTGGCTGGGACCGTGGGGGCAAAGCTGGAGGTAAACCTCTTCTACCGCTCTCCGGAGAGGGAGCAGGCCATCGAGAAGGTCCTCCTGGAGCACGGGGCGGAGAGGGTCTACGGCGTGGAACCCACCGGCGAGATATCCGGCATCGCCAGCCCCAGGGCGAAAGTGGACAAGGAGGGTATTCTGAAGGCGGACGTGGTCCTGGTGGCCCTGGAGGACGGGGACCGGACCGAGGCGTTGAAGAAGGCGGGCAAGAAGGTCATCGCCATTGATTTGAACCCCCTCTCCAGGACGGCGCAGAAGGCAGACATCACCATCGTGGACGAGGTCACCAGGGCGGTCCCGTTGATTACGGAGGCCGTTGGAAGGATGAAAGAGGCCCCGGAGATAGACCTTGTCCGCGGGGACTTCGACAACGAGGCGAATTTGAAAGAGGCCATAAGAATTATAGTATCCAGTGCGGTATGAGGGGGGAAAAGGATATGAAATCACTCCCCTAGTATAACCCATGACAGCCGGTCCGGAATCGGAGAACACCAGGTCCGCAATCCTGAGAGGGATGAAAGCCGCAACCCCTGTGGCAATGGGTTACATCCCCATCGCCGTCGCCTTCGGTGTGTTGGCGTCCCAGGTAGGTCTGGGCCTTCTGGAGGCCACTGCCATGTCTATCTTCGTATTTGCGGGGTCGGCCCAGCTCATCGCCGTGGGTATGATAGGGACGGGGGCCTCCATGGGTGCCATCGTTCTCACCACCTTCCTGGTCAACCTGCGCCACCTCCTCATGAGCGCGGCCCTTGCCCCTTACCTCAAAGACCTATCCAGGAAGGAGCTGGCCTGGTTCGGCTTCCAGGTGACTGACGAGACCTTCGCCCTCCACAGCACCAGGTTCAGGATGGCCGTTCCCCCTGTGGCGGAATCCTTCGCATTGAATGGTACCGCTCAGGTGAGCTGGGTAGCGGGAACGGTCCTGGGGGTCCTTGCGGGTGGCCTGCTAAGAGACGTGGAAGGATTGGGTCTGGACTACGCCCTGCCCGCCATGTTCATCGCTCTGGTCTTCATGCAGGTGCGCGACAGGACATATCTGGCGGTAGGAACCCTTGCCGGGGTTACCGCCGTCGTCCTGCAGCTGATGGCCTTTGATTCCTGGAGCATCATGGGCTCCACGATAATAGCAGCTACTTCAGGGGTGATGCTTGAAA
>CAZHQS010000173.1:0-3063 GCA_964534545.1 Candidatus Hydrothermarchaeota archaeon
TCCACGGTGACGATGTTGTAGTGCATGCCCACCGAGATGTGGTAGCGCTGGCCCTTTTTGATAGAATCCATGGCGAAGCGGTTCATGGCCAGGTCTACCTCGAAGGCGTCCCTGGGCTGGATGGACTCTGGCTCGCAGATGACGCACCCGCGGTAGAGGTCCTCCACGTCCACCCCCTTGAGGGACAGCCCCACCCGGGCCCCCGCCCCGGCCTCCTTGACGTTCTCGTCCTGCATCTGGATGGATTTGACCAGGACCTCCCTGCCCAGGGGCTGGATTTCTGGTTTGTCATAGGGCTTGATGTTGCCGCGCTCCACCACCCCCAGGACCACGGTGCCCACGCTCTTGACATCAAAGAAGTGGTCGATGGGGATTTTGAGGGGTCCCTCCTTTCTCTCGGGCTCCATCCCTGAGAGGGCGTCGATAATATCGGCAAAGGACCTGGGGACCACGGCGTAGTTCTCCACTACCGTCCCCTTTATCACCGGGGCCACCTGCTCCGGAATCAGGTTCTCCAGGACCAGGACCCCCTTGGATATCCCGAAGCTGTCCAGAGCCACAATAGTCTCACCTATTTCCGGGGTAAGCTCCTTGATAGCCAGGATGGCACAGTCGCTCATGGCCATGGCCTGCATGAGACTTGCCAGCTTGTCGGGGTAGGTCAGGGGGGTTACAAAGGCATAAATATCGTCCCCGGACTTCCGGTTGTAGAGGGCCAGGTCGCTGGTGGTCCCCTTCTTGCCCAGTTCTCCCGGCAGGTCCGGGTCGCCGAAGACGCCGCAGGTGAGGTTCATGGGGGAGAGCTAATTGGAAGTTGTATTTAAAGTTGAGGCAGGGATCCTCCTTTAATCGAGCATTAGACGGGAACAAGGATTTAGCAATATTTAAATATGTTATTACTAAATCGGTAATATATGCAATATAAAATACACTGGCTTTCACCACGAGTTGGCATGATGTATATCCAGATTTTCACCCATTTTGGGGAAAGGGAATTTACCACAGAAGACGTGCAGGCCATGTTTCCTGACTTATCGACGAGCCACATAAACAAGAATCTGCATGAGCTCATCAAGAGGGGTTGGATGAGAAGAATAAAAAAGGGCAGATTTGCCCTCAAAAATTTCGAGGACATTGCACAAGACATGGCGCCAAAGGGGGAGCCAATTGACATTTTTTTGGAACTTGCTCACGTTGGCAAATTCCTTATCACCTCTTACTTTGCCTCTCAGTTATTGACTCGATACATTCATACCGCCCCAAGGATTACACTGTTGGCCCCCAAGGATGAGTACCAGAAAATTGCAACCTACCTCAAGGCGAAATGCAAGGTCTTGGATAATAACGAATTCCAATTCCTGGACAGCCCTATTGGGGTGAGACTTAAACCCATCCATCCCCTCAAATTCAATCGATTGTATAAGAATGGTGTTGAGGTACATATAGGCGATAAAAAGTTTGTAGTTACCGACCCGATTAGCACCATTGAGTACCTCTCAAAAGAACCAGAAGAAAGGAGACTTGCTGATATTGCTTACATTAAAATGAAGACCCCCATTGAGAAGAGAGAGATCAAGAAGTTTTTGACAGATGCAGAACTTAGAGATGTATTGAATATGGAAAGAGCAAAGAGAGGCATGCTCATCCAATCGACTCCCATGGAAATTGCCGAGATGAACCTGGTGAAAGTATGATTGAGCGAATCAGAAAAGTTCTTATTCTGCTTAATGAGGCATTAAGTGACATAGATGGGAGGTGGGCTAGAATGGGGGCGGAGTCCCTGAGGGACCGGGGGATAATCACGAGGATGTCCTTAGACATTGACATCGCCTCTGATGCATCATATCCAGAAATCGCATCGAAACTTAAAAAAGCAGGAATTCAAGCACCCCTTCATTTTGAAAAAGGTACAAGGAAAACCCTCAGAAGAGGAGTTCTCATCACTGAAATCGACGGTATTGAGGTAGATATCCATTTCGATAAAGAGACCAAACTAAAGGACTATGAAGATATTGAATTTGAAGAGGGTAAAATTACGAAAGTACGGACCCCTTTCATCTCCATAGAAGATCATCTCATAAGGAAGCTCCTGCGCTACAATCCGGATGACAGGACAGATATTCAAGAGATTCTAAGCTCGGGCCGGGTTGACTGGAAGAGGTTCGAGGATAAACTCAATTATTTAAGCGAGGGTGATAGGCGCAAACTCAAAAGGAACCTAAATCTTTCCAGAAGGCGATAGATTGAGGCAAATACCAAAAGTCTTGCCTTGGTTAAGTTCCCACCTCATAGGTGGGAAAATAAAATGGAAGTAATAGTGCGGGACAAAGGAAGGCTGACCCTGCCCATGAGTGTGAGAAGGGCCCTGGGCATTGAGGAGGGTAATTCCCTGGAGCTGGAGGTAAAGGGGAGTGAGGTGGTGCTGAGGCCCAAGGATAGGGTAGGGGTGAGGGAAGCCAGGGGGATTGCGAAACACAGGGTAAAGCTGGAAGAGATAGAGGAAGCCTTGGGCCATGAGGTTCGTTGATTCGAACATCTTCGTCTATCACCTGGCAGACGACCCAGAATACGGGGACCGGGCCCAGCGAATCCTTTCGAAGATAGAGGGGGGCGAAAAGGCGATAACTTCCACCCTAGTGATCTCCCAGGTGTGCTCCTATCTGAAGTGGAAGAGGTTCCAGGAGGCCATACCCGTCTTCATAAACATGCTGCGCTCCCTGCCCACTCTGGCCAAGGAGGACACCACCTTCCTGGACATATCCCACGCCCTGACCCTGAAGGAAGAGACCGGGGCCTCATGGAAAAAGTGGGACGACCTGGTCATCGTCGCCCAGATGAGAAGGCTGGGGGTCAAAGAAATATACTCCAGGGACTCGGATTTCGACGCCCTTGGGGTGAAGAGGGTGTTTTGAATCCAGCAGGAGCGCGCCTTCCACAAGCTGAAAAAAGCGGTAAAGGATTCCGGTATGCCTCGGCGCGGGGGGAGAAGGGGTGGGGGTTTGGAAATCTGCTCTGTCGCATAATCGATAGACTAGACTCCCCTCAATCTCCTCTGTTATGCTC
>CAZHQS010000174.1:0-3049 GCA_964534545.1 Candidatus Hydrothermarchaeota archaeon
TACATAGAATACCGGGCCAAGAAGAAGACCCCGGTGGCCGAGAAGATTCCAGATGAGATGAAATCCCAGGCCGCAGAGGAGGCCCTGGTGGCCTTCATGGCCGTGGAGAAGGGGGACGAAGAGGACCCTGATAAGGCCGTTCAGAAGGCCTTCGAGGAAATAGAGAAGGTTTACAAGGATGTAAAGGCCCAGTCCGTGTTCCTCTACCCCTATGCCCACCTGAGTTCTTCCTTGAGCAGCCCCAAGGTGGGGGCCCAGGTCCTCAAGGACCTCTACCAGAAGTTCCTGGACGAAGGCTACGATGTAAAAAGGGCCCCCTTCGGCTGGTACAAAGCCTTTGAGATAAAGTGCAAGGGCCACCCTCTCTCGGAGCTTTCCAGGGAGATCGTAGTGGGAGAGGCCGTGGCCGAGGCGCCAAGGGCAAAGGCCGAAAAGGAGGAGAAGGTCTCCAAGGCGGTGGAGGCCGAAGAGAAACTCAAGAAGGCCTACTACGTCCTGGACACCGACGGCACCCTGGTCCCGGCCGAGGACTTCGATTTCTCCAAATACCCCAGCCTGAAAATCTTCTACGAATACGAGACCTCCGGGACCCGGGCGGTGGACAGGGAGCCGCCCCATATAAAACTCATGAAGGAGCACGAGCTGGTGGACCATGAGCCCGGCTCCGACCCCGGCAACCTCAGGTGGTACCCCAAGGGCACACTTATCAAGAAGCTCCTGGAGGAGCACGTCTCAAATATCCTCATCGATTACGGGGCCATGCAGGTGGAGACTCCCATCATGTACGACTTCGAGCACCCCATGCTCTCTAAATACCTCCACCGGTTCCCGGCCCGCCAGTACGTGGTCAAGTCCGATGACAAAGAGTATTTCCTGCGCTTTGCGGCCTGCTTCGGCCAGTACCTCATGAAGCACGACATGACCATCTCCTACCGCCACCTACCCTTGAGGCTCTACGAGCTCACCCACTACTCCTTCCGCAGGGAGCAGTCCGGGGAACTGGCGGGGCTGAAGCGCCTGCGGACCTTCACCATGCCGGATATGCACACCCTCTGCCGTGACTGGAATCAGGCCAGAGAGGAGTTCGTCAACCAGTACAGGCTAAGCATGGACTGGATGGAGTCCCTGGGGGTGGAGTACGACGTGGCCATGAGATTCGTGAAGGACTTCTATTATGAAAACGAGGATTTTGTAAAAGAGCTCTCAAAGCTGGTGAAAAAGCCCATCCTCATCGAGATGTGGGACCAGCGGTTCTTCTATTTCGTCATGAAGTTCGAGTTCTCGGTCAACGACGCCCTGAAGAAGGCCGCAACCCTCTCCACCGTCCAGATAGACGTGGAGAACACGGAGCGTTTCGATATCACCTATACGGACGAGGACGGGAAGGACAAGCACCCCCTCATGCTCCATGCCTCCATCTCGGGAGGCATCGACCGCAACCTCTACGCCCTCCTGGAGGACCAGTGGATGGCCTCCCAGAAGGGCAAGAAGCCCATGCTGCCGGTCTGGCTCAGCCCTGTCCAGGTACGGATTGTACCGATCGCCGAGGAGCACCAGGAGTACTGCGAGAAACTCCTGGAGCGCCTGGAATCCGAGTCCATCCGTGCCGACCTGGACGACGAGTCCAACACCATGCAGAAGAAGGTCAGAAACGCCGAGAAGGAGTGGGTGCCCTACATCGTGGTGGTGGGCTCCCGGGAGATGGAGAGCGGCAACCTGGCCGTGCGGGTCAGGGCAGAGGGAGGAAAGCAGGCCATGATGACCGCTGAAGAACTCATCGAGAGGGTGAAAAGAGATACCAAGGGCAGGCCCTTCAAGCCCCTGCCCCTGCCAAACAGGCTCTCAAAGCGTCCGAGGTTCAGGTAGATTGGCATGTATCTCGGGAAGGGAGAGATATTAAAGCGAATCGAGGAGGAGGGGCTTCTGGAGAACCTGGACCTGGAAAATGTCCAGGGCTCCGGGGTGGACCTGGCCATCGATAGGCTCTTTGAACTTACCTCACCAGCACGGCTGGGGGTCAATGACAGGGCCTTGCCAGAGATGAAAGAGATAGAAGGGGATGTCTTTGAGATTCCCCCTGGTGCGTATTATCTCCTCGCCACAAAAGAGAGGGTCAACATGCCCTCCGACCTGGTGGCCTTCATCCTGCCGCGCTCAACTCTCTTCAGGTCAGGGGTATCCTTGAGAACTGCTGTTGTTGATCCGGGTTACAGGGGAATCCTGACCATAGGGATAAAAAACGAGGGAGCGCACACCTTCACCCTGGAGAGATACGCGAGAATTGCCCAGATAGTCTTCTCAAAAGTCAAGGGTCCGACAGAGAGTTACAATGGAAAATATCAGGGGGGAAGGGTAGGCTAGTCTGCGGAGGCCTTATTTCAATTTTTCAGGGAAATCCAGGTTGGAGATCTCCCGCTGTTTTTCCAGAATCCACATCCACTTCTCCCCGAAGCTCATCTCATCCCAGTCGTCTGGTTTGATTATCTCGGTCATGTTTTATTAACCCTTTTTCAGTGGTTATATATATCTTACTGGGCATGAGAACCGTCCTGGTGCCCCTGGCGGTCATCCTCGTCCTGGGGGGATGCATCCAGCCAGGGCCAGCAGAGACACCGCAACCCCAGGGCAGCGCCCAGTACACCAGGGAAGCGGCGGTGGAGATCGCCCTGGAGTACATCCAAAAAGCACCGACCTTTGCATGGGACGGCATGCCGGAGACCCTGGAAGTCACCGGTGTCGAAGTCTTGCGCTGCCCCTACTGCTGGGAGGTGAGCCTGGCCTTCGACAGCCGCCACGGGGGCTACGGCGACCGCACCGGGATGATGGTGACCCAGGCGATAACCCACCACACCGCCCGGGTCCTTGTTAGGGAGGGTCAGGTGAAATACGCCATCCTGGACGAGCGCTGGGACGAGATGAATCAAAGGGGCCTGGAAACTGGCACTCCGGGGGAGCTGGTCCCTTCAGAGGGAGATTAATCAAACCCCGGGGAAAAGAAACATATATCCAACTTCATTCGCGAAAGCGACTTCAATCCATGGGTGGAGAC
>CAZHQS010000175.1:0-3044 GCA_964534545.1 Candidatus Hydrothermarchaeota archaeon
GTGAAGTGGCTGGGGAAGAGGAAATAGCCGCCGCCGGATGGGTCATATAACAGGCCAAAACTGGCTACCCCCTTAAACGATACAAATGCCGGTTGTGATACATTGGAAAAATCGGCTCTTCCGGGACCGGAGGGCTAAAAAAAGTGAAAAAATTACTGCAATCCTGCCGCGAAACGATACAAATTGTATCACTGGCGAGTACGGCAGAAACGAGAAACTAGCAAATACCAGCGCCAAGATACAGGCCAGACCGGCCCGGTCAAGCGCTCCCGGCCAAGCCGGCCGAGACAGGTCCGCACGCACCCGCGCATGCACGCACTCACGCACGCGCCCTCGCACGCATGCACGCACTTGGCTGGTCTTCCAGACAGCCCCCAGCCAGACCAGGCCAACCACCAGCCACCAGCAATCCCACTAGTTGACCAGGCGCTTTTTTGGCGGCGGCCGACGGCGGGCACGAGGCGATTCCGGGCCGGGGCGGCCGGCCTGTGCTGGTCAATGGGGGGGTGCGGCAAAGAAGTGGTAGCTACCAGAAGGGGGGGCGCTCATCCGGAGACCTTTTGGGCGATATCCCCCATGAACCCGTTCAGCTCCTCCATGAACCTGAAGAACTCCCATTCGTCGATCTCTGAGAGGAGCAGGGCCTTCTCCTCCCCCCATCTGAAGAGCCCCTCCGAGGCGAGGAGCCTCACCTTGTCCTCGAAGTTCTTCCTGTACTTGGCATACATCCCCAGGATGAACCTGGTCTTGTGGACGGTATCCTCCTCCACCTCCCGCAGCCCGATCCCGGATTTCCTGGTGATGAGGTAGATGTCCACGAAATCCCTGGCCTTGGTCCCCCTCCTGGTGAGGACCGACCTGACCTTTTCGCAGAGGATCTCCCTGATGTCGTAGGTATCGAAGACTATCCCCTGTGAGTACTCCCCGGACTCCGGGAAGAGGGCCTCTAGCTCCCCGTCCCCCATGTAGAGGCTCCTCAGGGTCCTGGTGGCCGCCGGGAACCTCAGGTCCTCCACGAAGTTGACCTGGACCTTGACGAAGGACCTCCTGCCCGGTATCCCGGTGTACCATATCTTGAAGGTCAGGGTCTTGTTCCCGCCCCCCAGCTCCACGTAGTCCCTGTTCCCCTTGTCGCATCTGAAATCCAGGCCCCTCCCCGAGGCGATCCCCTCGAAGGTCTCCCCGATACCGTCAATCACCCCGGACAGGTAGCGCCGAATCTCCTTCTGGGACATCCCCTCGAAGACGGACTGGTCCCTCCAGGTGAAGTCGATGTCCTCGGAGAACCTGTAGTAGCCCAGGTAGCCCTTTATCAGGCAGGTCCCTCCCTTGAACAGGAAGTTCCTCCTGAAGGATTCGTTCCTTGACAGGTCCAGCAGAATCCGGTGCAGGATGAGGTCCTTTTCCACCAGGTCGCGCCTTCCTATTTTCATGGACCTGGATACCCCTTCCACGAACTCCCTCATCCCACCACCTCCTCCACCGTCCTGGAGACCGCCTTGGAGTAGTTTCGTGCATAGCCCCTCATCTTCTCCCCTGAGAGCCCTTCCGCGTACTCAGCTATATCCATTTTTATCTTCTCCTCGGGCACCCCGCTGTACCGCCACAGGTATATGAGGTCCAGGACGGTCTTCTCGGGGTCGGAGTACCTCAAGGTATCCCCGATGATCCCGAAGCCGAAGAGGGCGGGTTTCAGCTTCAGGAACCTGAACCGGTATCCCGCTATCTCCATGGGTCTGGCCCGGAATATCCTGTCGTTTGCGACATAGTCCGTGGTGAAATGCTCGTGGGTCATGTTGTTGAGCTTCAGGGCCGTGTAGAGGCCGAAGTACCAGTTCTTCACGCCCTTCAGTTCCAGCCCCTTTGCGACCAGGTCCAGGTGGGAGTATCTCGTCCTCCCAAGTTCCAGCTCCTCCAGGCCCCTGAGGTAGAATATCCCCCTGAAGATCCTCACCAGGTAGCCCCGGGAGATAAAGTACTTGACCGTGGAACTGTAATTAAGGCCCAGGGATTCGCAGTACCCCTTGAGGGTATCCGATGTCAGGAAATCCCTTCCTTCCAGGCGCAGTTTCTTCAACAGGGTTCTGGTTTCCATATATATCACAACGGATAAATTTTTATGACATTGTGATATATATCAAAAGGTAGTATTTAAAGGTAATCCCTCCTAGCCGAGGGCTTTTAGGAGTTCCTCCCGCAGCTCGGGGTCCTTGAGGACCTCCATGGCCAGCCGGGTGACGGTATCCTTGTGCTTCATCCCCTCCTCGGTGAAGGGCAGACCACACCGCTTGCAGAACAGAACATCCGGGTGGTTTATCCCCCTGCACCGGGGGCAGGGAACGGGCCTGTCGTCCACCTCATCGTCATCTATTCCCAGGGACTTCTTGTAATAGCTGTCCACGTCCCCGGAGACCAGCCGGGCGTAGCGGTCTGGCATGTCGGAATCGTACCTCCAGCCCCGCTGGCGAATCTGGACGCTGCGGGGCACGCCAGCCAGCTCGTCCCGGATCTGGGCATAGTATCTGAAGGCATAGAGGTCCATGGGGGGCAGAAGCGGCAGGCCCCTGGCCTTCGCGGTCTTGTTGTGCCGCGTTCTCGCCCTCTTCATGATGGCGGTGAATGCGGGGTAGTCGAGGGGCACCGCCCCTTGGGCGGTCTTGTGGAGATTGATCCAGAGGGGGGATTCCGGGTCGTCCCTGAAGGGGTGGGATTCCACCCACACCCTGAGGAAGCCGGCGGACCAGGTGATCCTGACGGGCTCGCCCCGCATGGTCTTGTCGTGGAGGTATATCCTGGCCCCGATCTCGTCGAACTCGACGTGCTTGAGCTGCCTCGAGCATATGCCGCCCGGCCGGGGGCCCAGCTCCTCCATCACCGCGAAGAAGGCCTTGTCCCGGGGGTGGATGGCGGCCTCTCTGAGATACTGGACCTGCTCTTTGCTCGGGATGGTGGACCTCTCCCGGAGCTTGTCCGGCCTTTTGACCCTGACCTTGGATACCTCGAGGGCGTGTTTCGTCACGCCGAGCTTGAGCATCTCCAGGGCC
>CAZHQS010000176.1:0-3021 GCA_964534545.1 Candidatus Hydrothermarchaeota archaeon
GTCCGGGCCGACGTGGACATAAAGGACATCACCGATGCGGTCCAGAGGGAGGTGGAGGGGACCGGCATAAGAGACGGCATCGTCACCATATTCGCTCCCGGCTCCACTGGCGTTGTAACCACCCTGGAGTACGAGCCGGGCCTCTTGAAGGACATACCCGCCGCCATGGAGAGGCTGGCCCCCTCGGATATTGACTACGAGCACCACAAGACCTGGCACGACGACAACGGCAGGGGTCATGTCAGGGCAGCCATCATGGGCCCGAGTCTGGTGGTTCCCATCGTGGACGGCCGAGTGGTCCACGGGACCTGGCAGCAAATCGTCTTCATCAACATGGATACCAGACCCCGCAGGCGCGAGGTGGTCCTCCAGGTCATGGGGATTTGAACCTGTTTAAAAATGGTGACATTATAAGTCACAATATCCTTAAATAGTGCATAATCCAAAGTGCCAGTATTAACAAAGGAGGACACATCATGGGAAAGGTAACCATAAGTTTGATAAAGGCTGATGTGGGGGGATACCCGGGCCATGCCACGGTCCACCCCAAGCTGAAGGAGACCGCAGAAAACGCCCTCGAAGGGGCAAAGAAGGACGGCCTCATCAACGACTACCGTGTCCTGGGGGCCGGGGACGACCTGGAGCTTTTGATGGGTCACACCAAGGGCACCGACAGCGAGGAGATCCACGGCCTGGCCTGGCGCACCTTCGAGGCATGCACCGAGGTGGCCAGGGAGCTGAAACTCTACGGTGCCGGCCAGGACCTCTTAAGCGACGCCTTCTCCGGTAACATCAAGGGGATGGGTCCCGGGGTGGCGGAGATGGAGTTTGAAGAGCGCAAGGCCGAGCCGTTGGTGGCCTTCATGATGGACAAGACCGAGCCCGGGGCCTTCAACCTGCCGATATACAGGATCTTCGCCGACCCCTTCAACACCGCGGGGCTGGTCATCGACCCGAATATGCACAACGGCTTCAGGTTCGAGGTCTGGGACATCCAGGAGCACAAGCGCGTGTTCATGGAGACCCCGGAGGAGACCTACGATCTGCTGGCCCTCATCGGGGCCAAGAGCCGCTACGTCATCAAGCGGGTCTTCCCCAAGGAGGGGCACAAGATACCTGCCGACGAGCCCGTGGCGGTGGTCAGCACCGAGAAGCTCTACCAGATAGCCGGGGAGTACGTGGGAAAGGACGACCCGGCGGCCCTGGTCCGGTCCCAGTCGGGGCTTCCCGCCCTGGGTGAGGTCATCGAGCCCTTCGCCTTCCCCCACCTGGTCTCGGGCTGGATGAGGGGCTCCCACAACGGACCCCTGATGCCAGTATCCTTTAGGTACGCCCAGTGCACCCGCTTCGACGGGCCGCCGAGGGTCATGGCGGCGGGCTTCCAGATCTGCAACGGCGGTTTCACAGGGCCTGTGGACCTCTTCGATGACCCGGGCTATGACAACGCCCGCCAGACGGCGGCGGACATTGCGGATTACATGAGACGCCACGGCCCCTTCGAGCCCCACCGGCTGCCCATGGAGGACATGGAGTACACCACGTTGCCGGGGGTGCTGAAGAAGCTGGGGGACCGCTTCGAGGAGATGGACTAGATGAAGATAAAGACCCCGGTGATCATGCTCAATGTGAAGTCCTACAAGGAATCCTCCGGGGAGAAGGATATGGCCCTGGCGAAGGCATGCCAGGAGGTGGGGGAGGAGACAGGGGTCTCCATGGCCTACTGCCCCCAGCAGGTGGACTTGGCCTGGGTGGCCAGGCAGGTGGACATCCCTGTCCTTGCCCAGCATGCCGATGCCTTTGAACCGGGAAGCCGCACCGGCTGGACGGTCCTGGAGAGTGTTAAAGACGCCGGGGCCGTGGGCACCCTGGTGAACCACTCGGAGCACCGGCTCCAGATTGCAGATATCGAGGACATCTGCGTGAAGGCCAATGATTTGGATCTCTACACCGTGGTCTGCACCAACAACACCCCGGTGAGCCAGGCGGCGGCCCACTTCGGGCCCTCCTGCATAGCCGTGGAGCCGCCGGACCTGATAGGCTCGGGCATCCCGGTCTCCAAGGCCGACCCCGACATAGTGAAGAACAGCGTGGAGGCGGTCAAGGAGATAGACGATAGTATAGCGGTCCTCTGCGGGGCCGGCATCTCCACCGGCGAGGATGTCAAGGCCGCTATTGAGCTGGGGGCCGAGGGGGTGCTCCTGGCCTCCGGTGTGGTGAAGGCCGAGGACCCCAAGGCGGCTTTGCTGGACCTGGCCAGTGGTGTCTGAGGACAACTGTCAAGGGAGCCTAAGAAGCCCGGCCCAAGGGGTCTCATCACTTCTTAGGCCACTTTCTGGCGATATACTTGGCCCACCTGGGATTGACATAGGACATGATCAGGACCATTGGAAGAGATATTAACAAAGACTTTTCCACAATTCTAGGCGCTCCTCTCCACCATTCCCCCAGGATGTTTACAAGGACAGCGATGATTACGGCAACGGATATGAAGGCCATGAGCCACTGACCCAGGAAGATCATTAACCGGGCCGTCCAGGGGAGCCTCTTGGTCATAGGGTTCATCATAACCTCTATCTGATTGGATAAGCCTTCTTAGGAGTGTTAGCAGCCGCCTACTTGGTCAAGGTGATTTCCATGGCTGAGACGTTCATGGTGGAGCCATCTTCCCGGGTGAGCTCCTCGGTGGAGATCTGGATGTCCTTGATCTTCACCCCAGTCATGAACCGGTTCCTGACGATCTCCGCTGCGTCCACGGCCCGGGAAATTGCCTGGCCTCTGGACTTTATCACCACCTCGTCGGCCTTGTTGAACTGGGTGGTCACCGCCAGGACATAATTCATGACAGGTTTGTTGCCCACGAAAACCACGTTGTCTTCTGCCATAACTCTGCTGCCTCCTGTCCACTGTATTTCCCGTTTCCTAGCCTAAAATAACATTTATACCAGGAGTATAAATATTTTTTCGCATTGGGGGCGGTGCTGTCACGAGGATATCCTCTTGAGGGGAAAAGGTAAATAAGGG
>CAZHQS010000177.1:0-2996 GCA_964534545.1 Candidatus Hydrothermarchaeota archaeon
ACTACGAGATGGTTAAGCTGGTCCTTTTGAACCTCCTCGATAACGCCGTCAAGTTCACCGACAAAGGCGGGCGAATAAAGGTGTCATCAGGGATGAAGGGGGACATGGTCGAGGTCAGTGTTGAGGATACCGGCATCGGGATACCTGAGGAGTTACACGGGAGGATATTCGACAGGCTCTTTCAGGTGGATGCGACAGCGACCCGCAGGTTCGGGGGAACGGGCATGGGGCTTGCGGTGGCCAAAGATATAGTTGAGGTCCACGGTGGAAAAATATGGACCGAAAGCGAGCCCGGTAAGGGCTCAGAGTTCTACTTCACATTGCCGATAGCGGGGAGGGAAGGATGATAAACCAGACCCAAATGGGGCGGAAAAGATGAGGACCCTTATCGTGGACGACAAGGAGGAGAATCTCTACATGCTCGAGACGCTGCTCAAGGGGAGCGGCTACGGGGTTGCCACCGCCAGAAACGGGGTAGAGGCCCTTGAGAGGTTGAAAAAGGATTCCATCGATCTCATCATATCCGATATATTGATGCCCGAAATGGACGGGTTCCAGTTTTGCCGGGAGTGCAAGACCGACACCGCTTTGAGAAGGATTCCCTTCGTATTCTACACCGCCACCTACACCGACAAGAAGGACGAGGAGTTTGCCCTGGGTCTCGGTGCAGAAAAGTTCATTGCCAAGCCCATGGACCCCGGGGACTTTATGAAGATCATAGATGGTGTTTTGAAAGATTATAAGGAAGGTCGCTTCACCCCTTCAGAAGTCCCAGTGGAAAAAGAGGAGGTCTACCTGAAGGGATACAACGAGCGCCTGGTAAAGAAACTCGAAGAGAAGATGCTGGACCTGGAAGAGGTCAACCGGATGCTGAGAAAGGAAATCGAGGAACGCAGAATGGTGGAGGAGGAAAACCTCAAGGCGAAGGACAGGATTATAGAGGAGATGAAGCACCACGAGGAATACGTCTTCGATGTGGCCGACCGTCTCCGGAACCCCCTCCAGAGACTGATGGGTTTCCTGGAATTGTTTGACACAGAAGATCTAACGGCTGAACAGAAAAAGTTTTTAGAGGATATCCGGAAGAGCGTCCAGGATCTCGAGAAGGGGATTAAGAAACTCACCTGATGATATGAAAACGAAGATATTGGTAGCCGAGGATGACGTGGACTTCTACAAGGAACACCCTCCGGACCTCACTCCGATGGACATCAAGATGCCGGGAAAGAACGGGAGTGAGGCGATCCGGGAGATACTTGAGTTCGACTCCAAGGCCACAATAATTGCCGTGACCGCCTACAGGTATGCCGAAGAGGAACTCGGGGTGCCGGTCCCGAGAAAGGGGTTCAGAACGAAGGGACTCATGGTGGTGGAGGCGGGTATTTGGGGAAGATAGTGATGAGGATTCTCATTGTGGACGACAAAGAGGAGAACATCTACATACTTGAGACCCTGCTCAAGGGGAGCGGCTACGAAGTTGTCACCGCCAGAAACGGGGTAGAGGCCCTTGAGAGGTTGAAAAAGGATTCCATCGATCTCATCATATCCGATATATTGATGCCCGAAATGGACGGGTTCCAGTTTTGCCGGGAGTGCAAGACCGACACCGCTTTGAGAAGGATTCCCTTCATATTCTACACCGCCACCTACACCGACAAAAAGGACGAGGAGTTCGCCCTGGGTCTCGGTGCAGAAAAGTTCATAGTCAAGCCCATGGACCCCGGAGACTTCATGGAGATAATAAAAGGCGTTTTGAAAGATTATAAGGAAGGTCGCCTCGTCCCCTCAGAAGTCCGTGTGGAAAAAGAGGAGGTCTACCTGAAGGAGTACAACGAGCGCCTGGTAAAGAAACTCGAACAGAAGATGCTGGACCTGGAAATGGATATCACTGAGCGCGAGCGGGCGGAGAAGGCGTTAAAGGCATCTGAAAAGCGTTTACGGACCATACTGGATTCCGTACAGGCCGGGATCATGATTATAAATGCAGAAACTCACGTGATTGTTGATGCCAATCCTAGCGCCATCGAAATGTTCGGTGCCCCCAGGGAACAGGTTATCGGTTCCGTGTGTCACAACTATATTTGTCCGGCGGAGGAGGGACAGTGCCCTGTGACAGACCTCGGGCAGATTGTGGACAAATCAGAACGCGTGCTGCTAACGGCCAACGGCAAGTGGGTGCCGATTATCAAAACGGTTGTCCCTGTGAGACTGAACGGCGGCAAGCATCTCCTCGAAAGTTTCGTCGACATCACCGAGCAAAAACGGGCTGAGGAGGCCCTTAAAAAGGCCTATGAGGAGCTGAAGACCCTTGACGAGCTCAAGAGCAACATCATAGCCAACGTGAGCCACGAGCTCCGCACACCCATAACCATCGCCAAGGGGGTCATGGAGATTGTGGGGGATGAAGAGGACAAGAAGACCAAGAAAAAACTTTTGAAGATGGCCATGGACGCCCTGGACCGCCAGAACCTCATCGTGGGGAACCTCATAAAGGCCGCAAGGATGAAAGAAAAGATAAAGGGGTTGAAGATGGAGCCCGTGGATGTGGCCGATGCCATCTACCTTATTATCAGTGAGTTCGAGCCCCTGGCCATCAAGGATAGATTGAGGATAAAGGCTCGTGTGGAGAAGGATCTGCCCATGGTCAGGGCGGACTACGAGGAACTGATGCACGTCCTGCGCAACCTCGTGGTAAATGCCATAAAGTTCAACAAGGAGGGGGGTGAGGTGATGGTCGAGGCCGGGAAGAAGGGGGACATGGTCCGGGTCTGCGTAAAGGATACCGGCATAGGGATCCCCAAGGACAAGCTGGACAGGGTCTTCGAGCGCTTCTACCAGGTGAACAGTGCGGTCACGAGGCGTTATGGGGGCACAGGGATGGGCCTTGCGATTGCCAAAGAGATCGTGAAAGCCCACGGCGGAGAGATCACAGTTAAGAGCAGGCCGGGCAAGGGGAGCACCTTCTGCTTCACCCTGCCAGTGGCAGAGGAGGGATG
>CAZHQS010000178.1:0-2977 GCA_964534545.1 Candidatus Hydrothermarchaeota archaeon
CTCTAGAGCCTCGACCGGACCTCTTTTTCAGATTTGGCCCCGATAATCCTTTCGGCAATCCGCCCGTCCCTGATGATGAAGGTGGCGGGCACGCCCATCACCTTGTAATCCCTGGCTGCGGCCGGGTCCTTCCTGGCGTTTATCTTTATCAGGGGCACTCCCGTGGTGCGGCGAATCCTTGCCATAACCGGGGTCATCATCTTACAGGCAGGGCAGTTGGAGGTGTAGAAGTACACCAGGACCACCGGGCTGTCCTTCACCGCCCTCCTGATGGCAGGGGTGGAAAGGGGAGCGGGTTCACCCTCCTTCAGACCGAAAAGGGCGGAGTAAACCCTGGGCAGCACTATCACGAGCAAAAGGAAACCGAGGCCGAGATAGATCAGATCCATTGACATCCAGACTAAAGTTTAACTTAGAACAGAATATGTGAAAATGTGGCGAACTAACTAGAACATATAACCCCCCTGCCCCCACTCCGTCTATACAAAGAGTTCCCCCTTTGCAGTTATCGTGTGTCTCCATTATCCTTCATGATATCATAGATGAAGAAGAGCGTCATGACCGTCAGGACACCGAAGAATCCCGCAAAATCCGGGGTACCCCCCTGGATGAAGTAACCAGGGCTCATAACCACGGTATAGAGGAGCATCCCCATGGAGACCATGAAGATCTGGGTGCCCCAGTTTCGTCCGGTATAGAGGCCGAATCCTCCGGCAATCAACAAGGATGCAGTGAGGAACTCGGCCAGGAGGTGAAAAGCGATCTTTATGGGCTCTGTCTGGAACTCCACCACCTGCCCCGTGGCGATAAAACCCAGCCACATAAGGATCATGAGGGTTCCGACAGTGACGGCGTAGAGGCCGGCCAGTTTCCTTTTCTCCATAGGTGGGAATGGAGGTTTCGCATTATTTATTTTGCCCCCTGTTCCTGGTGGGAAGAGTCTCCAGAAGTCAACAGGTCTCTTCCTCCCTCACACCCTATCCGCCCCCTCGAAAAGTAAAAATTACTTGATATGAGGGAAAACTTTATATACTAAATGTAAAGTATATTTTACACATGGCGCCAGCAACGTTGGCCAACCATACCTCCACCCAAGGGCAGGGATGGCCTCCTCTCTCTCTCTCTTCCATACATCCCTGCCCTCTCTACTTCTCTGGTGTTTCGTCATGAAGAACAATATCAAGGTCCAGCGGGCCATCCGGAACATGACCCAGGAGGAACTGGCGCAAAAGCTGAAGGTCACCCGGCAGACCATAAACGCAATAGAGAAAGACAAGTACAACCCATCCCTTGAGCTGGCCTTCAAACTGGCCAGGCTCTTTGACATGAAGATTGAGGAGATATTCTTCTATGGAGGTGATGAAGATAAATAAACTCACCAGGGCAAAACTGATGGTTTTCATTGGGGTCATCCTCACGGCATCCATATCCTATGTGTACCATCTGCTGCCCTACAGGGCAATATGGCTCTGGTTCCCCATCCTGGTCTTTGTGAACCGGTGGCTGGACTGGTATGCCATAAAAAAGGGCAAGATCCTTTCAGACGAGATGACAATGCAGCGGACGTGGGTATCTGCTTGGAAGACCTTTCAGGCAACCATTGCAATCCTTTTCCTGGCAATAGTCTACTATGATACCTACCGGACCTCCATGGACCCCCGCTTCATCCTTGCATACCTGGCGGGATTCATGGGCATCACCTATATTGTCGTCTACATCTATTACAGCATCAAGCAGGGCATGTGGGAAATGGGTTGAAACGGTTCTTCATTCCCTAACCACACCCATTTCCTCACTAACTGATGCCATCGAATTGCGAATTTGAAGTCAGGCGGGATACAAAGGCGACGATTGTCCGATACGTGGTTAGGGCACCGAACCTTGGTCCCGCCTTATTCCCTTTAGTCCCCGGGTCTTCTCACAGCATTCATCAGGGTTCCCCTTACAGCGCTTTTATATATTTTAAACAGTATGTCTATACCCAGGGAGGCCAATATTCGTGAATATCCTTATCACAGGCGCTGCGGGGAACCTGGGCTCCAACCTTGCCCGCTTTCTGCTGGACAGCCCCCACCAGCTCAGGCTCATGATCCACCGCAGGGACATGCCCTTCGATGTCACCCCCTATCCAAACGCATCGGTTTACAGGGCCGATCTGGGCGACCCCCGGACCCTGCATGACCCCGTAAAGGACGTGGACTGCATCGTTCACTTCGCCGGGGTGCTCTTCGCCCCCAGGCCCGAGAAATTCCTGCAGGAAACAAACGTCGAATATGTGCGCAACCTGGTGGATGCCGCCCTGGAGGCCGGGGTCCGGAAATTCATCCTCATAAGCTTTCCCCATGTTGAAGGGGAATCCTTCCCTGACAGACCTGCCACTGGCCGCCCGGACGGGAACCCCACCTCGGTCCACGCAAGAACGCGCCTTGCCGCAGAGAAATACCTCTTCAAGGCCTGCGAAGGCCGTGAGATGGTGCCGGTAGCCTTAAGGCCCGGAATGATATATGCCCGGGGCATCCTGATGATAGAGGCCGGCAGGTGGCTGCTCAGTCATGGTCTGCTCGCTGTCTGGAAGGAACCGACCTGGATACATCTGCTGTCCCTTCCGGACTTCCTGGCATGTGTCAAATCCGCCATCGAAGGCGAGAACATCTCCGGGATTTACACCCTGGGCGATGACCAGCCCCTCACCCTCCAGGAATTCATTGACACCGTAGCCGAATACTGGGGCTACCGGAGACCGTGGAGGGCCCCAAAGTGGCTGTTTTATATGGCGGCGGCATGCTGCGAGACCTTCGCCATGGTCTTCAGGACAAAATCCCCCATTACCAGGGACTTCATAAAGATTGGCATGGCATCCTATACCTGCGATACCTCCCGGATGAAGGCGGAGCTACTAAAAGAGCTTGAGTTTCCACGTCTAAGGGACGGCCTGGTCCTGCTTTAAGTGTGCTTCCTTCTCCTTCATGATGGGTTT
>CAZHQS010000179.1:0-2959 GCA_964534545.1 Candidatus Hydrothermarchaeota archaeon
CTGATCTATCTGAGTACCAGGTAGTACATAGTTGGGAAAAAGTTGGGAAAACTTTAAGAGACTGTTTTTAATCAGTTACAGGCTTTTTGGGAAACCTTTTGGAAAATAAATAAATATAACCCTTGTTTTATTAAATAATTGATAAATTCTGGAGGATACGTGAAATGGACGGTAAAAACATCTTAATACCCCTGACCGATACGGCAGGTTTGAGGGCAACCCTCCCGAACATGCTCGATTGGCTGGAAAAACTGAAGGGCGGTGTAACTGTGAACATGCTCTACATCATCGACCCCCATAACCTGGATGCTGGAACTCCAATCGCAGAGGAAATGCGGATCAAAAAGATCCAGCTCAGGGAACTGGCTGTGAAGTTCGAAGAACACGGTATAAACGCAAATTACACGGTGAAGCTGGGGAGTTTTGTGGATGAAGTTGTTAGGGAGGCAAAGGAAACAGGGGCCTTCTCGGTCCTCATGTGCACCAACGGCAGGGGCTGGCTGTCGAGGATCGCTTCAGGTTTTGCAGTTGAGAGGATAATAAACCGTACATCCTGCCCTGTGATAATCTTTAAATCCGGGCTTTTGAGGTTTACCGATAAGGTCGTCCATGGCGTGACTTCGAGGGTCAAAAAACTTACCCCGGACGTGGCCGTGGAGAGGGTTTGATAGGAGGCAAGAACAATGGAAAGAGAGGTAGTATGTGTAATAAATACCCTGTTGGAATCAGGTGTGCCGGCGCCGGAATTCGTGGATTTCTGCGCAGAAAGGATTGGTATGGTGACAAAGACGGGGGTAGAGAACAAGACAACCCTCCTGTACCTGGTTGAATCAGAGGATAAGGTGAAGAAGGCCGAGGAGTTGCTGGATTGGATCGGTTCGGCCTTCAAGGATCATGGTATCGAGACGGTCCCTGAGGTCCGTGTTGCTCCCATGGAGCGGTTGGCCTCGGAGATAAACAGATTTAAGCCCGAGGTTGTCTTGATGGCAGACTCGAAGCATGTAAAGGGGCTGAAAAACGAGGTCGTTGGGCTTCAGATGGTGTACCCTCAACCCAACAGGAAGTTGGTGGCGGTGACCGCCGGTCTGGGGATTGCAAGCCTTGCGTGGTATGCCTTCATGTTCGGGGACCTGGACCTCGTGAACCGTTTTGTCCTGGCAGGTAAATTCTATTCCGGGATCGTGGTTGGAGTAATCCTAGTGGTTACCGTGATGATTTACGGGACCTTTATAGGCAATGTCCTGAGGTTCATGGGTCTGGACACGAAATCTGCCCACTAAAAAGCGTGGTGAAATTCGATGAGTTTTATACCTCCCGCAGTTGCCAATCTGCAGATTATCGAGATGAGCTACACCACCTACGCCATAGTGGCCTTCCTGGGGTTTCTGGGCGGTACCCTGAGCGGCTTCTTCGGAAGCGGCGGGGCCTTTGTCATGACTCCGGGGATGATGTCCCTGGGTATCCCGGGCATCAATGCCGTGGGGGGTAACATCGCCCACAAGTTCGGCAAGGCCCTGGTGGGTTCCAAGAGACATGCTGAGATGGGCCATGTGGATTCCAAGCTCGGACTGGTGATGATAGTCTTCCTCCTGATAGGCCTCGAGACGGCGGTCCACGTCCAGGCCCACATATTCGAGAGCATGGGCAAGGCGGCATCCAACCTGTACATCAGTATGATGTTCATCATTGTACTGACCATAGTAATGACCTTCATGTACAAAGATGTCAGGAAGACAAAGAGCAAAGAGGCCATGGATGCCGCGGAGGCCGGAAACAAACCGAAGCTCTCCGACCGGATCCAGAGCATAAATATCCCCCCCATGGTCCACTTCAAGACCGCAGGGATAAGGCTGTCCCTGTGGTTCCCCGCTGTCATCGCCCTGGGCACGGGTTTCCTGGCTGGAACCATCGGCGTGGGCGGTTTCATCGGGGTACCCGGCATGATCTACCTCATGGGCCTGCCGGCCACGGTGGCAGCCGGGACGGAGCTGTTCCTTGCGGTCTTCGACGGGGCCGTGGGTGCCTACCTCTACACAGTGGCAGGCTTTCTGGACATCAGGATCCCCCTCCTCCTCTACATCGGATCCATGATCGGGATCCAGGTAGGGGCAATCGCCACGCGTTACGTAGAGGAGGTCATGATCAAGATCGTCCTCCTCATCGTGATGCTCGCATCCACCGTCAGTAGACTCATGAGCGTCCCCATGTACCTGAACACCCTGGAGATCATCCACGTCAATACCCATGTGGTCAATATACTGAATGCCCTTGGCGGATGGGTGCTCTACCTTGGTGCCGCAGGGGATGTATTGCTGATATTTGTCTCCCTGCGCAGGGGGATGAAGAGGGTCGCCCTTGAGGAGCAAGGTATTCTTGCGGGCCAGTCGGTCTCAGGATGAGGTGATGTGAATGAAGATGTACGAAAAGATCCTGGTGGCCACCGACGGCTCCTCCTACAGCGAGGAGGCCGTCGAGTATGCCATCAATCTGGCAAAGGCCAGCGGTGCAGAGTTGATTGCCCTCCACGTCGCCACCATCGATCCCTCCATCGGCATGATATGGGAGGACGTCAAGGACATTGTCATGACGAGACAGGGCACCATGCTTGAAGATATAAAGAAGGAGGCCGAGAAAAGGGGTGTTGATATAAGGACCATAATTGAGCAGGGCATCCCCTCGGAGAAGATAATCGAAACCGCGGAAAAAGAGGGTGCGGATGTTATCATCATGGGCTCTCACGGCCATTCCGGCCTGGAGAAGATCCTCGTGGGTAGCGTTACCGAGAGGGTGATAGGGGGTACAAGCCTCCCGGTCATGGTGGTCAGCGAGAAAAGGGTCTGAAGGTTTCCGTTCTCCCAGGATAACCTCCCGGTGGGTGATGGTTAGGGCCCACAGGTTGTAGGAGGTTATCATGTCCCCCATTTTAAAATATCTGGGAAAGATAGTATTCATCGCAGGG
>CAZHQS010000180.1:0-2957 GCA_964534545.1 Candidatus Hydrothermarchaeota archaeon
GAGATTGCCGAAGGACATCCAGAGTTCGAGCTTACAGGGCTGAAGATGAGTTCTATCATCAGGCTCGACAAGGTGGCCACAGTCCTGAAGGACATAGTGGTGGGTGAACTTGGAGAGGCCGGGCCGCGATTGACGGAAGAGATCAACGAAAAGCTGGCGGAAATCTACAGACTTTGAAGGTCAGGACATCATACGTGAGGGCAGAGGTGGAGTGAGGGGGTCCTTTGAATATGGTCTAATCGACGGTTTTTTATATCACTAGACCCATTTTTAACCGTGGCCGAGAGGGACATATATCCACAGATTTATCAAGAACTCGAAAACAAAGGCTGGAAAGTCCACGACAAATCCCAGGTAAGGGAAGAGATGAGGGTAGGTAAAAAGAGGGCTGATATACTCCTTTATGACAACAAAGGAGACCCCCTGGCGGTCATAGAGGTAAAAGACGAGGGGACCAAGCCTTATTCTGCAAAGTTGCAGGCCAGAGAATATGCTGAAGGTCTCGGGGCGCCCTTCGTCTTCCTGACCGATGGAGACGAACTCTACTTCTGGGAACTGGGTACCGGTTTCGATGCCCACCCTGTAAAGACCTACCTTACCCAGGACGACCTCATAAGAAAGAAGGTCCTTTTGGGCAGCCGGAAGGACCTGGAGGTCGTTCCAATCGATTCATCCATGGTGGGGGGCGTGTCGAATGGGAAGGACTGGAACTTTCAGGTTGAGTGCATCCATGCCCTCTGTGACGGCCTGAAAAGGCACAAGCGCAGGATGCTTGTGGAGATGGCCACCGGTACAGGCAAGACCCGCACCATAGCGGCCTTTATCAAACGTCTCCTCCAGGCGGGATGGGTAAGCCGGGTCCTCTTTGTAGTGGATAGAGAGGCCCTGGCCACCCAGGCCGAAGGGGTCTTCAAAAACTTCCTCCGGGAGTATTCCACCTACATCTTCACCAAGGGCGAAAAGCGTCCAGGGGCAGTTATCACCATCTCGATAATCAACACCATGGCCAACCACTACCAGGATTTCAGCCCCGGTGAATTCGACCTGATAATCACCGACGAGTGCCACCGCTCCATCTACCACAAGTGGAGGGAGACCCTTCTGTATTTCGACGGCATCCACATAGGACTTACTGCCACCCCTGCCAACTTTATTGACAGGAATACCTACCGGTTCTTCCACTGCGAGGACGAGAAGCCCACCTTCTCTTTCCCCTTGAAGAGTGGCATCGACAAAGGGGTGCTGGTGCCCTATGAGATATACAAGGCTACCACCCAGATTACCAGGGAGGGCCTCCACTGGGATGGGGAGGATTATCTGCCCTCGGACCTGGAGAAGAAGATAACAGTCCCGGAGAGAAACGAGAAGATCGTGAAGGAGTTCAAGGAGAAGGCCAAGTTCGCCAAGACCGTGGTTTTTGCATGTACCAAGTACCATGCCTCGATTCTGGCAGAGCTTTTCAACCGGGCCTACTCTGATATGGGGGACAACGTGGCCATTGATATTACAACAGATACCCGGCGTCCCGATATGGCCATAAAGGAGTTTAAGGAGAACTCCATGCCCATGATAGCTGTATCTGTCGGGATGCTGGATACGGGTTTCGATTTCGACGAGATAGAGAACCTGGTCTTTGCAAGGCCCGTCCGGTCTCCGATCCTCTACCAGCAGATGCGGGGCCGGGGTACCCGTACCTGCGACCGCATCGGAAAGAGGATGTTCACCATCTTTGATTTCGGCGGCAACGCGGATTACTTCAATGACGAAAGTTATGATCCCACCAAGTACCGGACCGGTGGAGGGAAGTGGAAAGAGAAACGGCCCCCATACGGCAAGAAAAAACCAAAGGTGGCCGATGTACCGGATATAATAATCGAGAGGGGATGGGTCTACCTCATCCCAGGCCAGGAGAAGGTGGACATAAAATCCTATCAGATCGATTTCGAGTCCCGCATGAAGCGCCTGGCCGAGTACCATCCCGTCCTCTTACGCATCAAAGATGGAATCGAGCCTTCCGAAGAAGAGATCCGGGAACTCATGGTGGAGCTGAATCGGGAAGGCTACACCATCACCGAGCAGGCCCTCCAGGATGTTTACAACCAGCCTACTGCTCATCTGCTGGATTTTATCAAGCATGTCCTGGACATTGAGAAGCTCCCGGACCGGGAGAAGAGGATAAACGACTCCTTCCAAAATTATATCATCAGCCACGACTTCACCCCCGAGCAGGTGCGATTCCTGACCCTCATCAAAAACACCATGCTGGCAAAAGGAAAGTGCGACTATGAGGACCTGGCCAAACCACCCCTGTCCACAGAGGGCGGCCTGGACATGGGGGAGAAGCTCTTCCCGGACCGCTTCGACCACATCTTTGAAGAGTTGACCACAGAGGTCCTGGCCTAACCACAAGTTATAATAGCCGTGAGGAGGAACTATAAAGTATGAAATCCAGGGGAGAAATCCTGAAAATCCTCGATGAGGTCAAGGAAGAAACCAAAAAATACAAGGTGGAAAGGATGGGCCTCTTCGGTTCCTCGGTTAGGGGGGACCAGAAGCCAGCAAGTGATATAGACGTCCTGGTGAGGTTCCGGGAGGATGCAGACCTCTTTGACCTTGTGGGACTGGCCCAGTTCCTTGAGGAAAAACTGGGGCAGAAGGTGGACGTGGTACCAGAGACCGCCCTGAGACACGAACTGCGGGAATCTGTTTTGAAGCAGGTCGCCTACGTATGAGGGATTACTGGCTCTATCTCAAGGATATTCTGGATGCCATGGAGAGTATAGAGGGTTTCGTGGAGGGTATGGAGTTTGAGGAATTTGCAGAAGACGATAAGACCTCAAGCGCTGTGGTAAGGAAATTCGAGGTCATCGGCGAGGCCACAAAACACATCCCAGAAGAAATAAGACAGAAGTATCCGCAGGTACCCTGGAAAGAGATGGCAGGGATGAGGGACAGGC
>CAZHQS010000181.1:0-2918 GCA_964534545.1 Candidatus Hydrothermarchaeota archaeon
CTGCCAGTATCCTTTTCCCTATGGCCTCGGCATCCTCGAGTTCACCCTGCTCTTTGGCCTTTCCCAGCAGCCACTTGATATCCCTCTCGGTCAGTTCGCCGTTCTTGTAGGCTGCGGTCAGGAGTTCGACCATGTCCCTTTTGGTCAGTTCGCCGCTCTTGTAGGCCTGGACCAGGAGCCACCTGATGTCCTCCCTGGTCAGCTCGCCCTGGTTGTAGGCAGCGGTCAGCAGCTCCCTCAGATCGCTCCTCTTGAGGACCCCTTCCTTGTAGGCCTGGACCAGGAGCCATCTCACGTCCTCCCTCTTCAGCTCGCCCCTGGCATAGGACTTGGTCAGGATCTCCCGGAGGTCGTTCCGGTTAAGTTCTCCTGTCCTGTATCCCTGGGTGATGAGCCACTTCACGTCATCCCGGGTCAGCTCCCTGTGCTTGTAGCCCTTGGCGATGATCTCCCTGAGGTCGTCCCGGCTAAGTTCCCCTGCCCTGTAGGACTTGGTCAGGATCCATTTCATGTCCTCCCGGGTGAGCTCGCCGTTCTTGTAGGATGCGGTGATCAGCTCTCTCATGTCTTCCCTGGTGAGCTCGCCCTCCTTGTATCCCTGGGTGATGAGCCACCTCATGTCGTCCCGCTTGAGCTCCCCGGCCTTGTACATGTTGCCGATGAGCCAGCGCAGGTCGTCCCTTCTAAGCTCGCCCCGGGCGTATGACTTGGTCAGGACCTTCCTCAGGTCGTCCCGGTCCAGGGTCCCTTCCCTGTACTCACGGACTATCCTCCTTCGGACGTCCTCCCGGGTTATTCCACCTCTTTTGAATTCCTTTATATCGTCTATTATTACGACCCTCCGCTCCGGTTTAACTATAGTCGTTACCGGGGGGGTCTCGTTCTGTTCCATTACTCCCCTATGCTCTTCTTCTACCTCGGCAGCTCCGGCCAGGCCGCCCATGGCGGCGGACACCGGGGCCGCTGCAACCAGGAGCACCAGGCACAGGGTTGCGATTTTCGAATCCATGTCCTTTTGACCTCCTTTGTTTTTGGACATCTTTTTGGCAGAAACCATCCATAATCCTGTTGAGGAAACTGTTTCAACTATTGGAATTTCTCGCCCAGATAGAGCCTGTTGACCTTGCCGTACTTCTTTTTCGCCACCAGGCCCCTCTGCTCCAGGCGGGTCAGGATCTTGCTCAGGGACGCCTTGGAGCAGCCCAGGCGCTCCAGGAGCTCGTACTGTTTTATCCCCTCGTTCCTAGCGATTTCCTCCACGACTCGCCTCTCGTTCTCGTTCAGGATTCTCAGGGACTCTATCTTCTTTTTCCGGGTATAAATCCTTTTTGCCCGTGTCCCGGCGACATAAAGGCCCCCCATGAGAATGAGGGCGCCTGCCAGTGGGGCGGCCCAGTCCAGGGGGCTGGAGACCTCGGCCCTGTATCTCACCAGGAAGACCACGGGCTGGTTGGCGGGAAGCGCCATCCTCCAGAAGAGAGAAGGGGTCTTGTAGGCATCACTCAATTCTGCCGGGGGCACCACCATGTCGAAGGACTCCCCCGGAGAGAAGAGCTCCGCATTCTTTGGAAGTTTCAGCAGGTGCTCGAAGTTTGTGATGTTCTGGCGGGGGGTGAAGACCAGGAGGTACTCGAAGTATCCGTCCTTCTCGGTTACCAGGGCCCCGGAGCGGAGCTTCAGGACCAGGAGGCGCTCCTCCAAGGGCCCCACGGGCACCGGGAAATCCATATCGAGGGACTTGACCTGGGTCCCGGAGACCGTGAAGGCGATGGGGCCGTAGGAATCCTCCACCGACAGTACCTCCATGTGGCCCGGCACCGACAGAGTCGCCGACCGAAGCTCGGCATGCCCGTCGTTTATGATTTTCACGGAGAGGTCCTCCATGACCGTGGTCCCCTCTATACTGGACACGATGGTGTAGGAGTCCAGCTCCACTCCGTGGACCGGGGCCGCCAGAAAGAGGAGGAAAATCACCACAGGGAGTCTGAGAGAAGCCAGCCGAACTCCTCCTTTATGATGGTTATGGCGGCCTGGGGCGGGATGACACCCTTCTCGGTGATGATGAGGTCGATGTACTCCGGCGGGGTGACGTCAAAGGCCGGATTCCTTATCTCAACTCCGGGGAAGTCTTCCGGGTTCGCCACCTCGGCGGGGTCCCTCTCCTCGATCTCCACCAGCTCCCCCACCATGGTCTCGGGGTGGAACTTGTAGGTCTCGGCCGCCACCATGAAGACCACCCGGGCCTCCTGGGCGGCCAGGGCGAGCTGGGAGGTGCCTATCTTGTTTATGACAGCCCCATTGGCGGCAACACTGTCGGCCCCCACCACCACCTTGTCCACCTTCTTCATGAAGGTCCTGACTGACGAGTCCACCATGAGGGTGACAGGTATTCCCTCCCCTGCCAGCTCCCTGGCGGTGATGTGGCCCTGGTAGCGGGGCCTGGCCTCCGGGGCCATGACCTTTATCTTTTTTCCCTGGCGCCATGCCTCCTTTATGATGCCCAGGGCCAGGGAGGAGTTGCAGTGGGTCATGACGGTGTCGCCGTCTGAAATCCGCCGGGCGCCTATCTTGGATATCCTTTCCAGGGCCTTCATGGAGTTCTCGATGAACTCCCCCGCGGCAGCAGCCACCTCCTCCTTCAGCCTGGCCACGTCTTCAGTGGGGCATGTCCTGGCCCGGTTCACCACGAACCGAACCGCATTGGGCAGGGAGACGGCGCTGGGCCGGGCCTCTGTGAGGGCCCTGGCGGCCTCCCCCAGTTCTTTGAGGAATGCCTCCCTGGTCCCTGCGCTGCTCTTCTCTGCACATGTCTTGAGCGCCCGGGCGGCGCTCCTGCCGATCTTGGCCGCCCCCCGGATCTCCATGGTGAATATCCTCTCGGCGGTTTCCCTTACCTCGTCGCATACCATCTTTCCACC
>CAZHQS010000182.1:0-2878 GCA_964534545.1 Candidatus Hydrothermarchaeota archaeon
AGGTAGAGGGCGCTGTTTACAAGGCCGATGTGGCTGAATGCCTGGGGGAAGTTGCCCAGCTGTTCCCCTGTCTCCGGGTCCACCTCCTCGGCGAAGAGCCCCAGGGGGCTGATGTGGTTCATGATGCCGTTGAAGACCTCCCCGGCCTCTTCCACACGCCCGGAGAGGGCCAGGGCGTCCACCAGCCAGAAGGTGCACAGGACAAAGGCCCCCTCCTCTCCCGGCAGTCCGTCCTCCCCTTTATAGCGATAGACCAGACCGTTTCCGGCCATCAGATGTTTTAGAGTGGCATCGATGGTCCCCTGGACCCTGGGGTCGTCAAAAGGCAGGAAACCCATCATAGGTATCAGGAGGCTTGTGGCATCCAAGGTCTCGGAGTCGAAGGCCTGGACGAAACTGTTCAACCCCTGGTTGAAACCCCTTTCCAGGATGGCCTCCCTGATTTCCCGCCTGGTCCTCTCCCACCTGTCAAGGGGCGCTTCGAATCCGTGAAGACCGGCGATTTTGATTCCCCTGTCAATGGCCACCCAGCACATGAGTTTGGAGTAGACAAAATGTCTCGCCTCGCCCCTCACCTCCCAGATGCCGGCATCCCTGGTGTCCCATACCTGGCAGACGTAATCAACTATCTTCCTGATGTAGCCCCACTCCCCCTTCGGGATATCCTCCCCGTATCTGGCCATCTCATAGAAGGCGTTGAGCAACTCGCCGTAGATGTCCAGCTGCCGCTGTTTGGCCGCCCCGTTTCCTACCCTGACGGGCCGGGAGCCCCTGTACCCCGACAGGTGCTCCAGTACCCGCTCCTCCAGGTCCTGCTCTCCGTGGAGACCGTACATAATCTGGATGTCGGAGGGCTCATGGCGCTCCCTGCAGAGCTCCATGAACCACCTCAGGTAGCCCTTTGCCTCCTCTCCATGGCCCAGGTTGTAGAGGGCCTGCACCGTGAAGGCCGAGTCCCTGATCCAGCTGAACCTGTAATCCCAGTTGCGGACCCCGCCGATTGCCTCGGGCAGGGAGGTGGTAGGGGCGGCACAGATGGCCCCTGTCTCATGGTGGGTCAAAAGTTTCAGCACAAGGCCGGACCTGACCACATGCTCGTGCCACGGCCCGTAGAATATGCACGTCCCGGAGCCGCATTTGTGGCCCCAGTCCTCCCAGTACCTGATGGTGCCCTCCAGGGCGGCGTCCCATGCCCCCAAATCCAGGGGTCCTTCCCGGCCGTAGTAGAGGGCCAGCCAGAGTACCTCACCCTCCTGGAGGGCCCAGGACCCGGTGGCGCGGCCTTCCCCGGTGTTGAACCCTATGGAGCTTTTAAGGTAGAGGGTTTCGCCGTTTCCCCTGGCCGCAACCCCGTCCCTGATAGGTTCCACCACTGTTTCTGCCCTGGCATAGTCGAATCTGGGCATGAAATCCGCCTCCATCTCCACTGCCCCTTCATCACAGGTCACCTTTCTGAAGACGGCCCGGGTGTGGTGGGTGCCTCCTCCCTCCCCCTCCATGGGCATGAAGTCGGTCAGGATGGCGGTGCCGGTAGGGGTGCGGAACACGGTCTGGAGGACGTTGGTGCTTTCCACATACTTCTGCCTGGACTGGAAGGGGCCTGCGGGCCTGACTGCAAAGTGCCCACCCTTTTCCTTGTCCAGGATGGCCGCAAAGACCGATGGCGACTCTATATGGGGGAAGCAGCACCAGTCTATGGACCCGTCATTTCCTACCAGGGCGCAGGTTTCCAGGTTCCCGATGATGCCGTAGTCCTCGATCTTTTTATACACTCTAACCTAACCCCACAAAAATTAATATAGGGGATTCCCCAAGAAATATTTTTGTATGATTGTGGGGGTGTTGGTTAATTGAAGGGAGTCGCAATTATCCCGGGGGAAAAGGATTCTGCCAGGTTGATAGAACTGCCCCGACCTGAAATTGGGGAAAACGAGGTGCTTCTAAAGGTTCAAGAGGTCGGCATAGACGGCACGGATATCGAGATAAATCAGGGGATCTATGGGACCCCGCCGGAGGGTTCCGATTACCTGATCATTGGACACGAGTGCCTAGCAAGGGTGGAGGAGGCCGGGAACCAGGTGGAAGGATTCGAAAAAGGGGACTTGGTGGTGCCCACCGTGAGAAGGCCCGACGACTGTCCTAACTGCCGGAAAGGGGAGTCCGATATGTGCACCAAGGGGCAGTTCAGGGAGCACGGGATCAAAGGTCTGCATGGTTTTGCGTCGGAATACGCCAGTACCGATGGCGGGTTCCTGGTGAAGGTTCCGGAGGAGTTAAAGGGGGTTGCAGTCCTCCTGGAGCCTTTCAGCATCGCTGAGAAGGCGGTTTACCAGTCCTATAAAATTCAGGAAAGACTTCAGTGGGAACCAAAGAAGGCCCTTGTGCTGGGGGTTGGTCCCCTCGGGATAATAGCGACCATGATATTGAGGCTGAAGGGTCTGGAAGTCACCGCCGTCGGGAGGGAGGAGGAGAGTATTAGGACAAGGATGGTTGAAGATGTGGGCGGTGATTATGTCAGCACCCGGGAGAATCCCCTGAACACCTGGGATTCTGGATTCGACCTCATAATTGAAGCAACAGGAAATATCGGGGTTGCCACCGATTCCCTGGGGCTCTTGAACAATAACGGGATCCTGTGCATGCTGGGGGTCTATCCGCCGGGGAAAGGATGCAGCGATTTCTCAGGAATCCTCAGGGAGATGGTTCTCGGCAACAGGGTGGTCTTCGGGTCGGTGAACGCCAATATCTCCTATTTCAAGATGGGAATAGAGGATATGCAGGAGATCCGCGGGAGATTTCCAGGCATCCTGGAAAGCATCATCACTAGAAGACTGAAACCAGAGGATTATAAGGAGGCCTTTGAAAGGAATAAAGAGGA
>CAZHQS010000183.1:0-2842 GCA_964534545.1 Candidatus Hydrothermarchaeota archaeon
GCTTTAGCGACAGCGCTAAGCCGAGGAGGGTGACAAGTGGATCCAAGTGCGGGGGAAGGGATTCGAACCCTCGTACGAACTTATCGACTAGACCCTGAATCTAGCGCCGTTGACCGCTTGGCTACCCCCGCTTAGGGTATCTCTTCGATATTTGCATGAAAATATAAGAACTTTATGGCAGAATACCGCCCATGGACCCTGTCGACATCCTCCTGCTGGCTGCCATCTCCCTTCTCACAGGCATCCTAGACTCCACCCTCGGGGGCGGAGGGCTCATATTAATCCCCACCCTTGTAATCCTGGGCCTGCCCATAAAATCCGCCATAGGGACCTCCCGGGTCACCTTTGTCATGGACTCCTTCGCCGGGTTGATTGGCCACCTACGGGCAGGCAATGTCCAGCTGAAAGCAGCCCTCCCCCTTTTCACGGTGCTGGTGGCAGGGAGCCTCACCGGCACCCTTCTCACCCACATGTCTCCTCCGGATTACCTCAGAAAGGTCTTCGGAGGCTTTATGGTCCTCATGGCCCTGGCCCTCTTCACCAAAAGTTCTGAAAAGGAAGGGGGTATGGGGCGGAAAACCCTTATCCTCGGGTCTTTTGGGATTGGGACACTCATAGGGATGTTTGGAGCAGGCCTTGGAACCGTCACCATCCTCTTTCTCGCCATGGCCGGTTTCCCGGTGTTAACAGCCGTCGGGACTTCCCAGGCCATGGTCTTCGTGGCAAACACCATGGCCCTTTCAGGTTACTTCTCCCTGGGCTATGTGGATATGTGGGTGGGCCTCCTAACCGGCGGCTTTGCAGCAACCGGGGCATTGATAGGCGTAAGGGTGGCAGTTGTTGCTGGAGAGGAGAGACTCAAGGCACTCCTTTTCCTTGTGGTTCTTTTAATGGCAGCCATCCTGCTTCTAGGCCAATAATATTTTATTCCACCTGGACAGCATAAAGAATTATGGAAAAGAAGGCAGACTGGGTGGTCCTGGGCGGGGCGTTGCTCGTCCTTTTTTTTGCCTCCCTCTACGTCATAAGACCCATGCTTGATGCGGTCATCCTGGCGGCCTTCTTCGCCTACATCACCCATCCCTTGACAGAAAGGCTGGAAAGGATCGTAAAGGTGAGGTCCCTGGCAGCCATTATTGTGGTAGTCCTGGCCATCCTGCCTGTGGTCCTCATCAGCATCCAGCTCATGAGCATCTACACCAGAGAGTTCGCCCAGTTGGACAGCCTTGCTATATCCATGCCCTTTCAGGAGGAGGTGGACTGGCAGACCCTCTACGTCTCCTCGTTGGACCTGGTCAAGGAGAGGATGGGCCCCGAGAAGGTCCTGGCAGGGGTGGGATACGGCTTCGAGCTTGTGCTCAAGACCTTCATCGTCATCGCAGGGTCCTTTTACATGCTGAGGGAGAGAATTGCCCTGAAGGAATTCCTCATATCCCTGGCCCCCCCGTCCAAAAGACCCATGGGGTCCTACTACCTGGAGTCCATCGACCAGATGTTCTATGGTGTTTTCATCGGCCACTTCATAACCTCGGCGGCGGTGGGCTTTATAGCTGGCCTAGGGTTCTATCTCATCGGGAGGTACCTGGGCATCCCCCTCCTGGCAGCCTACCCCTTCCTTATGGGTTCTATCACCGGGATTGCCACCCTTCTGCCCATCGTGGGGGCATGGCTGGTCTGGGTCCCCCTCTCCCTTGGCCTTTTCCTCTTCGGAAACCAGGAAGCAGCCCTTGCCACGGCCCTCCTCGGAGTCCTGTTTCTTACCCTTTTGCCGGACATCGTCATCAGACCTTATATCTCGGGTAAAAAGGGGAAGACCCATCCCTTTGTGGTGCTTCTGGGCTTCGTCTGCGGACCCCTGGTCTTCGGGGCCATGGGGCTGATTATCGGGCCTGCAATCCTGGGACTTTTTAAGGCGACCCTGGACACATATAAGAACAAGATATGGAGGAGCGAGCTTGAGAACTATTTTGGTGGTCAACGATGACGGGGTGAACTCCCCTGGCATCCGGGCAGCCGCCGAGGCGGTGAAATCCCTTGGGAGGACAGTAGTGGTGGCCCCGGCCGTCCAGCAGAGCGGGGTGGGCAGGTCCATCTCCCTCTTCTCCCCGGTGACCATAGCCGAAGAGAAGATCGACGACCTGGAGGCATACTCCGTCTCGGGTACACCGGTGGATGCCGTCATCGTGGGGACCTACGGGATCCTCAAGACCCCCCCGGATCTTATAGTCTCTGGCATAAACATCGGCGAAAACCTGAGCTGTGAGGCCACTACCTCCGGGACCGTTGGGGCGGCCCTGGAGGGCGCAAGCCAGGGGATACCCGCCATAGCGGTCTCCCTCCACATCAGCGACAGGGTGGAGTTCGGGTGGAGGCTGCCGGAACTGGATTTCAGGGTGTCCCAGGAGGTCCTTCGAAGGCTTGCAGACCATGTACTGGAGGAAGGCCTGCCAGAAGGGGTGGACGTCCTGAATGTGAACGTCCCAGGGGTTGAGGAGATGCCTCCAGTGGCCATCACCAGGCTTGCCAGGAGGATGTACACCACCAGGGTGAAGGAGCGCTACGACCCCAGGGGCAGAAAATACTTCTGGATCGACGGCGACGCCATCTACCAGGCCGAGGAGGGCACGGACGTCCATGCCGTAAGGATTGAAGGGAAGGTTTCCATCTCCCCCCTGACCCTGGATTTTACCAGCCACCATGCCCTGGAGGATCTGGAGGAAATCAAGGACATCTTCTTATAGGGGAAAATATTAATTGGTTATCCTGCTGCCCCAGTAGGCTAGTCTGGATAGACTGGGACCCTGCGGAGGTCTCGGCCCGGGTTCAAATCCCGGCTGGGGCA
>CAZHQS010000184.1:0-2836 GCA_964534545.1 Candidatus Hydrothermarchaeota archaeon
CGGAGTGATGGATTATGAAGACATCAAAGATTTCTGGTTTTTACAAACTTCCACCCCAGGAGAGGCTGGAGAAGGTCAAGGAGTTTGCAGGTCTTTCTGAGGATGAAGCCGGTTCCATCTCAAAGACCGGCGGGATTGCCATGGAACAGGTGGACCGGATGATCGAGAACGTCATCGGTACCATGGACGTGCCCCTGGGCATCGCCACCAACTTCCTGATTAATGGGAAAGACTACCTCATCCCCATGGCCATCGAGGAGCCCTCGGTGGTGGCCGCGGCCTCCAATGCCGCCAAGATGGCCCGGGCCAAAGGGGGGTTCAGCACATCCTCCACCGAGCCCAGGATGATCGGCCAGATCCAACTTACCGGTATCGAGAATCCAGAGGAGGCAAAGGAAAAGATCCTGGCCAACAAGGAGGAGCTTCTGGCCCTGGCCAACGACCAGGACCCCGTCCTGGTGAAGTTCGGCGGCGGGGCCAGGGACCTGGAGGTCAGGGTCATCGATACCATCAGGGGGCCAATGCTCATCACCCACCTCATAGTGGACTGCCGGGACGCCATGGGGGCCAATGCGGTAAACACCATGGCCGAGGCCATGGCACCGGAACTCGAGGACCTCACGGGGGGCAGGGTTTACCTCCGGATCATCTCAAACCTGGCGGTCCACCGCCTGGCCAGGGCCGAGGCCGTCTTCGCCAAGGAGGCCATCGGCGGTCCCGAGGTGGTGGAGGGCGTCCTCAACGCCTATGCCTTCGCCGATGCCGATCCCTACCGGGCCACCACCCACAACAAGGGTATCATGAACGGGATAACCGCCCTGGTCCTGGCCACCGGCAACGACACCAGGGCCATCGAGGCAGGGGCCCATTCCTATGCCGCCCTGACCGGAGAGTACAAGCCCTTGACGAGATACGAGAAGAACGAGGCAGGGGACCTGGTGGGCAAAATCGAGCTCCCCATGGCCGTGGGCCTCATCGGGGGGGCGACGGCAGTCCATCCCGTGGCAAAGGCATGTGTCAAGATCCTGGGGGTCAAGACCGCCAACGAGCTGGGGGAGGTCATGGCCGCCGTGGGGCTGGCCCAGAACTTCGCGGCCCTTCGCGCCCTGGCCACCGAGGGCATCCAGAGGGGCCACATGGGCCTCCATGCCAGGAACATAGCAGTGATGGCCGGGGCCGAAGGGGATGAGATCGACAGGGTGGTAGAGGTCCTGGTGGCCGAGAAGAAGGTCCGTATGGACAGGGCCAGGGAGGTCCTGCAGGAGATAAGAGGAGGTTGAAAAATGCAGAAGGGTCAAAAACAAACCATTAACCTGAAGGTGCCTGAGGATGTGGAGAGCGGCCAGGCCGTAAACTTCTTCCAGGTGGGGAGCAGCCCCTATGAGTTCTACCTGGACCTGGGGATATCGGTGCCTGGGATCCCAGGCGGCGGGTTCAAGGTCCTGTTCCGGGCCTTCATGTCCCCGGAGCGGGCCAAGGAACTCCACCAGGTCCTGGGAAACCACATCGCCCAGTATGAGGAGAACTTCCGCAAGATCGAGCTGGTCAGGCCAAAGGAAGTCCCCCAGCGGGGGCCCACGGACCTATCCACATCCTACATCGGATGATCATGGCCCGGGTCATCAGCAGGGAGGAGGCCAAGACGGCCATCACGTTGCTGAGGCAGCGCCAGCCCAGGAGCCTGGAGGACTTCAAGGCCGTCCTGGGAAAGAGGGACTTCCAGGTGCAAAGGCTCCTCAGGACCCTGGAGGCCGAGGGGGTGATCATAAGGGAATCCCTGAGCGGCCAGGAGAAGTTCTGGCTAAACGAGAGCCAGGCCGTGGCCTTCCTGGGTCTGGACCCCAGGCAGAAGAAGCGCATCAAGCACCCCAGGGGGAGGGGACAACCAGTCGATGATGACGGGGATGACCCGGCCTATTGTTAATTTATTTCAATAGCCCTTCCTTCCAATAGAAGTAGAGGGGATTAGCATGTTGTCCCGAAGGGGGAACCCAAATGGCCCATCTATTACTGCCCCCAGCGAGATGCCAGTAATTCTTCAATCTCAATACAAAAAGGGGCAGGTCTTGAGGCAGTGGTGTATAAATCATTTGTCCTGCTCTTGTAAAAGTTTTCAAAGAGACTTTAAATACATGGATGGACAATGTAACAGTGGCGAAGGAGAAATCAGGTAAAGCTGACCGGTTATCTCACGACAAGCCGAGGGGATTATGGTCTGACCATAAGTCCGACGGATATTGTTGGGAGAGGGCCGCGAGGCTGTTAAAAGGTTGAGATGCCTGATAAATTTTTGCTGCGCTAAACACGCAACAAAAACTGTCGGTATCAAAACCTGCCTGACTCCAAATTCGCCCTCTTCTTTTACGACTTCCACAGCCCGTGGAGATTGCAGTACTCCCTTGCCTGGATGGTCTCTGCTTTGACCTCAAACTCGGCCTCTGGCCTGTCCCCAGGGTTCAAAAACTTCCTGTAAACCCTGCCGTCGGCGGTTACTTCTATCCACTGGATGTAGTGGTCCTCCTCCATGGGATGGGGAACCGAGCCGACCTTCACTATCACCCCGGTGCCGGTCTTCTCTATTACCGGCACGTGTTTCTCCACGGCGGCGTCCACGGTGTTCTCCTCCTGGAGCTCCATGGGCTGGCCGCAGCAGACCAGTTCGCCGCCGCCCACATGCAGGACCTCCACTATGTTTCCGCAGACGCTGCATTTATAGACCTGACCCCGGGCCTTTACCTGTACCATTTTGTACCTCACCCCCTTAATACTCCTCGCACTTCACCTGGTAATAGCCCCGATCATGGTCACAGGAGGGGCATTTCTCGGGGGGCTCGGT
>CAZHQS010000185.1:0-2820 GCA_964534545.1 Candidatus Hydrothermarchaeota archaeon
CCCCTCAAGGATCCGTCCTGCCACCTTCCTTGCCAGGGCCATGACCGTCAGCATGGGTGGCTTTCCAGGGGCCGCGGGCAGGAGGCTAGCATCGGCCACGTAGAGGCCCTCCATCTCTGTATCCAGTTCCCGGGACCTCAGGGGATAGGTCCCCCCCTGGTGGACCCCCCTGATATGGGTGACTGTGATGTCCCGTACCCCCATCTCTTCCAGGACCTCCCGGGCCACGCCTATGCCTTCCTGGAGTCTTTCCCTGTCCTTTTTCGTGAGGGTCTTCTCCACCCTGGTCCCCTCCACAAAACCCACCATCTCATCCTTGACCTTCACCATGAGCCCGGCCATGTCCCCGGGCTCTTTTCCGAGTTTGCGCTGGAGGAAAATGGAGAAATGGGGTGACAGGACAAATCCTCCAAAATCCGCGTAAAACCCCATGGGGACCTCCCGGTCCTGGTTGGCTCCCTCGAGGACGCCCCCCACGGTGACGAAGGGGTCCACGAAGAGGGTCTGACCTGCCTGGATGCCGCTGGCCTGGAGGATGGCCGGGGTGTGCAGGGCCCCGGCCGAGAGGACCACTTCATCGGCCTCCATGACTATCTTTCTTCCTTCCACCATGCCCTCGACCCCCTTGACCTCACCCTTTTTGAACAGGACCCTGGTAACCCGGAGACCGTTGACCACCCTCCCCTCCAGCGTCCTTCGGGAGTCCCACCTGGCCCCGGAGAGGCACCCGAAGGCGCACCTGCCGCAGCCGGTGCACCTGGTAAAATCGATGACCTTGGGCATGGCCACAGGGCCATACCCGGAATCCTCCATGACCCGGAAGAGCCTCCTGGTGGTCTCCCCCATGGCCCCAGGGGGCATTTCGGTAACGCCGAGGTCCCTTTGAAGGGAGTCCAGCTCCCCTGAGATGTCCACCCCCAGGGATCGGCACTCCTCCTCCAGGGTCCTGACGGCGTTTCCCAGGGACACCGCCGTGGACCCTCCGTCGCAGAGGCACTGCCAGATCTCCAGGGAGCCCGCGTCTATTATCTCGTAGTACTTGGCGGGCAGGCCCGTGGCCCCGCATCCCTTCAGGGGCGGACCCCTCTCTAGGACTGTGACCTCCCTTTTTCCAGCCAGGGACCTGGACACCGTGGCGCCCCCTGCTCCGGAACCAACTATAATGGTCCTCATGGATTGGGTATTGGCTAGGCTGCTATTTAATTATGCCTTCGGGAGGACGGGTCCCCCCGCGGCTCCCCCTTGCCTTGTAGAGACCTATCAGGCATTCCAGGCAGTTGCACCCATGGGTGAGCTTGGGCATCTGGCCCTTCTCGTCTATCAGAATACAGCTACAGGTTTCCAGGTCCAAGTATTCGCATTCCTCGTTGACCCCCGGGAACATAGTTATACACCTGTCCCGACGGTATATAACCTTTGAGGAAGATAGACAACCTTTAAATCATGGCCGCCGCCACTTGTCTAATATGGACATCCCCCGCATCCTCCTGGCAGGCACATCATCCAGGGCCGGTAAGACCACCCTCTCCATGGGCCTCATGCGGGCCCTGCGGGACAGGGGGCTGAAGGTCCAGCCCTTCAAGACGGGTCCGGATTTCATCGATCCAAGCTACCACCACCTGGCCACAGGCCAGCCCTCCAGGAACCTGGACGGCTTCATGATGACCCCCGGGGACATCCTGGAGACCTTCCAGCGCAACAGCCGTGGCGCCGATATCGCGGTGGTGGAGGGGGCCATGGGGCTCTACGACTCCCACAACGCCCTGGAGGAGAAGGGATCATCGGCCGAGATATCCAAGATCATCCAGGCGCCGGTGGCCCTCATCGCCAACGCCGAGCGCATGTCCAGGACCGCCGCTCCCTTTGTGCTGGGCTACAAACTCTTCGACAGGGATGTGGACATCAGAGGGGTCATCCTCAACCGCATGGGCTCAAAGCGCCACAGGGACAAGGCCCGCCTGGCCGTGGAGAAGCTGGCAGGGATGGAGGTCCTGGGCACGGTGCCCCGCAGGCCAGAGGTGAAGGTCCCGGAGCGCCACCTGGGTCTGGTCCCGGCCTATGAGAGAGAGCGTCTGGATGCCCTCTTCGACGACTTGGCCGCCCTGGTGGAGGAGTTCATGGACGTGGACCGGATAATCGAGATTGCCGAGGCGGCCGGTGAGATGGAGGATGTGGAGATAAACCCCATCTTCCAGCCCAAAGACGAGACTGGCGCAAAAATAGGCATCCTTCGTGATGAGTGCTTCACCTTCTACTACCAGGACAGCCTGGACGCCCTGAGGGCCCGGGGGGCGGAGCTGGTCACGATAAACGCCATAGAAGATAAAAGGCTCCCCGAAGTGAACGCCCTCTACATAGGTGGAGGGTTCCCGGAGGTCTTCGCGGAACAGCTGGAAAAGAACGTTTCCCTAAGAGAAGCCATCCGCACCTTCTGCGAGGAGGGACGCCCGGTCTACGGGGAGTGCGGGGGCCTCATGTACCTGGGGGAAGAGATCGTCACCAAGGAAGGCGCCACACATGAGATGGTGGGCTATCTGCCCATAAGGACCCGTATGCAGGAGAGGTTCCAGGCCCTGGGCTATGTGATAACCGACGTTGCCAAGGACACCTTCCTCTACCCCAAGGGCGCCCGGCTGGTGGGCCACGAGTTCCACCACTCCAAGGTGGAGGCGCTGGGGAAATTGGACTTCGCTTACAAGAACGAGAGGGGGACCGGGATAGAGGGCGCCAAGGACGGCATCATAAAACAGAACACCCTGGCTTCATACCTCCATGTGCACGTGCTCTCATACCCCAAGATGGCGGAGAGGTTTGTGAGGG
>CAZHQS010000186.1:0-2803 GCA_964534545.1 Candidatus Hydrothermarchaeota archaeon
TTATGGAAGTCTGCTACAAGCCAGTGGGTATTGTCAGGTCAGGATTCAGGAACCCAGAACAACGTGATGAATATGAGCACGGCCGAGGGGAGGGAATGGTGGAAGTCTTTCCCGAGTTTGAAGAGGGGCTGAGGGGTCTGGAGGAACACTTTTCCCATTGTTTCGTGGTCTATCACATGCATCTGTCCACGGACCATGGTCTCATAGTTCGCCCCTTTGAGGACCCCCGCTATCCAGAGATTGGCGTCTTCGCTTCCGGGGGCTCCTTCCGGCCGAATCCTGTGGGGATAACCCCCTGCCGGATCATCAAGGTCGAGGGGAATCGGCTCTATCTAAGTGGTCTGGATGCCATGGACGGCTCTCCGGTCCTGGATATAAAGCCCTATTCCCTCCAGCACTATGGGGTCGTGAACCCAAGGGTTGCCATCTGGGAGGAGGAGCACCACGGCAAGGGCCCCAAGGACCCGGGAGAGTGATAAAATGAAAGTGAAAGTATCTGCCAAATGGCTCGGGGACTCCCGTTTCCAGGGAAGGGACCCGGACGGACAGACCTTCATCATGGCCCCCATACCGGATGAGGGGGAGAGGGAGGGCCTCAACCCCATGGAGATGCTCCTGATGGCCATGGCCGGCTGCACCGGCATGGACGTGGCCCACCTGCTGGAGAAGAAGCGACAGCCCTTCCAGGGTCTCACCGTGGAGATAACAGGGGAGAAGCGCAAGAGGCTACCCTACATCTGGGAGACCATCCACGTCAGGTACATCATAAAGGGTGATGTCTCGGAGAAGGCGGTGGAGCAGGCCGTAAACCTGTCCATGGAGAAGTACTGTTCAGTAGGTATCATGCTGGGGGCCAGGGCCAAGATCACCCACGAGTACCTGATTGAGTAAACCTAGGCAAAGTAGGTATCAAGCTGGGCCTTTATGGCCTCCAGGTCATCTATGGTCTCGATTTTTGTGGGCAGGTAGACCTTCTCTCCCTTGTGTTCACCGGTCTCGTAATCGTACTCTGACAGAATGACGGATTCCGTGCCCTTCCTGATGCTCCGGATGGAGCCGTCGGGATTGAAGATCACCCGGTAGTCGTACTCCCCCTTCTCCTTGGGGGATTTTATCCTGATGTCGTTGACTTCACTGTCCGAGAATATTGCCAGGAAGCTGTAACCATCGTGGTAGAAGTAGTATTTGTCGAAGTTCTCCTCTATCCACCCGGCAGCCTCCCGGTCGTTGGCGCAGAGGGACTCAAGGCCCGCCATGGTCAGGTTATGGTATACCGCCTTGTCGAAGCCGCTCTCGATATACTCCCTGTGCCCCTCCGAGGTGTACTCTGTAAACTTCAGGGAGGTGGTGTAGTCGAACTTCCCGTCAAAGTCCAGGTCGTAGTGGACCCTGTTCTTGGCCAGGAGCACGTCCTGGAACCCGTCGCCGTTCCTGTCCAGGAAGGGGTCGTCGGTGGGGTTCTTCTCGTACTCCACCCGGGCAGGGGTCACGGTGGGTTCGGGGGAGGCTTCCGGCGCCGGCTCGGGGGTAGGTTCAGGGGCCTCAAGGGCCTGGGGCGCCTCCTGGACGGCTGTGGTCTCCACGGCCCTTTCCGGACCAGCCTCCGTGCAACCCAGGCTCAAAAGCAGAAGGATTAGGGCAACTCTAAGCATGCACCCTATCCCAGAATTGTCCCATGGTAAATAAAATTCAACCCTAGAGCTCCCAGTATCCAGCCAGTTCCTTTTTTACCTCAGCGATTCTGGACTCCAGGTGCCCCGAGACCCCTTCATCACCTATCTCTTCAGGGGCTCCATCGAGGCCAAACAGGGGTGTCATGGTGGCCCTGACCGATTCCGGCAGGGCCCGGAGGTTGTAGCCTCCCTCCAGGCAGAAGACGGCCCCTTCGGTGTGGTCCTTGATGCGCCTGGCAATCTCAAAGTAGCACCGGGTGGAGAGGTCCAATCCCGCCAGGGGGTCGTCCCTGTGACCGTCGTAGCCCGCCGAGACCAGGAGGAGGTCCGGAGCGAACTGGTCCAGGAGGGGGAGGAATATCTCGTCCATGACCCGGAGGTACCCCCCATCGGAGGTCCCGGAGGGCAGGGGGCAGTTGACGGTGAAGCCCTCCCCGTCGCCCTCGCCGATTTCGGGTACCCGACCGGTGCCGGGGTAGTGGTGCTCCTGGTGGGTGGACATGTAGAGCACCGAGGGGTCTGTGTAGAAGGCGTCCTGGGTGCCGTTGCCGTGGTGGACGTCGAAGTCCAGGATGAACACCTTCTCTGCGCCCTTGACCTCCTGGGCGTACCTGGCGGCGATGGCCACGTTGTTGAAGAGGCAGAAGCCCATGGCCCTCTCTGGCGTGGCGTGGTGGCCCGGGGGACGGACCAGGGCGAAGGAATAGCGGGAGTCCTCGAAAAAGCCATCAACACAGCTAAGGACTCCCCCGGCGGCCAGCATGGCGGTATCGAAGGACTTCTCGTTGTAGTAGGTGTCGGGGTCGAAGTAGCCAGAGCCCTTGGACGCCCGTTCCCTGACGTTTTCAAAATGCGCTTCCATGTGGACCCTGAGGATGTCCTCCTTTTCGGCTGGCCGGGGCTCCACCAGGGGGACCTTCTCGAGGACACCGTGGGCTTCCAGATGGGCCATGATGGCCTTGAGGCGCCCCCGGTGCTCGGGGTGGAACTCCTGGCTGTGGTACAGGTAGCGGGGGGAATAGACGATCATCATCCCTGGCTTGGGGCCGCACCATATTAAAGGTTTTGAAATAAGCATAAATACTCCCTTTTCCGATCTAATAAGGTGAAGCGAATGAGATGGATAGCCT
>CAZHQS010000187.1:0-2790 GCA_964534545.1 Candidatus Hydrothermarchaeota archaeon
AGCCCGGCCGTCACCGATGCCGGAGATTATATCTTCCGGGTGGTGGCCTCCGACGACCTCCAGGGCAAGGTCATGTCCGACCTGACCTTGCAGCAGGGGTATAAGAAGGCCGCAGTCCTGGTGGTGAACAACGACTACGGCATCGCCTTCGAGAAGGTCTTCAAGGAGAACTTCGAGGCCGGCGGCGGCTCTGTGGTCGCGACGGTGGAGTTCGACGAGAACAAGGGCGACTACAGGACCGAGCTGGGCATGATAAAGGACTCGGGCGCCGACATGATCATGTTCGTGGGCTATCCCCAGGACGGTTCGGTGCTGATAAAGCAGGCCGCCGAGCTTGGCATCACCCTGCCGTGGATATCGGCCGAGGGCATCGCCTCGGAGGAGATGTTCGACTATCCCGGCCTGTCCGAGCTGATGGAGGGCATGCTCCTGACAAAGCCCGCACCCCAGGACCAGGACTCCCCGGAGTACAAGAACTTCCTGGACCGCTTCAAGGCCATGTACCCGGGTGAGGAGCCCGGCATCTATGCCGATACCACCTACGACGCCACCATGATGGTCGCTGCTGCCATGGAGGCCGCTGGCGCCAACGACGGCGAGAAGATAAAGGATGCCCTTTACGACCTTTCCAAGGGCTATAAAGGGGCAACCGGCGACAAGACCATGGACGAGAAGGGCGACATCATGTACCAGGACTATGTGATCCTGAAGGCCACCGGTGGGACCTTCGAGACTGTGGGTACCTGGGTCCAGGGCACCCTCGAGATGAGTGAGTAGGTCGAAAGACCTACTACTCCTTTTTTATTTTTATGAGATTTGTGGATTTAAGCCATGAGTTAAGGGAGGGAATGCCGGTCTTCAAAGGGTTTCCCCAGCCAAGGATTTCTCCATTTTTCACCCATGAGGAGTCCAGGGAGCGCTACCAGGGGAAGGCCGAGTTCGAGGTCACAGAGGTCGAATTTGTCACCAGTATTTCGACTTACGTCGATTCTCCCTACCATAGATACGGGGATATGGATGATATCGGCAGGATGCCCCTGGAGAGTTTTGTCCATGAAGGAATCATGATTGACCTCCCTTCCAAAGGTGGTGATGCGCCTATCGAGATGAGAGATATAGGGGGTCACGACCTGAAAGGAAAGGCTGTCCTGCTCCATACAGGCTGGGACAGATACTGGGGGGATGAGAGGTATTTTTCCGGTCCCTATTTATCCAAAGAGGCGGCGGCATACCTGGTGGAAGAAAAGGCAAAACTTGTGGGTATAGACACCATCAACATTGACAGCACAAGGGGTCCTGAAAGACCTGCCCATTCCCTATTGCTGAAGAATAATATCCCGATTGTCGAAAATCTAAGGAATCTGGGCGAGCTGGAAGGGAAAAGGTTCAGATTCTATGCCGTGCCGGTAAAGGTCAAAGCGGCGGCGTTCCCGGTGAGGGCCTTTGCCGAGGTTTATTAGAGAGATATTGCAGTCCACTAACTCGGTCCTTTTTGCGCCGCGCCTCATAATCAATGAGGCTGGTTAATATGGCTTCCCTGAATCCAGTCAGGCCCACCATCCAGGGGGCACAGCCAGCAGGAACTTACTCCCTTTCTATGGCCTTGACCTTTACCTCGAAGACCAGGGTCTTTCCAGCGAGGGGGTGGTTGAAGTCCATCTCCACGAAATCCTCTCCGACTCCGGTCACCACCGCGGCCCCCTGGGAGGTCCCAATCAGCATCCCTTCCTTTGGCTCTATGCCGCTCTGGCGGAATGCCTCCAGGTGCACCTCCTGTACAAGCTCCGGGCGCTTGGAACCGTAGCCCTTTTCCGGGGGGATGGTCACCTTCTTTTCCTCTCCTTCCTCCATGCCCAGGAGGGCCTCGTCCAGACCCTTTATGATCTGGCCGGCACCTATCTTGACCACCAGTGGCTGGTAGTTCATCTGGGAGTTGTGGAGCCCGGCCTCCCTGGCCGCATCTTCCTGCGAGGTATCGAATATCTCGCCGTTCTCGAACTTCCCAGTATAATGGAAATGCACGATATCACCATCTTCTATCTTCAAATCAGTTACCTCCTGTCCCGGAACAGTCCATGCCAAAAACCCAATTAATGACACCCATCCCAGGTTTGTGTGGATAACCAGGTACGCTTATGGTATATAAACTTTAAACCTGGAGGAATGGGCCTACGTTGATTCAGCAGTCTCAAAGAGGGCCTGGGATCAGCGGTAAAAGGTTGTTGGTGGTTACCAAAATTTAATGACTCCCTGACCCAATAGATATTGGCATGGAGGTCTTGGTGAGGAAGTACAGGGAGGATACAATCCCAGCCATCTTGAAGGAGCTAGGCCTGGAGAGGGTCATCCATCCCGATGACAGGGTCCTCCTGAAGCCCAATTTCTGCTGCTACCTGAAGGAAGGGGTGACCACCAACCTGGAGATGGTGGAGGCCGTCATCCGGGAGGTGAGGGAAATCACTCCTCGAGTGATTTTGGGTGAGACCCACTCCTGGGGAAAGGACATCGACAGGGTCTTCGCCGGGCTGGACCTGGACTGCCCCCTGGTGAACCTGGCCGAGGTGGAGGGTTTCGAAATAGAGGGCCCCTACGGCACGGCCTCCATCCCGAGACTCGCCCTGGAATCCAGAATAATAAACATCCCCATCCTCAAGACCCACACCCTGACCAGGGTCACCTTCGGGATTAAGAACCTCTTCGGGCTGGTCCAGGAGTCCAGAAAGGGCAGGTATCATTCCGCCATGGACCCCCTGCTCCTGGACCTCCTGGAGCGCATCAGACCGGTCCTCA
>CAZHQS010000188.1:0-2706 GCA_964534545.1 Candidatus Hydrothermarchaeota archaeon
AGGATTAAACCTTCACCGCCTCCACCAGCATCCGTGCAGAGAAGTATCTGAACAGGGGCAGGTACTTCAGCCTTGGTTCCAGGTAGCCGAAAAGTCGCACGAGCCATCCTGACTCAATGCCCTTGTAAAGGCGCTGGAAGGGCGGCTCCCAGCCCAGCCGGTGCATCCTTTTTATCCTCACCCCTTCGATGTCGAACATGGCTTTGATTTCCCCCCGGCTGTACCAGAAGTCCAGGAGGGTAGGGTTGTAGCCGAAGAGGGTCTTGCAGACCTGGAAGACCCTCCCGCTGGCGCTCTCCCTTAAAGGGAAGCTTATGAAGATGCGCCCCCCCTTCTTCGCCACCCTGGCGCACTCCTCGATGATCTTTTTCGACCTGTAGACCCCCAGCAGGCCTGCTGAATGGACGATATCGAAGCTCCCGTCCCTGAAGGGCAGGAACTCCCCGTCGCTTCGAACCACCGGGCGGCCGTGGACCTTTGCCCTCTGGAGCATATTCTCTGTAAGGTCGGCGCCGAAGACCCTCGCCGGTTCCAGGGGGGCGAAGAAGCGTCCCGTCCCGCAGCCCACGTCCAGTACCAACTCACCCTCCCTGGGCTCTATGATGTCCACGTGGTCCCTGATTCCCAGGGCCCGCACACAGGCCACTATTGTGGGGGGCTCATCCAGGTCCGAGTAGGTGGCCGCCCTCTTTGCATAGTAGGCATCCAGTTCCCGCTTCATTCAAAACGCCCCCTCTCCCCTTGTCCCGGGCAGCATCAGGTCAATGAAGTCCAGGAGCTGGTGGAATAGAAGACCGGCTCCTGCCGGGAGATATATGAAAAGGGCGGCAACGGCCACGAAGATGTTGTGGAGGGGGTATCTGAAACCGATGATCCGGTGGGCAGGGGGGTCGTTGATGCCCTTTGCCCTCAAATCCTTGTAATATCTGTAGACCGTGGGAGGGTAGAAGGTACCTATATCCCTGCCCAGGAGGAGGTGGTCGATGTCGGGGAGGATGGAGAAGAAGAGGGCGGTGAAGATGGCAAGGGGTCCAAAACCCGCCCGATATAGGGAGAAGATGAGGAGCAGGGAGAACAGGAGGTGGTATCTGACCTTCATCGAAATATAATTATGGTTTTAAGGATAAAAAGCCTGTCATGCCACCACCAGATGAAGCTATCAAGTTCCACGGCCACCTCTGCCCCATGTTCGCCCTGGGGGTAAGGATGGGGGATTTCGCCCTGGAAACCCTCGACCGCCGGAGGGAACCCGGGATGAAACTCGTCACCGTCATAGAGTTCCGCAACTGCCTGGCCGACGGCATACAGTTCGTCACCGGGGCCACCTACGGCAAGAACCTCCTCTACTACAGGGAGTTCGGCAAGTTCGCCGCTTCTTTTTATGACCTGGAAAGCGGGAAGTCGGTGAGGATTCGCATCAAAAACCCCATCCTCGAAAAGGTCCTGGAATACGGCCGGGAAGGGGAGCGGATAAAGAACCTCCCCGTGAAGGAGAGAGTAGAGCCCACAAAAAAGCTCATGGCCTGGGGAAAGGAGATGGTTGGATGGCTGGAGGGGCTCTCCGACCATGAGATATTTACGGTGGGGGATGCCCCGGGGTTCATACCCGATGCCGTCCCTTCCCTGGAACACTCGGTATGCGCCATCTGCGGTGAGGTGGTCCTGGACGAGTTCTCCATCGAACGGAACGGCGAGAGGATCTGCAAGGGGTGCCTTTGATGGAGAAAGGGAGGGTCAGGGAGAAGGTGCTGGAGGTCCTCAGGAGAGACCCCAGGGTATTCGTCTCCGGGGAGGACCTGGGCCGGGAGCTGGGGATTTCCAGGACTGCGGTGTGGAAGCACATCCGGGAACTCCAGAAGGAGGGGTATAGAATAGAGTCGTCCACCAAGAAGGGATACCGGCTGGCCGAGGTGCCGGACCTCCTCCTGCCTTCCGAGATCCAGCGGGACCTTGCCACGGAGTTTGTGGGCAGGGACATCAGGTACTTCAAGGAGATTGGTTCCACCAGCGATTATGCCAAGGGGCTGGCCAAGGAAGGCGCCCCCGAGGGCACAGTGGTGGTGGCCGAGGTCCAGACAGGGGGCAGGGGGCGCATGGGCAGGGAGTGGGTATCCCCGGTGGGCGGGGTGTGGATGTCCATCATCCTGAGGCCGAAACTCGGCCCCTCCGAGGCCCAGAAGATCACCCTGATCTGCGGTGTTGCCTTGGCGAGGGTCCTCAACCGGTCCTACCCCCTGGATGCCAGGATAAAGTGGCCCAACGACATCCATGTGAAGGGGAAGAAGGTCGCAGGCATCCTGACCGAGATGGAGGCCGAGATGGATGCCGTGAACTTCGTGGTGGTGGGCATCGGGATAAACGTCAATTTCGGGGTCCAGGAGTTCCCGGAGGAGCTGCGGGAGGGGGCGACCTCCATCCAGGAAGAGGTGGGGGAGGAGGTCTCAAGGCCGGAGCTGGTACGGGATGTCCTCCAGGAGCTGGAGAGAGTCTACCGGGATTTCAGTGAAGGCAGGTTCCAGGACCTCATGGAGGAGTGGAAGGTCCTTTCCTCGACCCTGGGTAAGAGGGTCAAGATCCTGACCCGGAAGGAGCCCATGGTGGGAAAGGCGGTGGGGATTACAAAGGACGGCGCCCTTGTGCTGGAAAAGGAGGACGGCTCGGTGGTGGAGGTCATGGCCGGGGAGTGCATCCACCTGCGGGGCGAGG
>CAZHQS010000189.1:0-2696 GCA_964534545.1 Candidatus Hydrothermarchaeota archaeon
CGAAACAGACGGTGCGGTGCGTGGTCTGCAATTCGAAGTACAGGCGGGTGCCCCTCTCGGGAAAGTGCCGGGACTGCGGGGGCAAGCTGGTGCTGACGGTCCACAAGGGCTCGGTGGCCAAGTACCTGGAGGTCACGAAAAGCCTCATCGAGAAGTACGACCTGGAGGACTACCTGCGCCAGAGGATTAAAATACTGGAGATGTCCATAGACTCGGTGTTCCAGAACGACGGGGTGAAGCAGGTGAGTCTGGGGGATTTTATATGAGGGATGGCGATGGTCCTTGAAAGATTCGAAGCCAGAGACGGGGCATGGAAGATACCCTTGAACTGCTGCCTGGACGAGGTCCTGGGGGGTGGGGTGGAGGCGGGCACCATCACCCAGGTCTACGGCCCGCCCGGGGTGGGCAAGACCAATTTCTGCCTCCAGGCCGCCGTCAACTGCATCCGGGCCGGGAAGAAGGTCGTCTTCATAGATACCGAGGGGGGCCGCAGCGTGGACCGCCTGCGCCAGATGGCCGGGGCGGACTTCGAGAAGGTCCTGGAGAACAGCTACTTCTATGAGGTCACCTCCTTCGATGACCAGGATTTTGTAATCGAGCACCTGGACAGGGTCCTGAACGACAGCTTCGGGCTGGTGGTCCTGGACAGCGCCGTGGCCCTATATCGGCTCTATTCCGATTCCAAGGAGAACGGGGCCGCCTCCAAGCACGACCGCCTCTACAGCCAGATGATCCGCCTCCTGGAACTCGCCAGGAGGGGCAACCTGGCGGTCCTGATAACGGCCCAGGTCTACCAGTCCCCCGAGGACGGCCAGATAAAGCCCTTCGGCTGGAGCCGCCTGGAGTACCAGAGCAAGGCCATCCTGGAGCTCAAAAAGGAGGGGGTCGGCAGGCGGGAGGCCATTCTCAGGCGCCACCGCTCCCTGCCCGAGGACATCTCCGTGGGCTTCAGGATAACAGAGAGGGGCATCGAGGACCTGTGACCATGCAGCGCTACGCCCTCAAGGTCTATTATGACGGCCGGGGGTTCTACGGCTCCCAGCGCCAGCCAAGAGGGAGGACCGTGGAGGGGGAGCTGTTGAAGGGGTTCAAGCAGGCGGGGCTGACCTGCCGGGACTTCCAGGCCGCAGGCCGGACCGACCGAGGAGTATCAGCAGTGGGGAACGTCTTTGCCCTGACGACGGAGTCGAGGCTCAGGCCGCCCCAGGTCAACTCGGTCCTGCCCGAGGATGTGCGGATTCTGGCAGTGGCCGAGGTCCCCCCGGGGTTCAACCCCCGCCGGGATGCCCTGGAGAGGACCTACCGGTATTATCTCTTTGATGAGGGCTTTGAGCTGGACAGGATAAAAGAGGCTACCCGGGTCTTCGTCGGCACCCACAGCTTCCACAGCTTTTCAAAGGATAAGGGGGATACGGTGCGGAGGATTACCGCCGTGGGGGTCAGGAAGAAGCACGGGTTCATCATCCTGACCTTTAAGGGCCACAGCTTCCTCTGGCAGCAGGTACGCCGGATGGTGACCGCCCTGGCCATGGCAGGGCGGGGGGAAATCTCGGCAGCGGATATAGAAGCTGCCCTTGCCCCCGAAACGAAAAGGATATTCAGGCCTGCCCCTCCCGAGCCCCTGGTCCTCTGGGAGGTGAAATACGGTTTCGATTTCAGGGAGGACGGCTATACAGCAAGGCTTTTGAGGAAGCGCCTGAGAAAGCAGCGGCAGGAGGCATCACTGCGGGCCCTCCAGGCAGAAGAATACATGGGGGCGATATAATGGATGTGGTGGATGCCATAAGGAAGAGGAGGTCCATCCGGAGATTCCAGCAGGAGAAAATCCCAAGGGATGAGCTGAAAAGGATGGTAGAAGCAGCGCGGCTGGCTCCCTCCGGGGCCAACATGCAGCCCTTGAAGTACCTTGTCATCGATGATGACGACCTTCTGGACAAGGTGTTTTCCACCCTTTCCTGGGCAGTTTTCCTGGGGGAGGAGGGCGCCCCGCCTGAGGGCAGGCGGCCGGTGGCATATATCATCGTGCTGGCGGACACCTCCATCAAGAAAGAAAGGTTTCATCACGATTCCGGGATGGCGGTAGAGAACATCCTGATTTATGCCACCTCCAGGGGCATCGGATCATGCTGCATTGGCGCTGTGGACCGGCCGAAGTTGCGGGAGGTTCTGGGGCTGCCGGAACGGTTCATAATCGATTTGGTGGTGGCCCTAGGATACCCCGCAGAGGAGTCGGTGGCAGAAGAGATGGTGGACTCAACCAGGTATTGGAAGGATGAGAACGGACGGGTCCATGTCCCCAAAAGGCGTCTTGAGGATATCCTCTACTGGAACAAAGTATAAGAAAGGCTTAAATTTAGGCAGTGAGTAAATCCAATAACACGGGCCGGTAGTCTAGTTGGTTACGCCGGAGCCCTTTTGCTGGCGCAAAAGCCCTCGGGGAAAAATTGATAAGGAATTGAAGAAGTAACTGTTAATGATTTGGGCCGGTAGTCTAGTTGGTTATGACGCCAGTCTCACACACTGGAGGTCGTGGGTTCGAATCCCACCTGGCCCACTACTTGAATTTTTAATAATGACCGAATTTTGGTAGAAAGTAAGAGATTTCCACTTCTTTAAATGAAACTTATAAATAAGTAGGAAATTCTTCATGCGTCATCGGTTAAGACATAGTGTAGCATAATCCCGGTCCCGGTTTT
>CAZHQS010000190.1:0-2686 GCA_964534545.1 Candidatus Hydrothermarchaeota archaeon
TGCCCTGTTCATGGTGTTTAGCACAATCTATATAAACCATTAAATCAATTCATGGATACTGTTTTTAAAAATGAGATGCAAATCCTCTATTGCCGTGACCAATTTATGGGTTGGGAGGACGGACCTAGAGAGGATGCGCACTTCGGAGGTAGAGATTTGGTAACGATACTTGTTGGAGGTCAGTGGGGGGATGAGGGTAAGGGAAAGATCATCAGCTACATGTGCCTGAAGGACAGGCCGGACATCATCGGCAGGTCCGGGGTTGGACCCAATGCGGGCCACACCGTGGTCTACAAGGGAGTCAAATATCCCCTGCGCCTCACCCCCTCGGGCTTCATCAATGAGAAGGCCCGCCTCCTCATCGGGGCCGGGGTGCTGGTCAATCCCGAGGTCATCCTCAAGGAGATCGAGGATATGAACCTGGCCGGGCGCATAGGCATCGACAAGCGGGCAGGGATCATCGAGGAGGACCACATCAACAGGGACAAGGGCTCCTCCCACCTGGCCAAGAAGATCGGCTCCACTGGAACAGGGTGCGGCCCGGCAAACATCGACAGGGCCAACCGCTCGTTGAAGCAGGCCCAGGACATCGAGGCCCTGAAACCCTACATCACTGACGTCCCCCAGGAGATGAACGATGCCATAAAGGCAGGGAAGAATGTCCTCATCGAAGGCTCCCAGGGATTCGGCCTATCCCTCTTCTACGGCACCTACCCCTTCGTCACCTCCAAGGACACCACCGCGGGCATGGCTGCCGTGGACTGCGGTGTGGGCCCCAGGAACGTCAAGGACGTGGTGGTGGTCTTCAAGTCCTTCGTCTCCAGGGTTGGCGAGGGGCCCTTCCCCACCCAGATGCCCGAGGAAGAGGCCAAAAGGCTCGGCATCCAGGAGTACGGCACGGTGACCGGAAGGCCCAGGAGGATGGGGTATTTCGATTTCGACCAGGCCCGCTATTCTGCCATGATAAACTCCGCATCCCAGATTGCCCTGACCTGCATCGACTACCTGGTGCCCGAGGACAGAGGGGTTACCGAATACGACAAACTATCAGAGAAAGCCCGGCAGTTCATCGAAAGGGTCGAAAAGGAGGTCGGTGTACCGGTGACCATCATCTCCACCGGGCCGGACATGGAGGAGACCATCGACCTCCGGGAGGAGAAGCTTTGACCAAATACATCATCGTAACCGGAGGAGTCCTGTCAGGACTCGGAAAGGGAGTGGCGGCCGCTGCCATCGGCAAGATCCTCAGGAGCAAGGGGCTGAAGGTGGACATCTGCAAGATAGACCCCTACCTGAACGTGGACCCGGGCCTCATGAACCCCTTCCAGCACGGGGAGGTCTGGGTGACAAAGGACGGCTATGAGGCCGACCTTGACTTCGGCCACTACGAACGCTTCCTGGACGTGGAGATCGGCCGGGACCACAACATCACCACGGGCAAGATCTACCTGACGGTCCTGGAGAGGGAGCGGAAGGGGGAGTACCTGGGCCAGACGGTCCAGATAATCCCTCACATCACCGACGAGGTCAAGAAGCAGATCTACGAGATCGCCCGCATAAGCCACCCGGACATCCTTATAGTGGAGATCGGGGGTACCACCGGGGACATCGAGAGCATGCCCTTCCTGGAGGCCTTACGCCAGATGCGCATGGAGAACGGGAAGGAGAACGTCATGTTCATCCATGTGACCCTGGTGCCCACCCTGGACGCCGTGGGGGAGCAGAAGACCAAACCCACCCAGCACTCGGTAAAGGAGCTTCGGGGCATCGGCATCCAGCCCGACATCCTCATATGCCGCACGGTGAAGCCCCTGCTGGAGGAGACCAAGTCAAAGCTGGCCCTCTTCTGCGACGTTTCCAAGCTTGACGTGATATCCAACCATGACGTGGAGAGCGTCTATGAGGTCCCCCTGGTCATGGAAGCCCAGGGTCTGGGGGACAACCTCCTGGGAAAGCTCACCCTCAGGGAGCGCAGGAACGACATGAAGGAGTGGGAACGTCTGGTGGAGAGGATGAAGTCCCTGGAGAAGGAGGTGGAGATCGCCATCGTGGGAAAATACACCGATCTCCGGGACTCCTACATCAGCATCGTGGAGGCCCTGCGCCATGCCGGTACCCACCACGGCAGCAGGGTCAAGATCAAGTGGATAGAGTCCCTGGAGCTGGAGGACGACCCCGCCAGGGTCAGGGACCTGGAGGGGGTTTCCGGGATTCTGGTGCCCGGCGGCTTCGGGAAGAGGGGTTCGGAGGGCAAGATCCTGGCCATTCAGTACGCCAGGGAGAAGGGCATCCCCTATTTCGGCATATGCTTCGGGTTCCAGCTGGCGGTCATCGAGTTTGCCAGGAACGTCCTTGGGCTGAAGGGGGCCAACAGCGTGGAGCTGAACGGGGATACGCCATACCCGGTTATCGACCTCCTGCCCGAGCAGAGGGACATCGAGCAGATGGGGGGGACCATGCGCCTGGGGGAGATACCCCTCACCATCCAGGAGGGGACCCTGGCCCACAGGGTCTATGGGAAGACCGAAGTAGGGGAGCGCCACCGCCACAGGTACGAGGTGAACCCGGAGTACATAGAAGAGTTTGAAAAGAGAGGGATGAAGTTTACGGCCCGCAGCGACGGGGGGCGCAGGATGGAGATCTGCGAGATTCCCGACCACCCCTATTTCCTGGCCACCCAGTTCCA
>CAZHQS010000191.1:0-2665 GCA_964534545.1 Candidatus Hydrothermarchaeota archaeon
CCCATTTTGTCTGCATAATTTTGTTAATCCTCTCTTCGCTGATAATCTGACGCAGGTGGGAGTGATGTTCCCGCCCCTCAAAGAAAATCTTATATAATAAATAATGATAATTCTCGGTGAGCACAGGATTCAAGGTGATTTTTGTGAGCGAAGACGTTGCTGCTGTTGACGATACCCTAAAGTTACTCAGGGACAAGGCATACACCTGCTACCAGTGCGGGGAGTGCACCGGCATCTGCCCCGTGGCCCGGATTACAAAGGATTTCAGGCCCAGGACCTTCGTCCAGAAGACCCTCCACGGAAAGATTGAACAAATAACCGACAAGGACGCCTTCTGGCTCTGCGCCGGCTGCTACTGCTGCTTCGGCGTCTGCCCCCAGGGAGTCAACCCCAGGGAGGTCATCGACGACCTGAAATCCGGGGCAGCGGCCGAAGGGAAGGCCCCCCTGGTGGTGGACGAGGACAAATGCATCGGCTGCGACAACTGCGAGTTCGTCTGCCCCTACGGCGCCATCAAGGTGGAGACCGGCACCATGATATCCCGGGTGGACCCCGAAAAATGCAGGCTCTGCGGCTCCTGCGCTGCCGAGTGCCCGGCCCAGGCCATAACCTATGTCAACTTCGACGACGAGGCCATGAGGGAGACCATCAGGGAGGCCCTGGGCGCCATGACCGGGGACGAACCCAAGATCGTATCCTTTTTGTGCAACTGGTGCGCCTACGACGGGGCCGACACCGCCCAGGCCGGCAGGACCGAATACCCCGGAAACGCCGCCGTCATCAGGGTCATGTGCTCTGGAAGGATTGACCCCATCTTTGTCTACGAGGCCTTCCTCTCTGGAGCTGACGGGGTTGTCGTCGGTGCATGTAAGGCAGGCGAATGCTTCTATGAGATAGGCAACCAGAACGCCGGCCGGAGGATGAAGAAGGTGGCCGCCGGTCTCAAGGAGATAGGCATTGACGAGGCCAGGTTCAAGGTTGAATGGATTGGCCCAGGGGAGGAGAGGTTCCCAGACATAATAGCAAGATTTACAGAGGAACTCAAAGGGTGATATCATGATAGTTGCCAAGAGGAAGAACATGGACGATATAATAAAGAATATCAAGGATATGAAGAGCGTCCTGGTGGTCGGGTGCAACGGGTGCGTGGGCATCCACAAGATGGGCGGGGAGAAGCAGGCCGAGGAGCTGGCCAGCCTCCTGAAGCTCTCCGATGCCTTCAAGGGCACCGACTTCAAGGCCGACGACACCACCGTCATCAGGCAGTGCGACCCCTCCATCATAAAGGAGGCCCTCGGTGAGGTGGCTCCAGGGTACGACGCCGTGCTCTCCATGGCCTGCGGCGCAGGGGTCCAGGTCCTGGCTGACGTGCTGGAGGACATGCCGGTCTTCCCTGCCATGGACACCACCTTCATCGGCATCGAGTCCAGGGACGAGGCCATGCTCTACGAGCGCTGTGTTGCCTGCGGGAACTGCATCCTGGACCAGACCGGGGGCATCTGCCCTGTCACCAGGTGCCCCAAGAGCGATATGAACGGCCCCTGCGGCGGCCTCTACAACGGCAAGTGCGAGACCGACCGCAACCGGGACTGCGCCTGGGTCCTCATCTACAACAAGCTCAAAAAGACAGGCCAGCTGGACCTCAACAGGACCATCAAGGCCCCCAAGGACTTCTCCAAGCGGACCCATCCAAGGAGCCAGGAGGTGTGAGAGAATGGCCAAATACTACTCAAAACTCATGGAATCCATCATGTCCAAGGAGTTCACCATCTCCGGCGAGATCGACCCGCCCAAGGGCGCCAACCGGGCGGTCATCGAGCACCAGACCGAACTGTTGAAGGACCACTGCGTGGCAGCCAACGTCACCGACAACCCCCTGGGTATTGTCATCATGAACACCCTGGCACCCTGCGTCATCATGCAGGAGATGGGCCTTGAGGCCATCTACCAGGCCACCTGTCGGGACCGCAACCGCATCGCCCTCCAGTCCGACATACTGGGAGCGGCGGCCCTGGGCATGAAGAACATCCTGGCCCTCTCCGGGGACCACCCCGTCATGGGGGACCACCCCCAGGCCAAACCCGTCTTCGACCTGGATTCGGTCCAGCTCACCGCGGCAATCAGGAAGATGGTCACCGAGGGCAAGGACATGGCCGGTAACGACCTGGACGTACCGCCGAAGATGCACATCGGCGTGGCCTTGAGCCCGGGCCTTGACCCCATCGAGCCCGAGATCATGAAGTTCGAGAAGAAGATAGAGGCCGGAGCCGAGTTCGCCCAGACCCAGTGCGTCTATGACACGAAGGTACTGGAGAGGATACTGGACCTCACGGCCCACCTGGACATACCCATCCTGCCCGGTATTGCGCCCCTGAAATCGGCGGGCATGGCCAAGTTCATGGCCTCCAACGTTCCGGGGGTCACCATCCCGAAGGACATGCTGGACCAGTTGGTGAACTCCAAGGACATAAAGGAGACCACCATCGACATCACCGCAAACCTCATCCGGGAGATAAAGGAGATGGGCTTCCCCGGTGTCCACATCATGCCTGTGGGCATGGACGCCGAGGTGGGCGAGATGATCGAGCGCAGCGGGGTGAGGAAGTAATCCTCCCCTTTTTTCTTCCTTTTTTTTGAAAACTCCGGGCGGCCCTCCGGGCACGCA
>CAZHQS010000192.1:0-2602 GCA_964534545.1 Candidatus Hydrothermarchaeota archaeon
CCGGATGCGGGGGGAAATCACAGGACAGAGGGCTTCACGGCAGAGGTGGTGAAAAATCTCCAGAGATAGGCCACCACGACACGGCAAACCCAGGATCGTGATAAGCCGGTGCATGGAGTTTGACAGGTGCAGGTACGACGGGCAAAAAATCCTGAGCGGGCCTGTCAGGGAGCTCAAAGGCCGTGTGGACTTCCTCCCGGTCTGCCCAGAGGTGGAAATCGGCCTGGGGGTGCCCCGGGACCCCCTGCGCATCGTACTCATGGATGGAGAACATAGGCTCATCCAGCCCGCCACCGGGAGGGACTTGACGGAGGAGATGGCCGCCTTTGCCAGGACCTTCCTGGACTCCCTGGGGGAGGTGGACGGCTTCATCCTGAAGAGCCGGTCCCCCTCCTGCGCCATAAGGGATGCCAAGGTCTTTTCATCCATCAACGACGAGAAGCCGTCTGCTAGAGGTGCCGGCCTTTTTTCCAGGGCGGTCAGGGAGAGGTTTCCCCACCTGCCCATGGAGGACGAGGAAGGATTGGAGGATGCCGAAGGGAGGGACCGCTTTCTTGCCAGCCTCGGGGAGTAGGGGCGTGGAATCCCTGTCCTATCATCACTTCACAGAAAAAAAGTCATCCAGCCGTGTCTGGCCCCTTTGCAGCTTGGTAAGGCCGGTGAGCCGGACTCCAATGAGGCGGATCTTCTTTCCCTGGAATTCTGAAAAAAGCATCTTTGCTGTTTCAAGGACAACCCCCTTGTCCCTGGTGGGTCTGGGGAGGGTCCTGGACCGGGTAAAGGTGGTGAAGTCCTCCTGGCGCACCTTCAGGGTGATGGTCCTGAAGAAATATCCCCTCTCCAGGGCCTCCCCGTGGGTCTCGTCGATCAAGGCCTCCAGGGCCAGGGATATCTCCTCCGTATCGGAGGTATCCTCCCTGAAGGTGGTCTCCCTGCCGATGGATTTCGTGACCTTCTTCTCCTCCACCGGGCGCCGGTCTATCCCATAGGCCAGATTGCGCAGCTCAATCCCCCACTTCCCCAGGGCGTCAACGAGTTCCCCGGGTGAGCGTTCCTGGAGGTCCTGTATCCTCTCGATCCCCAGGGTCTTCAGGACCTCTGCGCTTTTCTTCCCCACCCCCGGGATCTTTCTAACCGAAAGGGGCCCCAGGAAGGCCTTCACATCCCCGGGGGGGACAACGGTGAGACCGGCCGGCTTCTGGAAGTCCGAGGCAATCTTTGCCACCACCTTGGAGGGTCCTATGCCAATGGAGGCCGTGAGTTTCTCCTTTTCGTAAATCTCCCTTTTTATCCTCTCAGCAAGTTTTCGCGCATCCTCGAAGTCCTCCACCACCCCTGTGAGGTCCAGGTATGCCTCGTCGATACTCACCTGCTGGAAGAGGGGACTGTAGTTCCTGAGGATCTCCATAATCCGGTGAGATACCATGCTGTAGAGGCCATGGTTGACCCTGAGGAAGACCCCTTCCGGACAGAGAAAATAGGCCCTGGAGATGGGCATGGCCGAGTGGATCCCATAGCGGCGGGCCTCGTAGTTGGCCGTCGAAACAACCCCCCGGCCCTTTCCCTCCATGGGGTCGGCCCCCACGATGACGGGCCTGCCCCGGTATTCCGGGTGCTCCCTCTCCTCGATGGAAGCAAAGAAACTGTCCATGTCCAGGTGGAGGATGATCCTGTGCTGTGCCATCTTGACCTTCCTGATATTCGTTGTGGAACGAGGTGGGAACTGGTCATGTTCTCTTGGTGATCCTGCCTAATAAAACCGACCCGGAGGGCCGGCCCCCGCCGGATATCAGCTTGAAAAAGGCTGCGGCTAGAAGGTTCCTTCTGCCAGGTATTCCTCCAGGATCTCCAAGCCCCTCTTGGCGTCTTTGATTTCGTCTAAGGCCTGGTCGGTGTCCCCCTTTTGCAGGGCATTGAAGATCTCTCCAACCTCCGCGGCGATATGGCCGATCATATAGAAAGCAGGGTTTTTTGATTTTTCCCGGGCATCCTTCACCCAGTACTCAAGAGGGAATTTTCGATTTTCCTTACCCATGGCCCATCCCCTGCCCAAAGCTAAATTCTTTGCGGATGACCTTGCATGGTTTGGAAAATATAGTATAGCAGACACCGCACAAAGGTATTTCAATATCTTTCACCCTATCCGGGCCTCCGTCTTCAGATATTTCGATGGGCAATATCAAAGAGCCGCCAAAATCTGGGAAGTCCTCACCATTGCTTTCCTTAATTAGTTTCAGGAAGTCTTCATAGGCTTCATCAAATCGTCTTCTGCAGACCCAACATCTTCTGTCCATTGACATCACTAGGGAGTTGGTAGACCCCCCTGGAAATAAATAACTTCTCCTGGGTCGCAACTATTCCCAGGTCTGGTTCATATCGACTTCATCTCCTCCGCCACAACCAACCCCTAGAAGCATAGGGGAAGGGGTCTCGGTGGGCTCAGGTGTATCTACTATTTCATCCTTTACCTCTTCGACTTGGGTTTCCGTACATCCCGGGATAAATATCCCTGTTACCAGAAAAAGAAGATTCCTTTTTTCACACATTCACCTCCCCGTTATAGAAGATGGCCACTTATCAAATTGCTAAAGCTTATGATCTA
>CAZHQS010000193.1:0-2598 GCA_964534545.1 Candidatus Hydrothermarchaeota archaeon
GGGGGGAGAAATGGGGCCTTCTCCAGGGAATTAGGATTGCTTAATTTTGTTAGGTTTCTGCCCCGGGGGAATATGACTGAATCTGAAACACAAAAAAATGGGAGTTTCCGGGCCACCTTCCCCGAAGATGAGGCCGCCCACCCCTGGCTTTCCATGCTTCTGGATGCATACTCCATAGTGGACCAGGGGGTGGAGGAGGCCATAAGAGAGGAGGAAAAAAAGGGCAGGAAACTGGCCTGCCGCAGGGGTTGCTCTGCCTGCTGCCGCACCCACATCACCATCCCGGTTTATCCCCTGGAGCTGGTGGGGATGACGTGGTACGCCACAGAGAAAGTCCTGCCCCCCATAAGGGAAAAGCTCAAAGAGCAACTTAAGAATTTTAAGGATTCTGACGCCTGTGCCTTCCTGGTGGCGGATGAGTGCTCTATATACCCCCTGCGCCCCATGGCATGCCGCCAGTTCAACGTCCTTGACAAGGTGTGTGAGGAGGGGGAGGACCCCTACTACACCCGGAGGCAGGACGTGATGACGCCCGGAGAAGGCTACACCAACAAGGCCTTCAATGCCATGCTCCCCTTCTATGGTGCAAAGACCAGGGCCCAGCGCCGCCAGGTGATAAAGAGCAGGGTCATACACACCAAGGCCAGACCCATGAGAAGCTGCAACTGGCCAAGCCTCTCAGACAAGATGGAAGAATACGAAAGGGAGAACCCCCAAATCCTTGGTGAATGATCCCAGGAGCAGCACGTGTGGGGGGTGAGGAGGATGTTGACCAATCCCACCAGCATGGGGGCTTTTATTCTTTATACTCTATATCTTCTATGTTTTCAATAGAGATGTTTTTTACAATCTGCATTATCTTCTGGTTCGTCCTGGTGAGATCCATCACATTCCTTGACAGCTCGATCTCCAGTTCGTTCATGGCAAAAAGCCTCTTTGACACCATGAAGTGGTGGACAAAAAGGCCGCAAAGAAGGATATATATGCCAGTTATCCCCAACAAGATCGCCCAATCCATCATCTTCGCACCACCCCTGCTTTCAACTTGTCTTCAATTTCATTTAACCTTTTACCGTGAAGATTTATAAGTTTATGGGAACAGTCCAGTAGGACCTCCACCACCTCTCCATCCACTTCGCCCTCAATGCCCAGGTTCTTGATGTTCTGGATGAGGCTCTCCTGGAGTCTTATGGATTTTTTCAATTCCTCGTATTCCTCCAGGATCTCTCCCTGGGAACGGAACTGCTCTTTCTTCCTCTCCACGTCCTCTATGATGGCGAGGATGTTATCCACCCTCTCAGAGATGCTCTCCACGGTGAAGGGCTTCGGGATGTAGTCAACCAGGCCAGAAAGCCGTTCATCCTGGAGGACCTCCACCGTGAGGCCCTTTGCGGTCAGCATGGCCACATAGACCGACTGGAGATCCCTCTTCTTTCTTATGTGGTCCAGGACGTCCCACCCGTTCATATTCGGCATCATGATGTCCAGGAGGATCAGGTCTGGCCTGTAGGTCTCCAGGAGTTTGACGCATTCCTTTCCTCCTGTGGCCCCCTGGACCTCAAAACCCTTTTTCTTGAGGATCGCCTTGACCAAAAAGACGATATCCGGGTCGTCGTCCACAATCATTATCTTCTTCAACCCTTAAACCCTCCTTCCTAATCACCGATTATTATCACCTGTCCATGACCCTTTCTCTCCTGGACTGTCCACCGGGAGGGTGAACCAGAAGGTGCTCCCCTCATCCATCTCGCTTTCGACCCCCATCTCTCCACCATGCATCTCAACGATCTTCTTTGCAATGGTAAGACCAATCCCGGTACCCGGATATTTCCTCGTACTTTTCCCATCCACCTGGTAGAACTTCTCGAATATATCGGGCAGCACAGAATCAGGGATGCCTATGCCACTATCGCTGATACTCACCTTAAGGAAACCCCCTTCCATCTCCCAAAAGATATGGATATACCCACCGTCCCTATTGAACTTCAGGGCATTGGAAAGGAGGTTCTTCAAGACCTGCTCGATCCCTGTCATGTCCCCAATAACCCTTGGGAGCCCCTCCACATTGAAGACCTCGATGGTAATGTCCCTGTTAGATGCAGCAGGCATTATCTCGGAGACCGTCTCCAGCAGGAGGGACTGGAGATCCACGGGTTCCGAGGTCAGCTCAATTCGTCCGGCCTCCATCCTGCCCAGTTCCACCAGGTTGGATATCAGGTCCCCCAGCCTCCCGATGTTCCTCCGGGCCACCTCCACAAAATGCATCCTCTCCTCTCTGGACATGTCCTCACCAAGGAGCTCGATGGAGCCGTCAACGATGGTGAGGGGTGTCTTTAGCTCGTGGCTTGTGTTCTGGAGGAACTCGTTTTTCAGCCTCTCAGAATCCCTCAACCTTCGGTAGGCATTCTTGAGCCTCGTATAGGATTCGTCCAGGTCCTTGAGCATAGTCTTGAAGGCCCTCCGATTTTCCTCCAGTTCCCTCACATATCTCTTCTCCCATGTTATGTCCCGCCCTATCCCCTTGGCCCCGGCGATCCTTCCCTTGGAGTCATATACTGGATTGCCCCTCCAGGAGACCGTGAAGGGGTTTCCTGTCCT
>CAZHQS010000194.1:0-2559 GCA_964534545.1 Candidatus Hydrothermarchaeota archaeon
GTAAAAGAGAGGTAGAGGGTCATATGACACTATGTTAAGTTATTAAGCAGCAGGTGATATTAAACTGATAAAATGGACGACGCTATCCAGGCCGAGATACAGAAGTGCATGCGCTGCGGGTTCTGCCGGGCGGTCTGCCCGGTCTTTGAGGAGATGAAGATGGAGTCCGGGGTGGCCAGGGGCAAGGTCCAAATAATAAAGGCTGTCCTGGAGGGCGAGCTGGAGGCCACGGACCGGGCGGTGGAGCGCATGTTCCAGTGCACCACCTGCCGCAACTGCTTCCAGGACTGCCCCGCCGGGGTGGAGGTGGACGTCCTTATCACCAGGGCCAGGGAGGAGTTCGGGGACATCTTCCACAAGGACGCCTTCCAGGGGATAGAGCGCAACATTACGGAAAGGGGGAACCCCTACGGCGAGGCGATGTCTGAATGGGAAGGCGAACCATCGGAGGTGGCCTACTTCCCGGGGTGCACGGGCCAGTTCCGGGCTTCGGAGATAGTGGAAGCCGCCAAGAAGGTCCTGGGAGCTGTAAGTGAGGATTTCGGCCTCATTCCTGACATCTGCTGCGGCTCCATCCTCTACCGCCTGGGGAAGAGAGACCTGGCAGAAGAAAGGGCCGGGGAGAATGCCAGGCTCCTCGCTGAACGGGGCGTGAGGACCCTAGTGGTCTCCTGTTCGGGCTGCTACAGGACCTTCAGGATGGAATACAGGAAGCTTTTCAAGGAGGCCGGGATAGAGGTGGTCCATCTACTGGATTTTATCAAGGACAGAGTGGAGGACGGCACGTTGAAGCTGGGGGAAATCCCAGAGCAGGTCACCTACCACGACCCCTGCCATCTGGGCCGGCACCTCGGGGTCTATGATACCCCCCGGGAAATCCTCAAAGCCCTCCCCGGAGTAGAACTGGTGGAAATGGAAAGGACAAAAGAGGAGGCCCGCTGCTGCGGAGCCGGGGGCGGCATGGCAGCGGGTTTCAAGGACCTCTCCGGTGCCATCGGCAGGAGGCGCATGGAAGATGCCCTGCAGACCGGGGCCGAAACCCTGGCAAGCGCCTGCCCCTTCTGCTACCGGCAGCTGAAGGCGGTCTCGGATAAAAAGATAAGGGTAAAGGATATTTCTATGATGATAGCCGAGAGGATTGGAGGATAAAGAATGGACGAAGGAGTTGTTGCGACCTATTATCTTGAAACAAAGATGAACATGGAGAAGGCGGCCCAGGCCCTGGCGGCGGAGCAGAGCACCGGGACCTGGATCCGGGTGGGTTTTGAGACCGATGACCTCATCGCCAGGCACAGGGCCAAAATCCTGGAGGTGACCTCGGAAGAGGCAGGGGGCCTCAACAGGGGAACCATAAAGCTGTCCTTTCCTACCGAGAACTTCGGCCCGGTAATCCCCATGCTTTTGACCACCGTGGCCGGAAACCTCTTCGAGATGGGGGAGTTCAACAACATCAAGCTCATGGACCTGGAGTTCCCTGAGTCCTTTGTCAGGGAGTTCAAGGGTCCCAAGTTCGGCCTTGCCGGCTCCAAGGAGGCCGTGGGGGTCAGGGGCAGGCCCATGATAGGCTGCATTGTCAAGCCCTGCGCCGGCCTGCCGCCGGAGGATTTTGCCAAGGCATGCTACCAGGCCGCTGTGGGCGGGGTGGACTTCATAAAAGACGACGAGCTGATTGCCAACCCCGGCTACTCCCCCATAGACGAGAGGGTTCCCAAGACCATGGAAGCTTTGGATAAAGCAAACGAGGAGAAGGGGGAGAAGACCATGTATGCGGTCAATGTAACCGACGAAGTGGACAGAATCATGGAGAACGCAGACACCGCCCTGGAGCACGGGGCCAACTGTCTCATGCTGAATTTCATCACCGCAGGGTTCTCGGCCCTGCGCATGCTCTGCGAGGACGAGAGTGTGAAGGTCCCGGTCCACTGCCACAGGGACATGTTTGCGGCCTTTACCCGCAGCGATGTCCACGGCATCCACACCCGGGTGGTGTCCAAGCTGGCCCGCCTCTGCGGCGGGGACCAGGTCCATGCCGGGGCGATACTGGGCAAGCTCTATGAGGACACCCCTGCCGTGATGGAGAACGTAAAGGCCCTGAGGGAGGACTTCTACCATATCATCCCATCCCTGCCGGTATCCTCCGGAGGCCAGCATCCCGGAAAGGTCCCTGAGAACCTGCGCCTTCTGGGCGAGGACGCCCTCATCCTGGCCGGAGGCGGCATCTTCGGCCACAGGGACGGGGCCACGGCAGGGGCGAAGGCCATGCGCCAGGCCCTGGATGCAGCCCTTGAAGGCATCGACCTCAAGACCTATGCCGAGGACCACAAGGAGCTGAAGACCGCCATTGACCAGTGGGGGATACCGAAGACCGGGTTGTGAAGGGAGAAAGAGCCCCGGGCGGGATCCGAACCCGCGACCTCTTCCTTACCAATTTGGTCTCGAACTCGCAGAGCTCGTTCTCAACCGGGACCGCCGGGGGCGGTGAAGCGCTCCAGAGAGAAATTTCTAAAATATTTACGATTAGAGACCAACTTGGCAGAGGAAACAATCGACGCCTATGTC
>CAZHQS010000195.1:0-2467 GCA_964534545.1 Candidatus Hydrothermarchaeota archaeon
TGACCGATCCCAACGTGAAGGCGATTTACACCAAGTATGCCCCCATGAACACCCTCATCGACCCCACCGGCAACTACTGGGTCATCAGGTTTGTCACTGGCAACACCGAGGTCATGATCGTGACTATAGACACATCCACCGAGCAGATCGTTGGGCTAAAGAAGAACATCCATGAGTTCTAGGAAAAAGTCAGGTCCCTCGACGCCCCCACCCGTCGTCTTTTGATCAAGATTTCCAAGATCATCATGTAGAGGCCCGCCGATGCATAGATCAGGATATCCATCCAGCCGGGGGAGCCCTCAAGCTCCAGGACAGGCACCTGTAACCCTGACCCTGTATCCCTGCCATTCTTGGTAACCCGGGGTTCTGGCACCTCGGCCGGAAGCTTCTGGACCGATGGCATTACGACATGGGTGGCTTCCGGGGAGTCTTGCACCACAGGGGGAGGAACAATATCCTCCATCTGGACAGTCCACAGGGTGTATACCCCGCTCCTGTCCGAGGTAAAGGCCATGCGGGTGCCATCCTGACTCCAGGTGGGGTTTATCTCCCAGGACCCCTCAAAGCCAGCCACCTTCCTCAGGCCGGTGCCGTCGGGGGCCATGACCCAGATGTCGTAATCCCCGTCCCTGTCGCTCACAAAGGCGATGCGGCTTCCATCCGGGCTCCAGGCCGGCTGGCCCTTCCAGTAGGCATCGCCGGCCACCCGCCTCTTCTCCAGGGTGCGGAGGTCCAGCACATAGATGCCGTATCCCTCCTCCCCGGATGCTATGTAGGCGATTCGGGTCCCATCCGGGCTCCAGGCAGGGGTCCATTCCCCCCCGGGGTCCGATGTCAGGGGGCGCTGGTTGGAGCCGTCGGCGTCCATGAGGTAGATGTCGAATTCCGGATACTCGCCCCGCATGTAGGCGATGGTCTCCCCATCCGGGCTCCAGGCAGGGGCCAAGGAACGGCCTTCCCCGCCGGTGAGGCGTCTGGGGCTGCCGCCCTCCACATCGATTACCCATATATCTGATGTGCCCTCCCTATCGGAGACATAAGCAATCTGTTTCCCGTCGGGACTCCAGGCGGGCTGACCGTCCCGGTAGATATCTGAGGTCAAGCGGACCGGGGGTGATCCATCCAGGTGGAGGATGTAAATATCCAAAGAGGAGGAAAGGGCGAGGGTCTCACCTGTGGGGCTCCAGGCTGGAGAGGTCCCTGTCGAATCTGGCAGGGAAACCGGGTCTGCACCAGCGACCCCCACCAAAGTCAGGAGTCCCAAAAGGACGACGATTTTATTCATTTTCCCTCTCTCTTTTGAAAGTTTGTTAAACTACATTGAAGTTTTGTTATATGCTATCTTATAGGATAAAGATATCTACGAAAAACTTTTTGGTCATAGAGGGTCCATGGTGGGGTATGGAACTTATCACCGCCGAATCCCTCAACCGCCCTGAAGTAAAGAGGTGGCACAGGCGCATCCTGGAGAGGTACACCCCTCCGGAGGGAACCGCCTTCACCGTCTTCCTCCCCTGCTCGGCCAAGAAGCCCTACTCCTCTTCAAGGTCCCACCGGATATTCCACGAGTATATCAAGAAGGGGGCGGGAAAAGGCTACGGCCACCTCCAGGAGGTCATCCTCACCTCCCCCCTGGGTCTCGTCCCCAGGGAACTGGAGGGGGTCTACCCGGCGGCCCACTACGATGTCCCTGTTACTGGGCACTGGACCGGAGAAGAGAGGGATATGGTAGGGAGGCTCATGGAGGATTACATGAAAAAGGCGGCCTGCCCCGCCCTGGCCCACGTGGACGGTGCCCTGAGGGAAGTATGCTCAGATAGGGGAATCCCCCTGACCCCTGAGGGATGTCTATCCGACGGGTCCCTGACCGCATTGAGACAGGCAGTAAGGGATGCCCTGAAAGACCTGCCTCCTAAAAAGAGGAATCCCCTAAAAGGACTGCGGAAGGTGGCGGACTTCCAGTTCGGGACAGGGGCAGGAGACCTGTTATTCCCCCAAGGGACCGGTATCAGGAGGTACCGTATCTTCTATGAAGGCAAACAGACCGCTTCCATCAATCCCCGGGACGGTCTCCTCTCCCTGACCCTCAAGGGGGCTGAACTCCTCCGGCCCCACAACCGCTATACCGTGGAGGTCTCCTTCAAACCCACCTCCTCCAGCATCCTGGCCCCCGGGGTGGAGAGGGCGGACCCGGAGATCCGGCCAGGAGACGATGTCCTGGTCATCTACAAGGGTGAAATCGCCGGCGTGGGGAGGGCCCTCCTGAGTGGTGGGGAGATGGTGAGGGCCAGACGGGGCCTGGCCGTGGCCATGAGGCACAGGACATGAAGGCGGTCATGGTCATCCTGAAAGGGCCGGAGTTTGAGAAGCGCAGGAAGGAGATAGGGCTTTTGGCAGAGACCGCCGGATACGCAGTGGAGAAGTATTTCACCCAGGCCCCGCCCCCCAGGCCCAGGTTCTTCGTGGG
>CAZHQS010000196.1:0-2447 GCA_964534545.1 Candidatus Hydrothermarchaeota archaeon
CAAAAATTTACATAGATATATATGCGTTTATCACCCCTGGTTAAAGCATGAGTATTGGAGTAGTAGACATATTGACCAATAAGATGGTGGCAAACTTCATGATGGCATCTGGAGTTGTCGTCACCGCCATCACCATAATTGGTCTGTCCACGTCCCTGTAAGGGATATTCAACCAGGAGGAGAGAGAGATGCTGACAGGAATGCTAGCTATAAAGGTGTTCATGCTCCTGATTGGGATCGGGGTAGTATCTGCTGTGGGATATTATATCGAGCAGGTATCCAAGGAGATTGCCTAAAGTACCTTACAGGGGGCTCAGTGGTGATGGCCCTCTAAGTGCTCTATCGTGGTGAAGAGCCTGTCGATGTAGTCCTTTGGGCTCCCTTGATGGGCCAGGACTATGGTGTTGTTTACGACTAGAGTGGGCACCGCGGCAACCCTGTACTTCATGGCCAGTTCCTGGAATTCCGTTGCGTCGATGGATTCCGCCCTGATTCTAGGGTTCTCCATGGCAAAGGCGAAGGCAACCTTCACCGCCTTGGGGCAGTAGATGCACTGGGGTGTGGTGAAGACCCTGATGTGGACCCTTGAGGTGATATCTTTTATTCTCCCTTTCGCATCCTCCGGTAGGCCGCTTTCCCCCTTCTCCACCATCTTTATGGTCTCCTTCAGGACCTTCTCCTCCCGCCCCCTGGGGACGCCGTAGAACCTGATGCCAAAGTCTTCAGCTCCCTCAACCACCAGGGCAGGGGTCATCTCGATGCCGTAGCTTTGCACATCTTCCAGGTCCCTATCCACGTCCTTGAAGACTACCCAGTGATCCCCCCCTTGCTTCTGGAGAACCGCCCTCATGGCCTCTTCCCCCTCGCCTCCCCTGGTGAACGCGATTAGTCGTGCCATATCTGTATATATAAGAACCACTCATTAAATTATTAATGGAGGATTTATTCGATTTTGGCATAGTCGGTGGGGGACCGGCCGGCCTCGCCGCCGCCATGTATGCCGGAAGGCTCGGTCTAACAACGATAATCTTCGCTGATAATTTTGGGGGGACCATCACCCTTACGGACGTTGTGGAGAACTACCCCGGCTTCAGGAGCATCTCCGGGGCCGACCTGGGGGATGCCCTCCTGGAGCATGCGGAGGACTATGACGTGGAGTTCGTGGAGGAGCTTGTAACAGAGGTCAAATCAGAGGGTGACTGCTTTGCCATAAAAACCAAAGACGGGGAGTACGGAGCCAGGACCGTCCTCTTTGCCACCGGCATGAAGCACCGCAAGCTAGACGCCCCCGGGGTCCAGAAGTACGAGAACCGGGGGGTCTACTACTGCGCCCTCTGCGACGGCCCCCTCTTTAAAGGCAAGACCGTGGCCGTCATCGGTGGATCAGATTCGGCGGTCAAGGAGGCCCTCCTCCTGACCCAGTACGCCGAGAAGGTCTATATCATCTACCGGGGGGAGAATATCCGGCCCGAGCCCGTCAACGCTAAGCGCATAGAGGGGAATGAAAAAATCAAGGTCATCACCAATACCAAGGTCACGGAAATCAAAGGGGATGAGACCGTCACCGGGGTGGTGCTGGACCGCCCCTACAATGGTCAAAAGGAGTTGCCCCTGGACGCCGTGTTTATGGCCATCGGGGGCACCCCCCAGTCAGACTTGGCCGTGGCCCTTGGAGTAGAGACCAACGAGAAGGGGGAGATAAAAATCGACCGCAGCTCCAGGACCAATATCAAGGGGATTTACGCCGCCGGGGATGTGGCTGATGGTGTCTTCAAACAGGCCATAACCGGGGCTGCCGAGGGTGTCATTGCAGCCCACTCCGCCTATGAGGATATAACAGAGGGATCTGTCTGTCCCACTGGGGAGGGGTAGTCCCTTCAATGGCCGGCCGGAGGTGGTCCCCCGGGCTCACCCCCGCCGATATCAGGCGTCTTGTAGGTCTGTTTGATCTGTGCCTTCCGGGCAGGGATGCCAGTGCCACTGATCCGGGCCGTCACATAATCGTCCACGGCGACCATGAAGAACATGAAGGTATCCCAGTCCGAGGAGGAACTCAGAAGGGGCGAGGTGATGAGCAGGGCCTCCTCATTGGTCATTCCTGTTTCCATGAGAAACTCCCGGACCTCCCCCGTTTTCTTACCCTTCATCTCTTCCCGCCATGCTAGCAAGACGTCCACGGGGTTCTCCCCTGTCTTCTCCGCGATGGTTATGTATACCAGGGTCACGGCCTTGGCGTATTCCAGGTCCCTCACCCCCTGCTTCCCCAGGAACTTCCAGTACTCCATGTCCTTCTCCAGCTCGGATTTCAGGTCCTTTTTCTGGGTGCATCCCGGATTGATCAGGAGTAGTAGTATGATTGCCACGGTGACAACTTTCCGGTTCATCCTGATTGAACAATGGTCAAGGAGACATAAGAAGTTTACGATTGCTACTCGATCTTCCCCAGG
>CAZHQS010000197.1:0-2421 GCA_964534545.1 Candidatus Hydrothermarchaeota archaeon
AAAAAAGGCCACCCGCCCTTGAGCTGCCGGATATTGTTACAACTAAGACCCTTTGAAGTGGTGTCTTGAAACCCTCCCCCTGGCCATGATAAATTCAAAAACTAATTCCTGAAGACGTTCCACTGACCGTCATAGAGGACGGACTTTATCCTATCTACGGCAGACTCGTCCACTCCGTATTTGGCAAGGACCTTATCAATGTTCCGGTTCTTGTTCTGGAGATCAAGCACGTAGATGATGTCCTTGATTTTCATTCTGATGGTTCTCTGCCCATCACCAATTCCCTGACTCAGGTCGATATTTTTTCCTGGAGCAACCTCTGCTTCACTCATTTTGTGCAATCCCTTCCTAAAACTTTTTCAAATAGGAGCGCACCAACTCAGAACAATAACGTGTGTAAAGAAATTTTGAAATTATCCCTCTGGCTGGGACATCTCCCTGAGGGCCTCCACATGTCCTTTACAAAACTCCGGTTCGGATAGCTGGGCCTCCAGCATCTCCTCCTGCCAGTGGGCATTATAGAGCCTGCACTTCTTGTCAGGGCAGAAGGCCTCTCCGGTGAGCTGGTAGAAAACCGCCTGCATCACATATCCCTTCATCACCTCGGTGGTCCTGGGGTCCCCGTAGTCGAGGAAGCGCCCCCTATATTTCTCCTTCAGGGCCTGGTGGGCGGCGTCGTCCCCCAGGGCGTGGAACTGCTTTTCCAGGTAGAACTCCTTGGGTTTGGCCGGGGCTTCCACCAGGCCCGTCAGGGATATGAAATGGGGGTAGCCACAGATGTTGACCCTGGCGTGGTACCTGAGGTCATGGGGATCGAAGGTCCCGAGAAGCCTGTCGGTGAAGATGATGTGGATGGTATCAAGGGAGCGCATCTCCGCCGGTAGCATCTCCCGGTAAAGGGCGTCCATCCTGGGTCCATCGTAGAGGAGGCCGGCAGGGCTTGTTTTCCCTTCCAGGGCTCGAAGTTCAAATTGTACCTCCCCGTACATGGCCTCGTTGGGGGTAAAGGGCTTTGAGGGATTGATGATCCTGAGCTGCGCTATTTTCGTGGCCAGGTCTACGGGCCTCCCCCTGTAATATTCATTGATAAAACCTTCCCTGACCTCCACCTCTGCCAGGGGGAACTTCTCCTCGAGGTATGTCCTCACTTCATCCAGGGATAGGGCCTCTGAGCTGGATTCGTTGTAGAGGTAAAACTCCATTAATAAAAGAAATGGGAGGGGGAGGAAAAAAACGTTTGGGACCTATCCCTCTCTTTCCAGGATCTCCATGGCCACCTCGGCCGCCTTTTTACCCGAGAGGAGCATGGCCCCGAAGGTGGGTCCCATCCTGGGCAGGCCGTAGAGGGTGCTCACCGCCATCCCCATGGCTACAAGACCCGGATGGCATTCCCCGGTGTGCTCCACCACCGCATCCTCGGATTTCTCCACCCACATGGCGCCGAAACCTTTGGTCTTGATGAGCCCACGCCTTTCTAAGGCAGAAATTACCTCTGCGTCATGGCCGGTGCCGTCGATGACCGCCTTGGCCTGGATGGATATGGGGTCAACGCAGGTGATCTCCCTGGGAAGGGCCGAGATGGGGGTCCAGTTGATGACCACCCCGGCCACCCTGTTCTCCTCCCGGAGGACCACGTCGTCAACCTTGGTCATGTTGAGGATCTTTGCCCCGGCATCGCAGGCCGCTGCGATGAGCTTGGAGCAGGCGTGGGGGCCGTCGCAGACATAGAGCCCCTTGGTGAACTTCTTGTAGGGGACGCCGATCTCATCCAGGACCTTCTGGCCCGGGGCCCTGACCGTTATCTTGTTCATGAGGTAGCCGCCTATCCAGAAGCCGCCGCCCAGGTAGTTGTTGCGCTCGATGATGAGGGTCTTTATCCCCTGGGAGGCCAGCTCCTTTGCCGCCGTAAGCCCGGAGGGTCCGCCCCCAACGATTATCACATCGTTCTCTGCATAGCTGGAGAAGTCCTTCAGGAACCCCTCGGTTATAGCCCTTGTAACATCCTTTTCTTCTACCTTGTCAAATATCATCTATATCACTGAATCCACTACCACTTATACTGATTAATAAGCTTTGTGCAGCCCGGCGGATTTACCGGCTTTCTCTGCCAGCGGGTCAAACCTTGTAGACGATGTCGTTGGGCCGGACCTTTTCCTTTACCTTTATCCCGACCTCTTGGCCGGGCCCCACCTCCTCAACGGATGCCCTGTCTATCTGCATGGAATCCACGGACATCTCGAAATCTGTCGTGGCACCCTTGATCCTGATGGTGTCCCCTACCTTCAGGGAGCCGTCGGTGATCTTTATCCCGGCCACACCTATCTTGCTGAAATATGTGAAGACCTTTCCTATCTCTTCTGACATGAGATTTTCACCCCAATTAGATATGAACTTCAGTCTTTAAAAAACTTGGCATTACTT
>CAZHQS010000198.1:0-2408 GCA_964534545.1 Candidatus Hydrothermarchaeota archaeon
CAATCCCGCCGGGCTCATAACCCGGAGATCGGTCGTTCAAATCGACCCCCCGCTACTTCAATCGGTCGTATTAGGGGAAACCCCCTATTACGTCCAAAATACTGCTTTTTTTACTTATTTCTGTATCATATCAGCTTAGATCGTTCTGTGTGGTGTCCGCACGAAAGACATTCATATTCGTAGCCCCAATGCCGTCTTACTTTCACAAAGCTTGTCTTCCCACAATTAGGGCACTTGGTATCTGGGTCTAGGGTATTTTCTCCCAGTCGAATCACCACTGATAGGGTCAATGCGCTTAATAAAATAACTTCCGATTTTGACCATGAAAAAAAGGTAACAGGACCCTCCCCCGTGATTTCTCACGGGTTCCCGTCCGAATGTTACCCGGATAGCTAACGAGTGTATTGTTTAGTGTTGAGGAATTATAGAGCTTATCGTCCTTCTGAGTACCACTACATAGTGGTAACTTTCGCAAAGGTTTATAAGTTTTTGAAAGGAATATTACCCATGGTCTACAGGGATTTGAGGGATTTCATCGCCGCCCTGGAGGAGAAGGACCTCCTCAAGAGGGTTACCGCCGAGGTGGACCCGGAGCTGGAGATCACCGAGATCCTGGACAGGGTCGTCAAGGCTGAGGGGCCGGCGGTCCTCTTTGAGAAGGTCAGGGATACCGATATCCCTGTGGTAGCGAACCTCTTTGGCTCACTGGAGCGCATGGGCCTCGCCCTGGGGACCGATCGTTTCGAGGACATCGGCGAGGCCCTGGTGGATCTCCTGAGACCCCGGATTCCCACCTCCCTCATGGGAAAACTCAAAGGGGCGGCAAGGCTTAAGGAAATCCTCTCCTACCAGCCCAAGATGGTGAAGAAGGCCCCATGTCAGGAGGTGGTGCTGGAGGGGGACGAGGTAGACCTCGGAAGATTTCCCATACTCAAGTGCTGGCCGGGGGACGGCGGGCCCTTCATCACCTTGCCTCTGGTATTCACCAAGGACCCCGAGACCGGGGAGCGCAACTGCGGCATGTACCGCATGCACGTCTATGACAAAAACACCACAGGCATGCACTGGCACATCCACAAGCACGGCGCCGCCCACTACCGCAAGGCCGAGAAGATGGGCAAACGTCTGGAGGTGGCGGTGGCCCTGGGGGGCGATCCTGCAACGATATTTTCAGCAACGGCACCCCTGCCGCCGGGCTTTGACGAGATGCTCTTTTCAGGATTCATCCGGAAGAAACCAGTGGAGATGGTGAGATGCAGGACCGTGGACCTGGAGGTCCCTGCCCGGGCAGAGATAATCCTGGAAGGATACGTGGACCCCGGGGAGCGGCGCACCGAGGGACCCTTCGGCGACCACACCGGATACTATTCCCTGGCTGACGAGTATCCCGTATTCCATGTCCAGACAATAACCCACAGGGAGGACCCCATATATCCCGCCACCATCGTGGGAAAACCCCCCATGGAGGATTCCCACATGGGCAAGGCCATCGAGCGCATGTTCCTCCCCCTCATGAAGTTCCAGCTGCCCGAGGTAGTGGATATTAACCTCCCCATCGAAGGGGTCTTCCATAACCTGGCCATAGTCTCCATCAAGAAGTCATACCCCGGCCATGCCAAGAAGGTCATGTTTTCCCTCTGGGGCCTGGGTCAGATGATGTTCACAAAGATCATCATCGTGGTGGACGACGATGTCAACGTCCAGGACATGGGTGAGGTCATCTGGGCCTTCACCAACCGGGTGGACCCGGCTCGGGACGTGGTTATTGTGGACGGGGCACCGGCTGATTCCCTGGACCAGTCCACCTACCTGCCGAACCTGGGCTCCAAGATGGGCATCGACGCCACCGTCAAGGGGCCGGAGGAGGGGTTCATGCGCGAGTTCCCGGACGTCATCGAGATGGACGAGAAGGTGAAGAAGCGGATTGATGAGATATGGGGGAGTTTGGGGCTTTGAAAAATGATAATGTTAAATACCTGTGAGTTCTAGAGGAGATAATCATGCGCGAGTTCCTGGTTTCTATTCAGGAGGAGGACAAGTTCTTTGTTGCCCGGTGCCCGGAGCTGGGGGTGACTTCCCAGGGCAAGACCCTGGAGGAGGCCCGGGAGAACATCAAGGAGGCCATTGAGCTTTACATAGAGAGTTTCGGTCTGGAGGACCTGCCCAAGAAGTCATCCCGCCCCTTCTGGACCACCGTCGAAGTTGCCCATGCCTAGACTCCCGGTACTTTCTGGCAAGAAACTCGTAACGGCCTTGAAGAAAGCAGGCTTCGAGAAAGTGCGCCAGAAGGGATGCCACGTCTCCATGCAGAAGGTCACACCCGAGAAGACCTACAGGACCGTGGTCCCCCAGCACAAGGAACTTGCCAAGGGCACACTCCTGGACATCCTCCAGCAGACAGGGCTTAC
>CAZHQS010000199.1:0-2356 GCA_964534545.1 Candidatus Hydrothermarchaeota archaeon
AGTGGATCCAAATGCGGCCTGCGGGATTCGAACCCGCGTTAGAGGCTTGGGAAGCCCCGGTCCTAACCGCTAGACTAAGGCCGCTATTCCTATCTTTTGCTTCGCCCAAAGGGGATATAAATCTTTGGATACCCCATTGAGCGAAACTGATATATGGCAAGATAATAAAGTCTTCAAACAGGGCCCGTGGTCTAGGGGTTATGACGCCACGCTTACAACGTGGAGATCGGCGGTTCGAATCTGCCCGGGCCCATTTAGGTGCGTCCAGATGGTTCGGGACAACAGGCTCCAAGACGGTGGAGAAAGACCCAGGAGATCCCTGAAAGGGCTGAGGAGACAGGGTTCCCTCCTGGAGCCCGATGGGTCCGTGATGGACTTCTCCCCAGGGTCCCAAGGGCCCGTGGATGAAGACCTGAGTTACGAAGAATACAAGGCCAAAAGGGACGCCATGATGAGCGGCCGCAACTACGTCAAGTGGATACTACCGCCGGCTGTTCTGGGGTTTCTCGCCCTCATGGCCTACGGCGCCTACTACGCCCTTTTCTACTTCGAGGAGCCTGGGAACATCCAGGTGGAGCCCGCTGCCCTTTACTACCCGGTCTTCAAGTGGGACAAGGCCGAGATATATACTGCCCTGGACATGATTGAGACCACATCCCCCGAGGACTTCAGCATGATAGAGGCCAACGTCAAGAAGATCCTGGTGTATCCTTCCTATGGATACAAATACGGGAGATTCGACCCAGACGACTACCGCGGCAACGCCATCTATATCATGAACGCCTTTCCCTGTCCCACGGACTGCGACGGTCCCTTCACCGGGGAAGACCTGATCCGGGCCGCCGTCATCATCCACGAGGCATGCCATGCCATGCAGTACAACACGGGCCAGGGCATCTCGGAGGGCCAGTGCCGCCAGATGGGCTATGATTTCATTGCCTCCACGGGTCCCATCCTGCTGCCCGGCTACAACGAATCCAAGTACGACTTTCTGGGTAGGGAGGGACCCTATACAGAACTGGTCCAGGGCGAGCTTGTCTCGGAGATGCTAAAGTAGGGACTAGCCCAGAACCCTTCTTTTAACCTCTTCATAGAACTTGAGGACATCCCCCAGGTCCTGGCGGAACCGGTCCTTGTCCATGATCTCCCTGGTCTCGGCGTCCCAGAAGCGGCAGGTGTCGGGGGTTATCTCGTCGGCCAGTATCAGGTTGCCTTCTGTGTCGTAGCCGAACTCCAGCTTGAAGTCCACCAGGATGATGCCCCGCTCCAGGAGGAACTTACCCAGGACGTCGTTGACCTTCAACGTCATCTCCCTCATCCGGTCCAGCTCCTCCTTGCTCTTGGCCGCCCCCAGGGCCAGGGCAATGGAGTCGTTGAGGAAGGGGTCGTGGTACTCGTCGTCCTTGTAGCCCATCTCCACGATGGGGGGCTTGAGCTCCTGGCCGGGCTTGAAGGGGTAGCGCTTCAGGAGGCTTCCGGTGGCGATGTTGCGGCAGATGACCTCCAAGGGGATTATCTCCACCTTCTTGGCCACGTGCCGGTTCGGGGGCTGGAACTCCATGAAATGGGTGGGTACCCCGGCATCGGAGACCACCTGCAGGAATTTTGCGGAAATCTCGGCATTCAGGGCGCCCTTGCCGGCCTTGGATGCCTTCTTGGCCCCGTCCCCGGCGGTCAGGTCGTCTCGGAACTCCATGACCACGGTATGAGCGTCCCTCTCGTAGACGTTCTTGGCCTTCCCTGTATAAAGAAGCTTCATGTCCATAAGTGTCACCTGAGAGTCATTGGCCAATGAATTTAAAATAGTTTGTGGACCACAGTTAGGGGTATGCGCTCCTTCATCGCCATGGAAGCAAGGACCCCAAAGGTCGAGGAGACCCTTCCGAAGGTCTCCGACCTGGGGGCGGCCATAAGGCCGGTCAAACCCGAGGGTCTCCATATCACCTTGAAGTTCCTGGGGGAGATACAGGAGACCAGGGTAGATGCCATATACGCCGCCATGGAGGCTGCCTTTTCCCCCTTCGAACCCTTTGAGATATCTCTGAAGGGTGTGGGGGCCTTCCCGAGTCCCAGGCGCCCCAGGGTGATGTGGGTGGGGGTGGAGGAGGGCCGGGAGACCCTCATCGAGATGCAGGCCGCCCTGGAGGCGCAGCTTTCAAAGCTCGGTTTCCAGAAGGAGAAGAGGAGGTTCCATCCCCACCTGACCCTGGCCAGGGTCAAGTCCTCCCGGGGCACAGGGAGGGTCCGCCAATTCATTGAAGCCCATGAGGCAGACCCCTTGGGAAGGGTGCCGGTCACGGAGGTGAAACTCAAAAGATCTGTCCTCACCCCCGAGGGTGCGGTATACAGCACCATC
>CAZHQS010000200.1:0-2232 GCA_964534545.1 Candidatus Hydrothermarchaeota archaeon
TGGGTTTTGGGATTCTTTCGTTTCAACCCCCGGAAATTTTACAGACCCGATTTTTAGAACTTGATGATCCCGTGGCCGATGAGCCGCCACCTGGCCCCGATCCTGCGGGAGATGGCAGCCCTTGTGCCCTCCTCGGCGCACACGGGTAGCTTGAGCTTGAGTTCGGCCTTGTCACTCCTGGCGCTGGTGACGATGCCCACGGTGGTGGTGGTCCCGATGTTAAGCATCAGGGGCTCGGAGGTCTTTATCTCCTCCACCTCGATCTCCTCCTTGGCGCCTATGACGCTCTTCAGCAGGTGGACCTCTAAAAGGAGCTTGTCCAGCACCGGGGGCAGGGAGCCGGGTTTTCCCAGCACCTGGCCCGAGAGGCCGTCAGACTTGCTCAGGGATGGGTCCAGGTTGGTGCCGATCCCCAGGAGGCCCCCGGGGGTGCCTTTTTTCACCTTTTTATTGCCTGCAAAAATCGTAGTGATGCTGGTGCTGATGGGCTCCCACCGCACCTGGTTGTCCTCCTCCACCTTGACCCCCGGGGAGATGACGATGTCATCCTTTGGCTTCAGGATCCCCTGGATCAGGGACCCACCCAGGACCCCGCCCTTCAGGTCCTCTGGCAGGGTGCCGGGCTTGTTGACATCAAAGGAGCGGGCGATGTACATGAGGGGGGGCTTGTCCAGGTCACGCTCGGGGGTGGGGATGCGCTCCTGGATGGCCTTTATCAGCAGGTCGATGTTGACGCTGTGCTGGGCAGCGATGGGGATGATGGGGGCGTCCTCTGCCACCGTGCCCTTGACGAACTCCTTTATCTGTTTATAGTTCTCCAGGGCCTGCTCCTTGGTGACCAGGTCAATCTTGTTCTGGACGATGACGATGTTTTTAACCCCGATGATGTCCAGGGCCATGAGGTGTTCCTTGGTCTGGGGCTGGGGGCATTTTTCGTTGGCGGCGATGAGGAGGGCGGCACCGTCCATAATGGCAGCCCCGGATAGCATGGTGGCCATCAGGGTCTCGTGGCCGGGGGAGTCCACAAAGGATACCTGTCTTAGGACTTCGGTCTCGACCTTGTGCTCCTTGCACTTCTTCTCAACGGTGTAGCACTGGGGCTCGTCGCATTTGGGGCATTTCCTGAAGACGGTGTCGGCATAGCCCAGCCGGATGGATATGCCTCTTTTGATCTCTTCGGAGTGGCGGTCCGTCCAAACACCTGACAGGGCCTGGGTAAGGGTGGTCTTGCCGTGGTCCACGTGGCCTATCATGCCGATGTTTATCTCGGACTGCACTCCCCAATCACTCCTCCTTCTTTTCTTCCTCTGGGCCTGCCAGGATCTTCTCCAGGGACTTCTTGCCGGCCTTGACCACCACGGCGTTTACCTGGGTGACCTCGGGGGTGATGACCCTGCCCCGGACGGACTTGCGCCTGATGTAGCCGGATTCCTTGGGTCTGAATCCCGGGCCGCTCTTCATCAGGACCTTCTTCCTGGCCCGGCCGTGGACCGAGGGGCGGATGGGGAAGCCGTCCTTGTCGGTGCCTCCTGTGATCTTGAGTTTGTAACCCGAAAGCCCGATTGGCGCGCCGTCGAACTCTTTTCCGACCTCCAGGCCGATGATGGTCTTGGCCTTGGCCTCGTCCAGCTCGATGTTGTAGGCCCTGCCGCTTTTGGGGTCTGATACGACGATTTTCTGCATTAAAAACCTCCTGCTTGTTTTGAATGAGACTGCAAAATACTGAGCCGCTGTTTAACAACATAAATAGATAGTATATAAATATTGGGGACGGGCCGCCCCTAAAACCGTGATGCCATAAAAGGCGAATTTGGAGCCAGGCGGGTGGCAGTGTCGGCGATTGTTTGAAGCGTGGTTAGCGCCTCGAACCTTGGCCTGGCAGTGTCACCCTGTGATGCCCCAGTATTCCCATGGCATCCACCTACCCCCCTGGATGTGATGGGAGTCCGCAGGCACAACCTGGTTCCTCCTTCGCCAAATATATAGTGGGCACCATGCAATATATACTTTCTTTGAAAATTATTCCAATGGAAGGACAGGTAGGAGGCCACGGGTATAGTTTCCAGTTACGACAACATGTTTGCCATTACAAGGAGCCCGTGCACAGGTCTGGTCGAGTCAGCCGCCTTTCCAAATCCCCTTTATGTAAAAGGTCTTTGGGAACCCCAAAACCCATAGATTCAACATATCAACCGGGTCTTTTACGGGTGCTAACCAGACCATTCACTAACA
>CAZHQS010000201.1:0-2228 GCA_964534545.1 Candidatus Hydrothermarchaeota archaeon
TTTTTATCCTGCCTGGGTTAAAGGACGGACTGATGAAGGGCCGTGATACCGTCGCCCAGGCCATTGAGAAGGAATCCGGGGTGGTCTTCGGCCTGCCCGGTGAGTCCATCCTTGGCATCTATGAAACCCTGGAGGACTATGACGTCAGGAACGTCCTCATGAGGGATGAAGGCTCCTGTGTCCATGCCGCCGACGGCTTTGCCAGGGCCTCTGGCCGGGTTGGGGTCTGCATGGCCACCCATGGCCCCGGGGCCATGAACATGGGGCTGGGCATCGCCACCGCCTACAAGGACTCGGTCCCCCTGGTGGCCTTGGCGGGCCAGCTCCCGGCGTCGAGTCTGGAGGGGGAGGTCTTTCAGGGAATGGATTCCTATAAGGTGTATGGACCGATAACAAAGTCCTCCACTAGGTCCGGGGACCTCCCCACCGATGTGACCAGGGCCTTCTCCCTGGCCAGGTCAGGCCGCCCGGGGCCGGTATTTCTGGAGATCCCCCAGGACCTGCTGGAAGGGCCATCGGCGCCTTACCAAAGGGAACCCACAAGACGGGCCAGGCCAAGGGAGGGGGAAATCGGGACCTTCCTCCGGGCCGTGGAGGGGGCGAGGCGCCCCCTGGTCCTCCTGGGCGGAGGGATTATCGCTGGTGGGGCGGAGGAGGGGGTCCGGGAGTTCCTGCGTATCACAGGATTTCCGGTGGTCACCACCATGATGGGCCGGGGGGTCATCCCCGAGGACTCCCCCCTGTGCCTCGGCCCCATGGGTACCAGGGGCAGGCAGGCGGCCAACGACGCTGTGAGGGAGGCGGACCTCCTCATAGTTCTCGGGGCACGGATGTCGGACAGGACTGCAAGGTACGTCCCCCCTGGGCTTGAGACCTTCGTCGTCAATGTGGAGGGAGGGGACTCGGCCTCGGATGTGGGGGAATTCCTCAAGGCTGTCAACCGGCGCCTCAGGGACAGGGGGTTCAAGGGTGCCGTGGGCCACCTAGGGGAGGCCACCAAGGACAAGGCGCACCCTTGGAAGGGCGAGGAGGGGGCCTCCTACCAGGCCGTAAAGGAGATTTACAGGGTGATAAAAAATGAGACCGTGGTGGTGGACCCCGGCCAGTACACTATGTGGGCCCTCACCCTTAGAGAGGTCAGGTCCCCCAGGGAGATGGTCTTCTCCGGGTCCTTCGCCCCCATGGGCTTTGCCCTGCCGGCGGCCATCGGGGTCCATTTTGCAGGGAAGAGGCCGGTGGTCATAACCGGGGACGGCTCCCTCTCCATGGCGCCCCAGGAGCTTGCAACGGTCAGGGAACTGGATATCCCCTTGGTGATCTGCGTGATGAACAACCAGGGCTACGCCATCATCAGGCAGCGCCAGGAGGACCTCTACGGCCGTGGGAGCCATGTTGACTTCCAGGTCCCGGACTTCCAGAGGCTCGCCGGTGCCTATGGCATTGAATCGGCCAGGGTGAAGCCCTCCGAGGTGTGGACCGAACTGGCCGGGGCACTCAAATCCGGGGAGCCCTTCCTGCTGGAGATTGAGGTGAAGAGGGAGAGGATACCCATGCCCGGGTAGAGGGGGGTCGAAGCCTCATGGTCAAAGCAGCACGACTTCACATTTGGGTCGTCGTAAGTGTTGAGGGGTTTAGTAAGAGTAGGGTTTTGTACCTTTCTAACAAATCAAGCAGTACCAAGCCCCCCACTTTTACAACATCTTTTACACATGTGATTCAGCGTCTATAGATTTGCCTTTTTTGGCTCTCCGAATTCGGTTGCATCGTTAACCTTCGGAGATATAAATGGAAGGCATGGCAGTTTAGGCGCGGGCCTTGATATAGCATAGTGCTAGAGGTGAAAGGCTCGATTTTCCAGGCCGTGCCACAAACCAGATGTGGAGACTCAAATAACCCGCCCTTCGGGGTTGCGGCTTGAGTCTGACGGAAGCTCGATGGTGGTGAAACCCAAGCTACGTCAATTCCGGTTGATCCTGCCGGAGGTCACTGCTATTGGAGTTCGGCTAAGCCATGCGAGTCAAGAGTTCTTCGTGAACTCGGCGGACGGCTCAATAACACGTGGATAATCTACCCTCGGGACGGGGATAACCCCGGGAAACTGGGGATAATACCCGATAGGTGAAGTGGTCTGGAATGATACTTCGCCCAAATCCTCCGGGGCCCGAGGATGAGTCTGCGGCCGATTAGGTTGTTGGCGGTGTAACGGACCACCAAGCCGAAGATCGGTA
>CAZHQS010000202.1:0-2185 GCA_964534545.1 Candidatus Hydrothermarchaeota archaeon
GAGGGGAAATCAGGTAAGGCAAGGGTTCATTCTTGCCACGCCACACGGAGGTGAGGAATGGCAGTGGGATGAACTCAAGCTTTTAAACGGTGACATCGGACAAAGGTCTGGTGCGCTAGAAACGCATCAAACCCCGTCGTCCCTGCCGCCCGCCTGACCCCAAATTCTCTTTTTGAAATTTGTTTTGGCATGGTAGCCAAAAGTATGGACTTTGGAGATGCCATGACCAGCGTCTACGATACCACGGAAGAACTGCCCTGGAAATGTCCCAGCGGCAAGTGCAGGTTCGACCACTACGAGCATATGCTGGAGAGGTATCGTAGCTGTGGGGGATGCGAGGGGTCCTGAGGGTCAGAATCTAAGCTTTTTGTAACCGGGAAGGTGAAACCATTTATACTATCATAGACCTACCTTATATCAGGAGGGATGTGATACGGTTCATAAAGGGAGGTCCAAGATCGTCTGTACCATAGGGCCTTCCAGCGATTCCCTTGACACCATCAAAGAGATGGTGGAGCACGGCATGGACCTGGCCCGGATAAACTTCAGCCACGGGAGCCACCGGGAGAACGGCAGGATCGTCCGGATGCTAAAGGACGCCGAGATCCCCATCATCTGCGACATCCAGGGACCCAAGATCAGGGTGGGGGAGATGCCGGAGAAGGTGGTCCTGGAGAGGGGCTCCACCGTAACCCTGACGACCCGGGACGCCACCGGAAACGGGGACCTTGTTCCCGTATCTTACAAGTGGTTGACCAGGGACCTGAAGAAGGGGGACATGGTATTCATAGGGGACGGGATCATCTCCCTTGAGGCCCTGGAGGTGGAGGACACCGAGGTGCGGTGCCGGGTCATCTCCGGGGGGCTCCTCTCCAGCAGGCAGGGGGTCAACCTCCCCAACATAGAACTCACCGAGAGGGTCCCCACGAAAAAGGACCTGAAGGACCTGGAGTATATCGCAGACCTCGATCCCGAGTACGTGGCGGTCTCCTTCGTGAGTGGGGGAGAGGACGTGGAGCGGGTCAGGGAGGTCCTGGGCAGGGATGATATCGGGCTCATCTCCAAGATAGAGAGGCAGGTTGCCGTAGAGGCTTTCGAAGAGATCCTCAAGGTATCCGAGGGGATCATGGTGGCCAGGGGGGACCTCGGGGTGGAGACCCCGCCGGAGAGGGTCCCGGGGCTGCAGAAGGAGATGATCAGAAAGTGCAACCGGGAAGGGAAGCCCGTCATCGTGGCCACCCAGATGCTGGAATCCATGATTTTCCACCCGGTCCCCACCAGGGCGGAAGCCAGCGACGTCTTCAATGCCGTCCTGGACGGAGCCGATGCCCTCATGCTCAGCGGGGAGACGGCCATAGGGAGGTACCCGGTGGAGGCCGTGGATACCATGGCCAGGATCGCGGCCAGCGCCGAGGCCACCGTGTCAAAAAGGGACCCCGGGGACTACCATTCCGGGGACGGGACCACCATCTCCGAGATGCTGGGCCACTCGGCCTACATCATCGTGGAGGAGTTCGGGCTACCCGGACGCAAGGTCATCCTTTCCATCACCAGGACCGGCCACTCGGCCAGGATGATCAGCAAGTACCGGCCTCCCGCACCCATCCTGGCGGCCACCCCCAGCGGGAAGCTCTACGGCCAGCTTGCCCTCCTCTGGGGAGTGAGGCCCATCCGCTTCAGCGCCGAGGAAGGGGAGCCCACCGACGAGCTCATGAGGAAGGCCGTGGAGAAGGGCGTCGAGGAGGGCCGCCTCGGCCCCGAGGACCAGGTCATCATCGTCTGCGCCGCAAGCCTGGTCCCCAGAAAGACCAACATCCTGGGGGTCTTCAGGGTGGGGGAGGTGATGGGGTAACATCCCGGATTTCATAGCAAATAATAAATCCAACAACAGCTAATTTGTTACTTAGGAGGTGGTATTGTGGGGTATACCCAGGTTGCCCTGGAGAACAAGTTGCTCGAGATGCATCCAGAGATACGGGGGCACGGGATCCTGCTGACCCTGAGTTTCGACGAGGGGAAGGACGCCTGGATCGTCAAGCTCAAGAAGGACTCCCACGAACTCACGGCACACCTGGACAAGAGGGATGCCGACGAGTGCATGGACGGCATCAAGTGTGTCTATCTCGGGGTAAAGATCGGGGAGTTCGTCAAGAACTTCGAAGAGGATGAAAGGGCCAGATAGAAT
>CAZHQS010000203.1:0-2115 GCA_964534545.1 Candidatus Hydrothermarchaeota archaeon
ACCGATTTGGATATTTCCATCAGGGGATAATATGTGCTTTCCTTAAGGATTAACCATTGTGAAAAAAATATGGAAAAGTGAAAAGGGCTCCCTTTCTCCTCCTCTGGGGATGAGAGAGATTTTCTCACCGGCTTCTGCACAACACCTTGGTACCCCTCCCTTATGGGAGGTTATTTCCTTTCATATTGGAAAAATCTAGGTAGAGAACCATCTCCTCCCCCTCTCTGTCAGCTCCAGCTGTTTGCTCCTGCCCTTTTTTATCTCCTTCAAGTATCCTCCGGAGGCCAGGCGCCTGACCCTCTTCCTCACGGTGGGCCTGCTCAGACCCAGCCCGGTGCCGACCTGGGTCAAGGAGGGCCTTCTCCCCAGGCTGTTCTGCCTCTGGATGAAGCGCATGACCTCCTGGTCCCCCCCGGGCAGCCCCGACACCCGGGGTACGACCTCCCTGGCCTCCTTCTCCAGCATCCTGAACTCCCGCCTGTCCAGGGTGCCCGGGTCCAGGGACAGGATGACCACCAGGCCCCCGAGGTAGGCCTGCTCCCTCAGGCGGTGGACCAGGGAGAGGGTCTTCTTGAAACCCTCCTTGAAGACCAAGTAGTCCAGGCGGTCCACCAGGACGGCAGTCCTGCGGGGCAGCTCTTCAATACTGGTCAGGATGTCCTCCACCCTGGGTGGGATGGTGCCCGCGCCGCCTCCTTCGGCAAGCCACAGAAAGCGGTATTCACCGCCGAAGTCCCTCCTGAACCGCTTCTCCGGAGTCCTGGAGATGAGGAGGCCGTGGTAGCCCACTTGAAGGAGGTCCCAGAAGGCCTCCAGTGAGAGGACGGGACCGGGCTCCTGCACCAGGTAGAGGGCACCATCCTCCAGGCGGTAGCGCATGAGGCGCTGCTTCATCTCCTTCTCGGCCTTCTTTCTCTCGGTGATGTCCCTGGCGATGCCCTGGACCTCCACGGGCTTGCCCTCCCTGTGAATGATGCGACTGTTGACCTCCAAGGGCACCCTGCGCCCCTCCTTGGTCACAATCTCCAGCTCGTAGCAGGTCCGGATGCCCTGGTCGATCTTCCGCTCTATCATCCGGCGGACCAGGTCCAGGTGCTCGGGGGCCACCACCTGGGCTATGTTCATCCCCTGGAACTCCTCCCAGGTGTAGCCGGAGATCTCCTCCGCCGCCCGGTTGACAGAGGTGAAGTTCCCCTCCAGGTCCAGGGTGTAGACGATGTCGTTGGCGTTCTCGAAGAGTTCCTGGTACCTCTCCTGGCTCTCCCGAAGCTCGGCGGTCCGTTCCTTCACCAGGTCCTCCAGGTGGTCCCGGTGCCTCTTGAGTTCGTCCTCGGCCCGCTTGCGCTGGGTGATGTCCCTGACCGTTCCCACGGCATGCCACTCCCCTCTAACCTTCATGGACGTCACCGAAAGTTCTATGGGGAACCTCGTGCCGTCTTTCCTCCTTGCCTCCAGTTCAAGGGTCTTCCCAACGACCCTGCAACTTCCGGTTCTCTGAAATTCAGGGAGTCTCTGATAAAATTCTCTCCCGGCTCTATCCGAGACCAGGAAATCGTGAAGTCCCCTGCCCATGGCCTCCTCCTGCTTATATCCAAACATCCTCTCCGCGGAGGGGTTCATGTATTTGATGGCGCCCTCTCCATCCATCACCACGATGGCATCCGCGGAGGTCTCAGAGATGGCCCGGGCCAACCTTTCGCTCTCCTTCAAGGCCTCCTCGATCCTTTTCCGTTCTGTGATGTCCCTCAGGACTGCTACGACGGCCTCGAGCTCCCCGTCCGCTGTGGTCATCGGGGCGGCGGTGATCTCGAGGATTATCGGGGTGCCGTCCTTTCTATAATGCTCATGGACAACCCCCTTTTCCAGGGTGTGGCCCTCTATCATCTCCACTATGGGGCAGAGGACGTCGGCGCAGGGTGCCCCTTTGTGGTGGCTGGTCTCATAGCATTTCTGTCCCACCACCTCCTCCCTTTTGAACCCCAGCATCCCCAGGGCGGCCGGGTTGACGTCCAGGATGGTGAAGTCTGAATCATAGACAAGGACCCCGTCTCCGATGGAGTTGAAGACCTTCTCTAAATACTCCCCGGATTTTCCCCTCAAACCCATCATCTATAT
>CAZHQS010000204.1:0-2099 GCA_964534545.1 Candidatus Hydrothermarchaeota archaeon
ATTGAAAATCGGCGGAAACGGCCCTTTTGCCCAAAGATTCCCGTCCCAGTCCTCTCCATGACAAAAGAAATTTATAATTGAAGGCCAACAAAAATACCAGGAGGTAAGGGTAAATGATTGAGAGGATACTGGAAGACATTAACAAGGTGACCGGGGTTAAGGGTGCACTGGTGGCAGGCTTTGATGGTCTCGTTATTGCCAGTACGGCTTCAAGGGATTATGATTCTGAAGCCATATGCGCCCTTGCATCCTCCATCTACAGCACTGTGGAGAAGTCCATGGAAGATATGAATCAGGGGGCCATGCGCCAGATTATTACCGAGGGCGAGAACGGGATGGTCATCATGGTGGCTGCCGGCAGTGGTATCCTGGTGGTGCTCACTGAGCCCTCCATAAACCTGGGGCTGCTGCGGATGGAGATAAAGAGGTCCGTATCGAGGATCGAAGCCGCCCTGGGCTAGTCGGACTCTTCATACATGGCCTTGATGTCCTTGATGAGGGCACCGGCCTTCTTTCCCCCCACCTGAAAGGCCACTATCTTATGAACCCCCTTCAAGAACGTCTCCATATCCTCTACCGTGGCATTGTCCTCGGTGATGGCCTGCTTTCTCATCTGGGAGAGGATGATCTTCTCCCCCATCTTGGAGCCCACAAGCCATGACAGGCACATCCTGACGATTCCTATGAAATCCTTGACCTTTTCCCTTTCCTTGGCCTCGTCCACCGAAAGGTGGAGCTCCTCCCCTCCTACCTTTATCTCCTTGACCTTGCGGCGGCCCGGGGCCGTCTCCTCTGGTTCCGCAGCCTCCTGGACCACGGGAGCCGCCTCCGCAGGTTCCCGCGCCTCATGGACCACAGGGGCCGCCTCCGCGGGGGGCTCTTCACTGGGGGCCACGGTACCGGGGGCGGAGGGCCTCAGGGCACTTTCCACCTCTGCCTTGAGGGCATCGGAGAACTGGTAAATCTCGGCATAGGTGCCCACTAGCAACACCTCCTCAAGGAGTTCCACCTGGGGGACCGGGGCGGAGACGTCCCGTTCCAGTATGGCACCCTCGAGCTTTCCATCGCAGAAGATGACCCACTGGGAGTTCAGGGTCTCCCCGTCCCTGAAACTGACGCACAGGGCTCCCGAGAACCCCTGGGCCCTGAGCTTGTCCAGCTCCTGGTTGAACTCCTCCTGGTTGTACCTGATGGCACCTTTGAATTCTGCGTTCTTGTTGAGGTTCTGGACCAGATTTCGCAGTTCTTCGCTGGGCATCTAGGACTATTCTCCTTTCATTATGTGCCACATCTTGGAGTAGGCGCCGCCGATGACGAATCCTGAACCCGCCTCACCTACGAGCTCCTTTACTAGGCCAGTATCGATACCATAGATGCGCCCGGTCACCCCCAGGAACTTCCACAGGACCAGCAGGCTGAAGGCCAGGACAAAGATTTTGAAGGCGTCCTCCATCTCCCCGCCTTCGTAGATGACCTTGAGCTGGTAGCTGAAGAAGACCAGGAAGACGGAGGCAAAGAGCCAGATGGCATCCTCGGCGAGCCTGATCTTTCCGATGATCTCCTTCTGTTCCGGGGTCATGGCATAGACGGTTCCGGTGAGGAATACCAGGGCCGTTATAACTATCAGTAGCCGGCGCATCTAGTCCACCTCCATGAGCTTGCTGGCATTGATGTAGTAGTCAATGAAACCCAGCATCATGAGTCCTGCGGCCACCACTCCGAAGAGGTACCTCATCTCCTGGAGCCCGAAGGTGTCCCCGTAGCCAGGCATGAACTTCCAGAAGACCCGAAGGCTAAAGAGGAAGGTACCGGCGAAGATGGTGTTCCACGCCCTGGTGGCGCCCTCCACCATCCCTCTGAACATCCATGCGAAAACCGCCGCGGAAGCCCACCCGGCCATCTGGATGAGTTCCACCAGGTTGGCGCCCATGACCAAGTCCTTCTCATAGAAGGGCTTCCCCTCGGCGGCATACACCCCCGAAACCGTAAGCAAAAATAAAATCCCAAAAATCAAGACCCTTCCCTTCATCAAATCACCTCATCCCTATTAAAGACAGAAAAGTATATAAAAATTCCGGGTTTGTGGCCGGCCTCTCTAG
>CAZHQS010000205.1:0-2072 GCA_964534545.1 Candidatus Hydrothermarchaeota archaeon
GACTGGCTGGCCAACGTGGAGACCACCCACTACCTCCTGGGCTCGGTCCTGGGACCCCACCCCTACCCCATGATGATAAGGGACTTCCAATCGGTCATCGGGCGGGAGGCCAGGCGGCAAATCATGAAGAGGGAGGGACGCCTCCCAAGCGCCATCGTGGCCTGCGTGGGCGGGGGCTCCAACGCCATGGGCATCTTCCATGCCTTCCTCAAGGATAAAAAGGTCGAGCTCATAGGGGTCGAGGCCGGGGGCGAGGGTATCAGGTCCGGGCGCCACGCCGCCAGGTTCGCCGGGGGGAAGAAGGGGGTCCTCCACGGGTGTTTCACCCACCTCCTCCAGGACCGCTACGGCCAGATCAAGGAGACCCACAGCGTCTCGGCTGGCCTCGATTATGCTGCAGTAGGTCCTGAGCACTCCATGCTCCGGGACATGGAACGGGTCGAGTATTCCTATGCCACCGACCGGGAGGCCCTCAAGGCCTTCCACGTCCTCTCCGAGACCGAGGGCATCATCCCTGCCCTGGAGTCAAGTCATGCGATAGCGTGGGTCCTGAAGAACAAAAAACGCTTCAAGAGAACGGATATAGTGCTGGTAAACCTCTCCGGACGGGGCGACAAGGACGTGGACGCCGTGGCCCGCAGGGAGGGGGTGGAGGTATGAGCAGGATAGAGGAGACCTTCCGGGAACTCAGGGAGAAGGGCGAGGGTGCCCTCATCGGCTACCTGACCATGGGTGACCCGGACATCCAGTCTTCCGAGAAGCTCATTCAAAAAATATCCAAACACGTGGACATCCTGGAGCTGGGCATCCCCTTCACCGACCCCATCGCCGACGGACCCACCATCCAGGCTGCCATCGAACGCTCTCTCGAGGCAGGGACGAACACGGATATCGCATTTCGAATGGTTAAGTCCCTGAGGAAGTCCGGGGTGGACGTCCCCTTTGTGTTCATGACCTACTACAACATCGTGCTCCAGTACGGGGAGGAGAGGTTCGTCCGCCGCTGCCGGGAGACCGGCGTGGAGGGCATCCTGGTCTCGGACATGCCCCTGGAGGAGTCGGAGGACCTTCTGAGTCTCTGCCGCAGGCACGGGGTGGACTTCATCTTCCTCATCGCCCCGACGACAACTGAGGAGCGCATCAAGAAGATTGTGAAGGAGGCTTCCGGCTTCGTCTATCTCGTATCCCTTCTGGGGACCACCGGGGCCAGGGACAGGCTCCAGAAGCGGACCCTGAAGGTCACAAGATGGGCGAGAAAATATGTCAAGGATAAGCCCCTGGCCGTGGGCTTCGGCATCTCTAAACCGGAGCACGTCAGGGCAGTCCTTTCCGCCGGCGCCGACGGGGTGGTGGTGGGAAGCGCCTTTGTCAAACTCATCGGGGAGAAGGGCAAGAGGGCGGGTGCTGCCATCGAGAGGCTGGCGAGGGAGCTGAAGGGGGCGACAAAAGAATAAATTACACCAATAGGTAATCCGCCACTCACCCTTAACAGCTAGAGGACCATCAGCTCCTCTAGGATCTTCAAAAATTCCTCTTTTTTGATTCCGGTATCCCTGATGATTTTTGCCAGGATGCCGGGACCGAGCCTTTCCCTGGAATGCACCGGAACCACCGTTACCTTCCCCTCGGGATTCTTGAGGATGACATGGCTCCCCCTCTGCCTGGCCTTGGAAAAACCAATCTTTTCAAGGGCTTTTATAACAGCTTTTGACTTGACGTTTTTAAGCTTCATCAGCCCCTACCTCGACCCTTTGGATTCCAAAAAAAGTAGTGGAGGGCTTGATATCCTTTTCCACTTCGAGGTAGAGTTCGATGGCCTCTTTTATACGTTCAGAGAGTTCGTCCAGGGACCTTGCCTGGGAATGACAGCCTGGGAGTTCGAGGACATCCCCCACAAAATATCCTTCTTCGTCCTTTTCAACGGTAACTGTAAAGGTCCTTTTCATTGTCCCACCTAATGCTATATTGAAATCTCAACGTTTATAAATCCTGTGGAATTCTTGTCAAGCTCATCGGGGAGAATAGGAAGAAGGCAGGTACTGCTATCGAAAGGCTGGCAAAGGAACTAAAAA
>CAZHQS010000206.1:0-2064 GCA_964534545.1 Candidatus Hydrothermarchaeota archaeon
TCAAAAAGGTCGATGTGACAGAACCGGGCAACCTGAAGCTGGCGTTGAAATATAATGTCAAGACCGTGCCGACCCTGGTGATAGGTGGTAAGGATGTCATACAGGGGGTGCCTGACAGGGAAGAGCTGTTGGAGATGGTGAGACGGTACCTCTAAATGCCGTAGATGAGGCCGACGTGGACCCCATGTTCAAGGTGGTGCTTTTGGAGGACGGAATCTATCTCGACGTTAGCCCTCTTAAAGGAAAGGCGAAGCTCTATGCCCTGGAAAAGGACGTGGAGAAGCGGGGGCTTTCGGGCAGGCTTGACGGGGTTGAACTGATCGACTACGAAGGTCTCGTGGACCTGCTGGAAGGGGACAAGGTGGCCACCTTCGGGTAGCCTGCCTCCTCTATTGTAGAGGGGCCGGGACTTCAGCCTGTATCCTTTACCGGGATCTCAAAATAGAAGATGCTTCCCCCCTCCGGGTTGTCCTCCACCCAGACCCGGCCCCCATGGATGTCCTCCACCACCTTCTTCACGATGGCCAGGCCCAGGCCCGTACCCCTGACCCCCTCCTTTCTGATGCGTGTGAACCTCTCGAAGATGGACCTCTTGTGCTCATCGGGCACCCCCTCGCCCCTGTCTTTTACGAAGAACTTTACCTTGTCCCCCTCCTCCTGGGCCCCGATGGTCACCACGGTATTCTCCCGCCCGTATTTGATGGCGTTGGAGATGAGGTTGGAGAAGACATCCTGCAACAGGGGACTGGCCTTTATGTACAGGTTGTCCTCAATGCGGGAATCAAGGGAAATGCCCTTCTCCTCTGCCGCCGGCTCCAGGTCCAGGAGAACGTCCTCCAGGATCATCTTCACATTGATCTTCCTTTTCCCCGCCTCCTCCAGGGCCTCGAGTTTTGAGAACTTGGATGCGTTTTCTATGAGCTCCAGGACCCGACCGGAGTTGCGCTTGATGTACTCCGCATACTCCCTGGCCCTGGGGTCCAGGTCCTCCTGGAGGAGGAAATCCGCGAAGTTGTTGATGGTGCCCACCGGGTTCAGGAGGTCGTGGCGCATGATGTCGATGAAGAGGTCCTTCATGTGATGGGACCTCTCAAGTTCCCGGGCATAGTTCCTGAGCTTCTCCTCCGCCTTCCTCTTCTCTGTCACGTCCCGGCCTATCCCCCACACACCCACTATGCTTCCCTCCTCGTCCTTTCTGGGGAATATGGAAAAGGAGATGGTGATGGGTCGGAGCTGGCGGGTCAGGATCAGTAGCTCGATGGATACGTCCTTCCCGTTGAGGACATCGGCCAGGGCCCTTTCCACCGTCTCGCCGTACCAGGGCACCACCAGGTCAAGGAAGGACCTCCCCAAGAACTCCTGCCTGTCATATCCTGTGAGCCGATCAAAGGCCCTGTTGATGGAGACGAAGTGGCCCTCGGAATCCAGGGAGAAGATGATGTCCTTGGAGGACTCGAAGAGGCTCAGGTACCTCTTTTCGGCCTCCACCACCATGCGGATGGCCCTCTTCTGTTCAGATATGTCCTGGATCACCATGGACAGGCCGGTTATCTCACCATCCTTTCTGATGGCCCCGGCATCGATCTTCACCGGGATCTCCACCCCTTCCTTGGTCTTCCTGAGGGTCATGTGGTGCTTCAGGACCCCATCCCTTTCCACCGCCTCCAGTATCCGCTGGTGGTCCCCCTGGAAACGGGTGGGGGTGATGATATCGATGCTGCTGCCATAGGCCTCGTCCCTGGTATACCCGAACATCCCCTCGGCCCCCTTCCCCCACCAGGTGATGGTACCGGAGGGATCCACCTTGATAATGGCTTCCTTCAGGTTCTCGTCTATGGTTGCAAGGAACTGTTCATAGTCCTCGGGGGAATCCAGTCTTTCCATTTTCTCATACTATAAAGACGGCGGCCGCAACCACCGTGACCCACCTGCCGTCCTCCCCCACCCGGGCGGTCTGGGTCACGTTCCTGGTCTTGACTATCTTGCCGCTGATCTTCCATATCTCCCTGCGCTCGTCGTAGCTCTTGTCGGGGTCTAAATCGATGCCCAGGGTCGTGGCCAGCA
>CAZHQS010000207.1:0-2049 GCA_964534545.1 Candidatus Hydrothermarchaeota archaeon
TTTTAAGAAAAGGCTGGTTCCCCAAAAGTTTTTAATACCGCCCCAACCAAAATTTTTAATAGAGGCGATACAATGGCAGCAGTAGCAACCGGTGAGATGACAACTGTTTTTGTAGTGACACTGGCTGTGCTAGTCGCCCTCAAGTTGTTTCTGGGATGGTGCCAGAAAAAGGGCTTGGAATGATTCACCCGAAGAGGTCTTTCAAATAGATCCTGTGTCTCCCGAGTTTTCCACCGAAGTTCCCGGCAGATATCCTTACCACGCCCTCCAGGTCTTTTACCCCGTGGGCAGCCGCCGACATGGCCTCTTTCACGACCCCAAGGCTTGTCCCGTTTATAACGATCTCCGGGATGGAGCGCACCCCCTCGGGGACCTTTGAATCCGGTATCCTCCCCACCAGCCCCGGACAGTAGGGGTGGTTGGTCGTGGGCCCGATCTCCGGGAAATTGGTTTCAACCTTGGATCCGGCGGAGCAGATGTCAAAGGGCGTTATGGCACCCTGGACCCCGGCCACCGCCTCCACCGCCCTCTCCCCTGCTTCAAGGGCCGCATCCTCCGAGGAGCACATGAGCCAGAGGTTGCCGCCCATGATGCCCCTGGCGTATCCCAGGTGGCGCTCTATCAAAAACCCCCCCATCATCAGCGGGATGTTTATCATCCTGCGGCCGAAGCTTTCCTCCTCCTCTTCGTAGCCGTCGCCGCAGTGGCCTACCCGGTCCATGGTATCAATGGTGTCAGGGGAGTCCAGGGCATTGAATACCCTTGTGGTTGGCACTACCAGGATGCCCTGGCGGATGCGCAGTGACAGCTCGTATTCGAATTTCCGCAAGGCATCCTTTCCGGTGTCAGCCCAGACCTGGCAGATGGCCCCGGGCCTGCCGTCCGGGGTCTCCGAGGGGTCGAGCCATTTCTCGACTCCACCCTCGGTCCTCCCCACCACGGTTGAAGGCAGGCAGGTGGCCCCATGGGCGGCCCGTTTCAGGCAGCGCTCGTCCTTCGCGGTGACCACGAACCTTACGAAGAGGCCGTCGAAGGCCTCGCAGTAGGTGTCCTCTACGGACACTTTTCCAATCCTCATCAGGAAAAATATTAAGATAGGGCAACACTTAAACCTTATCGGATTCTCATGGAAGTTGTAACAGTAGGCCACACCAGCCTTGATACTCTCACCATAAAGGGGAAGGAGAGGGTCCAACTGGGCGGGGCCGCCGTATATTCTGCCCTGGCCTCCAACATCTTCTCCAAGACCGGAATAGTCTCCAGGGTAGGCCAGGACTTCCAGGAGAAGAACTTCAGGTCCCTCAAGAGGTGGGGCCTGGACACGGCCGGGATAAAAAGAGGCAAAGGGAAGACCACCACCTTCAGCATCACCTACGACGATGAGGGCAGGGCCACCTATGATTCCTACGGCCTGGGGGTGGGGAAGTACATCAAGCCCGGGGATATCCCAAAGAAGTATCTATCGGCCAAGGCCTTCCACCTGGCCCCCATGGCGGCCAGCAAGCAGAAGAAGTTCGTGGATTTCCTCAGGGATAAGTTCGACGGCTTCATATCGTTGAACACCCACGTGGGGTATCTGCCCCAGTATAAGAAGCAGCTGTTAGAACTCGCCTCGGAGGTGGATGTCTTTGTCCTTAACGACGAGGAGGCCATGAAGCTCACCGGGACCAGAAGGATCGAGCATGCCATAAACGCCCTGAAGAAGACGGAACACAACCTCATGGTGGTGACCATCGGGGTCATCGGAAGCGGGGTCCTGGAGAGAGGCGAGTTCAACTTCTTCCCTTCGGTCTACCAGCCCGAAGTGGTTGATTTCACCGGTTGCGGCGACGCCTTCGGCGGCTCCTTCATCTCGAGCTACATCAAGACCGGGGACCCGCTGAAGTCGGCCAACATCGCCAACTCTGTCGCCAGCATCAATGCCACGGCCTGGAACTTCAAGGCCATAAGGGGGCTGAGGTTCAGGGACCTCCAGGCCTTCCAGGAGTTTGTCTTCTCGCGCCAGCGCAAGCTGAGGAAGAACCAGCGCTCTATCGAACACTTTTTTTA
>CAZHQS010000208.1:0-1974 GCA_964534545.1 Candidatus Hydrothermarchaeota archaeon
TGAAGGGGATTATCCCGCTGCCCACGTACATGGGCATCCTGCCGTCCCACTTCTCAATGGCCTTGAACTTGTTGAGTTCAGGTGTGATCTCTCCCTTTTGAAGCTCCAGGGCCTGCCCAAGACCCTGGCGGAGAACTCCTGCCTTGACCCGGTGGATACCATCATGGCTCTGCGGGCGGCCCACGAGAGGGGAGAAAAAAGCGCCGGCATCGACCTGAAGAGCGGCAGGGCGGTGGATATGTTCAAGATGGGCATCGTGGAGCCTGCCAGGATCAAGAGGCAGACCATCAAGAGTGCCACGGACGTATTCGAGTTATCCCCGCGCTGCGAGAGCGAGTTCGTCAAGAGCATAAACCGCCTCGAGGACCTCCTGGGTAGGCTCTGAGTATCCTTGTCTCCTCATCCGCCACGGTCCTCACCGTGGTGGGGATGTAGGGAGGCGATACGCCCACCCCACGGAAGCCCATCCTCACCAGCCGCCGGAGAAGTCCCTTGTCCTGTCCTATCCTCCCACAGACGCAGGAAAATATCCCTTCCTCCCTGCATGTGCGGGCAACCTTTTCCAGCAACCTGGTAACCGCCGGGTGGTGGACATTGAAGATACCAGATATCCGCTCGTTGCCCCTGTCCGCGGCCAGGGTCGCCATGGTCAGGTCATTTATCCCCACACTGATAAAATCGACCCCCTCTTTTATCACCTTTCCAACCTCCATGGCCATGGCCGGGGTCTCGATGGATGCCCCGAACTCTACATCGTGGTGGGGTTCGATGCCGCATGCGCTGGCAATCTCCTTTGCCAACCTGTACTCCCTGATGCTTCTTAGGAAGGGGACCTTTATGCCCAGGTTCGTAAAACCCCCCTTAACCGCCCTGGCCACCGCCCGGTATTCGGTCTCGAGCATGGCAGGGTTGTCAACCTCCCGCCCTATGCCCCTCCAGCCGAGGAGGGGGTTCCTCTCCATGGGTTCGTCCTCCCCGCCATTGAGGAGCCTGAACTCGTCGGTGGGGGCATCCAGGCTTTTATACCAGACGGGCTTGGGTGCCATGGCTCCTGCAACCATCTCCATACCGTAGTAGAGCAGATGCTCCACCCTCTTCCTGTGCCGTTCAACCATTACCCCGGGATGGACGCCACTCTGCAGCAGCAGATAATCGTTCCTGAAGGAGCTTATACCATCTACATACTGTGCTATCTTGTGGACCGTTTCCGGGACCTCTATGCTGGCCATGATTCGGGTTGCCGTGAGGGCCCTCTCCCCCTCAATCTGGACGGGTTCTGGGAAGACCTTCACCCTCCCCTGATAGACCAGGCCCTTCCACCCATCAACCGTCACCACGTCGCCGTCCCGCAGGAGCTGGGAGGCGAATTTCGTACCCACCACACAGGGGACGCCGAACTCCCGCAGGAGGTTTGCCCCGTGGCTGGTAATGCCGCCCTCATCGGCAATAACCCCCCTTGAAGACCTCAGGAAGGGGGCCATGTCTGGTGTAATCCTCCTGAGCACCACCACTCTCGCCACCAACTCAGACACGGTAGTTGTCTCCCGGAACAGGATAACCCTGCCGCCTTCCACCCTGGGGCTGACGCCAATTCCCTTCAGGATAACGATGTACGGGTTGGGGCCCTTATCCAATGTCCAGTCCTCCCTAATACATGTCCCATTGTTAACAACTGGCGAGCATGTTCGGCGCAGGGTGTTTCACTGTTAATGTCCTGATCCTCCTCTATGAGGGGTGGCGGTTTTCCAGGTTCGTGGCCCACTTCAGAGAGGGCATACCCTATGTCCCCCGCCCCCAGCGGTGGAGGCCTTCCTGCCCATAAGCGCCCTCGTGGGTCTGAGGAGCTATAGGGACCGGGGTCTTCGACCAGGTGCACCCCGCCGGCCTGGCCATGCCCGCCGAGGCAGCCTCGGCCTTCATCAACGCCCCCTACAACAAGGTGGCGGACGTGGACGGCGACATGCGCCTTAAGGG
>CAZHQS010000209.1:0-1927 GCA_964534545.1 Candidatus Hydrothermarchaeota archaeon
TCATGGCTTATTTGAGTGAATTATTCGAGAATCCCACGGTCAGGGGGAAATTATATCTATCTGTCTCACCCAGATGGGGTCATGGAAGGGGTCACGGTCATAATCGTTTGCGGCGGCCGTTCCGGCCGCATGGGCCGGGACAAGAAGTTTATCAGCCTTAACAGGAGCACCTTCCTTGGTCACGCCATTGATATCGCCAGGGAGATGTCAAGGGATGTCATCCTCGTGGTGGGCTCAAAGGAGGAGAAGGAAGCCACCGAGGCGGTCACAGACCTTCCCATCCATGTGGATGAAATCCAGGGGGTGGGACCCCTCATGGGGATACTGACCGGGCTCAAGCATATCCATACTGAATACGGTGTCATACTCCCTGTTGACACTCCCTTTTTGAAACCAGCCCTTATGAAATATCTCATCTCCTTGAAGGAGGGCTACCACGGGGTAGTCCCAGAGGACAGGGGGCACCTGGAACCCCTCCATGGGGTCTACCATCGGGAGGCCATGAAACGGGCGTGCCAGGAGACCCTGGCCGCAGGTAAGAGGAGCACATCCATGGCCGTCAGACGCCTGAAAAGACTGAGGCTTGTGCCAGTGGAAGAGCTGCGAGTCTTTGACCCCGGACTCAGATCCTTCAAGAGCATCAACACCCCTGAAGACCTGGCCCTGATTAAGGAGGGTATGGACTGAATGGACATACGGACGAAAGGATTTCATAAAAGGACCCCGGTGGACAGGGCCCTGGAGATCCTCCTAGGGAGGATCAGGCCCCTGGTCCCTGAGAAGGTCCCCCTGGAAGGGGCCGGGGGGCGGGTCCTCTCGGGCGACATCACCGCAGGGATGGACAGCCCGCCCTTCAACAGGTCTGCCATGGACGGCTATGCCGTCAGGGGTAGGGACACCTTCGGGGCCTCCCCGACCAACCCCATCTACTTCAGAATCCTTGGGGAGGTTCGGATGGGCACCCTGCCCGATATGCGGGTGGGAGAATTCGAGGCAGTGAGGATCATGACCGGGGGACCCATGCCTGAGGGCGCCGATGCCGTGGTCATCTTCGAGCACACCAATGAGATCCAAGGCGGAATCGAGGTCTTGAAGGCCGTGACCCCGGGGAAGAACGTGGGGCTCAAGGGGGAGGACGTGAGGAAGGGCGATAGACTGTTTAAAAAGGGCAGACAGCTCAGGCCCCAGGATGTGGGAGTCCTTGCCTCCATGGGGATCAGGGAGGTGGAGGTCTACCGGAGGCCCAGGGTGGCGGTCATATCCACCGGCGACGAGCTCCTGGAACCCGGGGAGGAACCAGTGCCGGGAAGGATCTACAATTCAAACACCTACTCCATTGTCTCAATGGTGCGGCTTTATGGGGGTGTTCCTGATGCCGCGCCCCTTGTCAGGGACGATTACGGAGCCATGAGGTCTGCAATCCAGAGCGCCCTCGAAGGAGACGCGGACATGGTCATCCTAACAGGGGCCACCTCTGTGGGCAAGAGAGACGTGATTCCAAAGATCGTCGGTGACCTGGGGGAGGTCCTGGTCCATGGGGTGGCCATGAGACCGGGGGAGCCCACGGGCTTCGGCATCGCTTCGGGGAAACCGGTCTTCATGCTGCCCGGATACCCTGTGGCCGCCATGGTGGGTTTTATGACCTTTGCAGGCCCGGCCATCCAGACCATGCAGGGCCTCGAGCCGGAAAACCCTCTCTGCAAAAGGAAGGCGGTGCTGGGGCGCAAGATCCCGTCAGAGTTGGGCAGGAGGGACTTTACCAGGGTGAGGGTCGTGGAAAGGGACGGGACCCATTACGCAGAGCCCATCAGGACCAGGGGATCGGGCATCTTGATGAGCATGGTAAAGGCTGACGGGTTTGTGGTGGTGCCGGAGAATACCGAAGGGGTGGAGGAGGGGGAGGAGATGGAGGTCTATCTTTATTGAA
>CAZHQS010000210.1:0-1926 GCA_964534545.1 Candidatus Hydrothermarchaeota archaeon
AAAAGGAGAGTGGCTCCTCAGAGCCACTTGTAGTACCGGTCGAGCTCCCACTGGTGAACCTGGACCCGGTAGTCGTCCCACTCGGCCTTCTTTATCTCTATCAGGTTCTCGAAGACGTGCTCTCCGAAGGCCTCCTTCATTAGCTTAGACTTCTCGAACTCGGCGATGGCCTCACCCAGATTCCCGGGGAGTTCCTTGATGCCTTCCCGCCTGCGCTGGGCAGGGCTCATCTCGAAGATATCCTTCTCGGTGGGCCTCCTCAGTTCCAGCTTCTCCTCGATGCCGGCCATACCGGCGGCCAGCATGGCCGAGAAGGCCAGGTAGGGGTTGGCGGCCGGGTCTGGGCAGCGGTACTCAATCCTTGTAGCCTTCTCCTTTCCGGGCTTGTAGAGTGGAACCCTCACCATGGCGGAGCGGTTCCTGCGGGCCCAGGAGACGTAGACTGGGGCCTCGTAGCCGGGCACCAGCCTCTTGTAGGAGTTTACCCACTGGGCCAGGGCCAGGGTGATCTGCCGGGCGTACTTCAGGCAGCCGGCTATGTAGGATTTGGCGATATCAGAGAGGTACCAACCCTCGGGATCGTCCTTGTCGTAGAAGGCGTTCTTCCCGTTCTTGGTGTAGAAGAGGCTCTGGTGGGTGTGCATGCCTGAGCCGTTCTCACCGAAGAGGGGCTTGGGCATGAAGGTGGAGTAGAGTCCGTGCTGGCGGGACGTGGCCTTGACCACCAGCTTATAGGTCTGGGCATCGTCGGCCATGGCCAGGGCCTCGTTGTACCTCAGGTCGATCTCGTGCTGTGAGGGGGCCACCTCGTGGTGGGAGTACTCTACCCTGATGCCCATCTGGGTCAGGTTGGAGATGATGTCCCTCCTCAGGTTCTCGGCCTCGTCCAGGGGCAGCAGGTCGAAGTAGCCGCCGATGTCCGTGGTCTCGGGGCTCTCCATGGACTTGAAGGTGAAGAACTCCAGTTCAGGCCCCACGTTCATGGTGAACCCTTTCTTGGCAGCCTCTTCTAGGTTCTTCTTGAGGACCCACCTGGGGTCACCCTCGAAGGGCTTGCCGTCGGGCTTAAGTACGTCGCAGATGAGCCTGGCCACCTTTCCCTGGCCCTCGCCGGTCCTCCAGGGCATGACCTGGAAGGTGCTCAGGTCGGGCATGGCGATCATGTCGGACTCGTGGATGGGGGTGTAGCCCATGATGGATGAGCCGTCAAAGCCCATGCCCTCGTCCATTCCCATCTCTAGTTCTGCCACCGGCACCGCGAAGCTCTTCAGAACTCCCAATATGTCTGTGAACTGGAACTTCACGAATTCTATGTTCTCCTTTTTGCATCTGTCAAGGATGTTCTTAATCTGGGTATCCTTGCTACTACCTTTCTTCGCCATAATACCACCTCAGTATTTTTTACCTCCCGATTTTCTTCGGTTTTCATCGGTATTATACTTGTCGGAAGGCATCTGGCAGGAAAATTCTAAGAGTGGCATATAAAAGGGTGTTTACGAATAAGTAAGAATAAGTCATACTTTTTATGAATCCCTCACAAATCGGTTTATATATCTCGGGCGGAGGGTTTCAGGTCATGAGGATAACCACCTCCATGGACGAGGATACCTATAGAACCCTCCAGGCCCTCATGGAGGGGAGGAGTCGCTCCAAGTCAAAGACCATCCGGGACGCCATCGAGTTCTATGCCAGATACCGGGACCAGGTAATGGACGATGGCCGCATGGACCTCTACATGGAGCTTCTGGCCAGCGGGGAGCACCTCATCATCGACGTGGACCACTGGATCCTCTTCATGCGCATCCTGGAGGGGTCCATGGACCCCGAGGGGTTCTGGGAGGCCCACCACCAGATAGCCCGCTCCCACGGGGACCAGTTCAAGGGGAAGGTGAGGGACATGGAGGGCGTGTTGAAGCGCCTGGAGGC
>CAZHQS010000211.1:0-1892 GCA_964534545.1 Candidatus Hydrothermarchaeota archaeon
GCCGTGGCCTTTGTGGGGTGGCCGAAGACCCCGCTTTCTGTCTTCTCCAGGACACCGGTGACCAGGTAGCGCCTGAAGGCCGGCTCCTCGTCCACGGCCTCCTCCATCCTCACCTTTTCGGGGCACAGGTAGAGCATCAGGGAGGTCTCGGCCTCGCAGGCGTGAAGGGGCCTGGTCTCCACGATATCCGAGATGTCTATATCCGAGAAATCCAGGAGGTAGCACCTGATCCCCTCCACCAGCTTCGCCCCCTCCTTTATGGCAGCCTTCTGGGAACCGCTCAGGTGGCCCGAAATCATATAGACGGTCTCAAACCCCGATTCCTCAAAACCCCGTATCAACCCCTCCACATAGTCCTTCAACGCATCGAAGCCCACCATCACCGTGCCGGGGTAACCCCTCGTCGAGTTGGACACACCGTACCACACCGGCGGCGCCACCATCACCCCCAGGTCCTCCCCCAGACGGCGGGCCACGGCCCCTGCGATATCTGTATCAGTAGAGATAGGCAGGTGGGGCCCGTGCTCCTCCACCGCCCCGAAGGGCAGGATGACGTCCTTTCGCCTTTCAAGGTATGCCTCCACGTCCTTCCACGCCTGGTCAGCCAGCTCCATGTCACAGGATATGGGCCCATCCAGATAAAAACCCTATCGTCCAGTTCCCTGAGCCTTTATCTTGGCCTGGGCTGCTGCAAGCCTTGCCACCGGCACCCTGAAAGGTGAACAGCTCACATAATCCATGCCAATACCATAGCAGAACTCCACCGAGGACGGCTCCCCCCCGTGCTCGCCGCAGATGCCGATTTTTATATCCTCCTTCTTTGCCCTGGCCTGGGCCACGGCTCCATCAATCAGGGTCCCCACCCCCTCGAAGTCCAGGACCTCGAAGGGGTTCTTCTCCAGGATCCCCCGGTCCAGATAGACGTGGAGGAACTTGCCCTCGGCATCGTCGCGGGAGAACCCGAAGGTGGTCTGGGTCAGGTCGTTGGTCCCGAAGGAGAGGAAATCCGCATATTCGCTAATCTTCCCGGCGATGACACAGGCCCTGGGCAGCTCTATCATGGTCCCCACCTTGTACTCCAGGGTCACCCCCTCTTCTGCCATGACCTCCCGGGCGACCTTGTCGATTGTCCCCCTCAAAAGTTTCAGCTCCTCAACGGTCCCCACCAGGGGCACCATTATCTCAGGAATGATGATGAAGCCGTCCCTGTAGAGGTCCACCACAGCCGCGAAGATGGCCCTGGTCTGCATCTCGTAGATCTCGGGATAGACTATCCCCAGCCTGCACCCCCTCAGACCCAGCATGGGGTTGATTTCCTGGAGGCCCCTGACCTTTCTGAGGAGCTGCTCCTTCTCCTCCAGCTCAGGCCCCCCACCCTTCGCCTTCAGCTCGGCAATCTCGTCTATCAAAACCTCGGACTTGGGCAGGAACTCGTGGAGGGGCGGGTCGAAGAGCCGGATGGCCACCGGCCAGCCCTGCATGGCCTGGAAGATGGCCTTGAAGTCCTCCTTCTGGAGGGGCAGCAGCTTCTCCAGGGCCGCCCGCCTCTCCTCGGGGTCGTCTGCCAGGATCATCTCCTGCATCACAGGCAGGCGGTCCTTCTCGAAGAACATGTGCTCGGTCCTGCACAGGCCGATGCCCTCGGCCATATAGAACCTGGCCTTCCGGGCGTCCTCGGGGGTATCGGCGTTGGCCCTGACCTTCAGGTCCCTTATGACATCCACCCAGATGAGGAGCTTCTGGAACTCGGGAGTCATCTCGGGCTCGATGGTGGGCATCTGGCCCAGGAAGACGCTCCCTGAACCCCCGTCGATGGTGATGATATCCCCGTCCTTTATCACCTGGCCGTTGACCCTGGCCTTGTGGCCCTCCAGGTCAATCTTCAGCCCCTC
>CAZHQS010000212.1:0-1883 GCA_964534545.1 Candidatus Hydrothermarchaeota archaeon
AGTTGCATCATCAGATTGCGGTATTTCCGCCTTCGCTTCAATACCGCTATGAGCCCTTCTCCCTGGGCAGGCTCACAAAGAAGATACTCCCGCCCTCGGGGTGCCCTCGCAACTTCTGAAAGTTGCATCATCAGATTGCGGTATTTCCGCCTTCGCTTCAATACCGCTATGGGGCCTTCTCCCTGGGCAGGCTCACAAAGAAGACACTCCCGCCCTCCGGATTGTCCTCCACCCAGATCCTCCCACCGTGAAGATTGATGATGTGCTTGGCAACGGCAAGGCCGGTACCTGTGCCCGGGTACTTCCTCCGGATGGAAGGATCCAGCTGGGTAAGGGGCAGGAAAATCCTCTCCCGCTCTTCCTCTGGCACGCCGATGCCCTGGTCGGCCACGGATACCAGTATATCCTTCCCAGAACATTCCAGGGACACCTCCACCCTGCCACCTGCCTTGTTGAACTTTACTGCATTTTCAAGGATGTTGGTGAAGGCCAGGCGGAGCTTGGTCCAGTCTGCCACAATCCCAGGGAGGTCCTCTTCCGTCCTCAAGATCATACGGATGGATCTGTGGTCTGCCTCACCCCTAACGGCCTCCACAGCATCCTCCACCAGGGAAGAGACATCCAGGAGCGAGGGGGACATATCGATATTGTCGGCATAGATGTGGCTGACCGTGATTAGGTTCTCGATGATCTGGTTCTGCCTCTCAAGGGCATCCAGGGCCTTGGTGAGAAGGTCCTCCTTCGACCCCCGGTGGAGATTGGTCAGGCAGAGTTCAATGGAGCCCTGGGCGACGGTCAGGGGGGTGCGCAACTCATGGGAAAGATTAGAAATGATATCGATCTTCAACCGGTCCAGGCTCTGGAGCACCCCGTAGGCACGCTTGAGGTAGGTCAGGTCCCTGCTGACATGGACGTACCGAAGAATCTCCCCTTTCTCATCCCTTATGGGATAGCCCCAGACCTCCACGAAGGCCCCGTTCCCGTCCCTGTCGAAGTGGGTACGCCGCACCCGTACCAACCTGCCGGTCCTTTGGGTTCTTTCAATGGGGCACCCATCCCCGGGGGGTCTGCACGGGGCACCCCTGGCGCTGATGATCTTGTAGCAATGCCTTCCCCTTGCCTCCTCCATATTCAGTCCCATGGCATCCAGCATGGCCCGGTTCGCCCATAAAACCCTGAAATCCCTCGACAGGAGGAGGATGCCATCTGAAACCCCTTGAAGGATTTGTTCCAGCATCCCTGTAATCTCTCCCCTCCCCTCCGGGGGGACACTGTCGGGCTCACCGTGGGTACCGGGGGCCTCATTGGAACCTGTTCTCGACATCCTCTAGACTTCCGTCCCTTCTCTCTTCCTCCCACCTGAATTAAATCCCCATAACGATTACAACAATTTGTGAAGAAAATTTTATATCCTGCCCCAGAGGAAATAGGGTCATGAAGTGTGATACATGTGGCGGTCCGGTAACAGTCTATGAGCTCTTCCAGCGCAGCTACCGCCTCTATGCCTATGCCTGCCACCAGTGCAGGACCGCCTCCCTCACCCACCACTTCGACCTGGACCTGGAGATCTACCAGATCCAGGACCTGGGTCTCAGGTACAAGGGTGACCTGGTCTTCATCACCGGGCTTAAGGCTGAACCCAGGGTCTTCGATTTCAAGGTGGAAAAGGGCCTGGAAGCCGTCGTAGTAGGGGACCGGAGCACAGCCCTGGGGGAGCTTGCCATGAGCGAGGGAGGCTGGATCTTTGCACCTTATTCGCCCAGGGTCAGGAGACGGTTGCTGAGGCTTCTGGGTGAAAAAGAGATGGATGATGGAGCCCTTTCAGAGAGGGTAGGGAGGGAGTTTGAAGGGGCCAAGTGACGGTCTCCAAGGTTCCCCTGGCC
>CAZHQS010000213.1:0-1876 GCA_964534545.1 Candidatus Hydrothermarchaeota archaeon
CCACCCAAGGCAACAGCTTGATTGCGAGGGGATCCAAATGGGCCCGCTGAGACTCGAACTCAGGACCTCCTCCGTGTCAGGGAGACGTCATAACCACTAGACCACGGGCCCTTGCTGGAACCTTTTACTATGGCCAGCAATTTATAATTTTTCCTGATGGGGGAGGGGACCTATGGGGTATTAAAAGAAGTATATAACCCCATAGGTATTATTGCCTTTGCCCCTTTTCTCATATAAAGAGTTCTGATTATTTTTGGCATGTTATGCAAAAAATGAAATGCTATGGGAAGGGCTAATCCCCCAGATCCCCAAACTCCATCTCCCCTGAAAGGAGACCCTGGATCGTCCCCACCACCTCCCCGACCTTGATCCTCTTCTGTTCCGTTGTATCCCTGTCCCTGATGGTGACCGTGCCCTCCTCTGCGCCCTCGAAGTCCACGGTGATGCTGTAAGGCACCCCCACCTCGTCCACCCGGGCATACCTGCGGCCGATGGAATCCTGGGGGTCGTAGACCGTCATAACCCCGGCCTCCCTCAAGGCCCCGGCTATCTCCCGGGCCTTCTCGGGCAGGGGATTCTTCTTCACCAGGGGGAAGACCGCCGCCTTGACCGGCGCGACCCCGGGCCGAAGCCCCAGGACCGTCTTGCCGTCCCTCTCCCGGTAGGCGCTCTCCAGAACGGCATAGAAGATCCTATCTATCCCGAAGGAGGGCTCCACCACGTGGGGTATGACCTTCTCCCCCATGACGGTCTCCTCCACCTCCTTTACGGCGGCAAGTTCGGCTGTGATTGTAACCCTGGTCCCCCCGATGTCCACCTCCAGGGACCCCTCTTTTTCAAAGGCCTCCACATCTTCCGGGGAAGCCTTTTTCAATGCTTCCAATACCTTGCCCGCATCCTTCTTGAAGGTCGGGCCTATCCTGGCCATCTTCGGCTCGATGGTCTTCCTTTTCACATGCCTGGGCTCCTCGTACTGGACGAAGGCCGTAAGGTCGGCCCCGCTGGCCTCCATGTGGGCCTTGAGGTCGTAGTCGGTCCTGTCGGCAATGCCCACCATCTCCACCCAGCCGAACCTGTCGGTGTAGACCTCGGCGTCCCAGCAGTCGGCGGCGTAGTGGGCCATCTCGGTGCGCTTGTGCTGGCGGAACCTGATGCGCTCTGGGGGGATGCCCACGTCCTCCAGGAAGCGCTGGGTCAGCACCAGGTAGTAGGCCAGGTACTGGTGGCAGACGATACCCTTTTCCACGGCCTGGGCCGCGGTGAAGGATCCCTCCTTTGAGCCGTCGGGCACCATGGTGAGGCTGAAATCCCTGATATCCTCAAAACCGGGGTGCTCCTTCTCTTCCGGGTCCACGAAGATCTCCACCTCGGCCTGGCTGAACTCCCTGAGGCGGATGACCCCCTGGCGGGGGGATATCTCGTTGCGGTAGGCCTTGCCCAGCTGGCTCACCCCGAAGGGGAGCTTCTTCCGGTAGAAGCCGTAGAGGCGGTTGAAGAGGATGAACATGGCCTGGGCGGTCTCGGGCCGAAGATAGCCCACCTTCTGGTGTTTCCTGGGCCCGATATGGGTCTTGAACATGAGGTTGTAGCTCCAGACCTCCCCAAAACTGCCGCCGCACTCCGGGCACGTGATGCCCTCCTCTGCTATGGCCTCATCTAGCTCGTTGTAGGTCAGGCCGTCGGTCTCCATGCCGGTGGCCTCCTTCACCAGGTGGTCGGCCCTGAAGGCCTGGTGGCACTTCCCGCACTCCACCATGGGATCCACGAAGTTGGATACATGGCCCGAGGCCAGAAAGACCTCCTCGGGCCCCACCGTGGGGGAGAAGATCTCCATGAAACCCTCCCGTACCACGAAGTGCTCCCTCCAGACGTCCTC
>CAZHQS010000214.1:0-1820 GCA_964534545.1 Candidatus Hydrothermarchaeota archaeon
CCCTGGATGAATAACTTTATATCCTATCACCTATCTCTGATTTCTCATGCTCAGTATCGCCCTTCCCAAGGGGAGCCTCGGGGAACAGACCATGCTCCTGTTCAAGGAGGCCGGTCTTGAAGTCAAGACCAGCTTCAGAGACTACACGCCGTCCATCAAGGACCCGAGGATATCCAAGGTCAAGATCCTGAGGCCCCAGGAGATACCCAAGTACGTGGAGGAAGGCTACTTCGACCTGGGGATCTCCGGCTGGGACTGGATAAAGGAGACCGAGGCCGACGTGGAGGTCGTGGCCGAGATGCGCTACGCCAAGACCGGGGCAGGTACGGTAAAGCTTGTGATAGCCGTCCCCGAGGATTCTGGCATAGAAAGGCCTGAGGACATCAAGCCAGAAAGCCGGATCACCACAGAGTTTCCGAACCTTACGAAAAAATACTTCGACAAGCTTGGTATCCCTGTGGATATCCACTTTTCCTACGGGGCCTCCGAGGCCAAGGTCCCTGACCTCATGGACGTGGTCATCGATCTCACCGAGACCGGGACCACCTTGAGGAAGAACCGCCTGAAGATAATCGGCACCATCATCGAGTCCTCCACAAAGCTTCTGGCCAACAAGGAATCCATGAGAGATCCGGAAAAGGCCAAGGCCATTGGTGAGATAAAGACCCTTCTTTTAGGCGTCATGGAGGGGAGGGGTAAGGTCCTCCTTAGCATGAACGTCCCAAAGGACAGATTGGAAGGGATCATAAAGATCCTCCCGTCCATGAAGAACCCTACTGTCTCGAAGCTTTGGAACTCCGACTACTATGCCCTGGAGACGGTGGTCCCCAAGGACGAGGTGAATATCCTCATCCCCAAGCTCAAGAACCGGGGGGCCGAGGACATCCTGGAGATGGACATCAGAAAGATTGTAAGGTAGAGGGGAAAACCAGGTTTCTTCCGGTCAATCCAACATCCTCTGCTGGAACATCCCCACCTTGATTATGCCTTCTTCGTCAAAGACTGGAACCCAGGAGCGTCGTTTCATGGGGATACCGCACAGTTTATATGCCCCTCTTTCTAAAATATCTAAGCAAAGGGAGGTAATAGAATGGAGATATGGCATATCCTTTTGGTTTCTATCCTTCTGGCAGGCTGCATCGGTGGGGGTGGTACCGGTATCCAGGAGCCAGCAGGCCAGGGAGGAGTATCCATAGACATCAAGGGCTTTAGCTTCGGCCCCAAGACCATCAAGGTAAAGAAGGGGACCACGGTCACCTGGACAAATCTTGACAGCGCCAGCCACACCGTCTCGGCGGACAACCATGAGTTCGAATCCGGCGCCCTCGAGAAAGGGGATACCTTCAGCTATACCTTCAATGATGCAGGGAGCTACTCCTACTATTGCGAGTTCCATCCCTCCATGACAGGGACCATCGTGGTGGAGTGATGGTGGACCTGATCCTGGTCACGGTCATCCTGGCCACCCTCCTCCTGGCCGCAGCCACCGCCGGGACCTTTTTCATCATCTCGGCCATGGGCATTATACCCAACAGGGGAGATGCAGGAGAACTTAGAAGATACCACCGCTACCTTGGCAGGATAGCCGTCCTCCTGATCGTTGTTGTAGCAGGCCTCTGCGTCTATTACCTCGCCCCCGGTGCACCCCCGGATACCAGGGTGAACTTCCACAAGGGGCTGGGGGCCCTCACCCTCCTGTTTGCCTTTGGCAAGATTGGGGCCGCACGAACCAACCGCCGCTACCTCCCCCTCCTCGGCAGACCCCTCTATCTCCTAGTGCTCCTGTCCTGGGCGAGTTCGGCGGCCTGGTACTTTTCCAG
>CAZHQS010000215.1:0-1809 GCA_964534545.1 Candidatus Hydrothermarchaeota archaeon
GCCTGAACCAGAAGTTATATATGAGCACAGGAGGCGAGGACATTGCTAAACATCGAGGAGAAAAGATGTCACGCCTTCCTGCGGACCGGGACTACGAGTGCTGGCGGGTGAACGGGAACATCAAAATGCCTGCCCTTTACTGTCCCAAAGGCGACCTAGAAGGATGCATGCTCCTTGATGTGGGGGATCCATGTCCCGGTGGAAAGGTCATAGCCCACGATTACCGGGAATTCCTGGGTGTTTGAACAGGAGAGAGGCTCCCCCCGGGGGCTACCCAACCACCCTCCACTGTCCTCCTTCCAGGGCCGCTTTTATCTTTTTCAAGGAGGACTTGTCCATCCCGTACTTCTCCAGTTTCTTGTTGATATGCTTGTTCTTGTTCTGGATATCCAGAACATAAATCACATCGGCTATATTGATTCTCATATTATCCACCTCCCTGGTTTTCCCGCATATTACTATGGAATCCATATAATATATATCTTTCCTGAGAAGTTTAGGTTTTTTCCCCGAACATGTTCGGGGGGCTCACATCTCCACCAGGTATTTCAAGATGCTCCCCTGGACCACCAGCCCCACGAACCTACCCCCGTCCACCACGGGGACCCTCTCGATCTTGTTATCCACCATGATTTTGATGATATCCTTGAGGGGCGTTCCCGGGGTCACGGTTATCAGCTCCTTGGTCATCAGATCACCGGCCCTGAGGCTCCCGATCTCATAGCCCCTGGCCAGCATGATGTCCCTCTGGGTGATGATCCCCACGATGCGCTCCCCCTCAACCACAGGCAGGGACCCCACGCTTGAGCGGGTCATCTTGAGGTCTGCCAGGGCGATCTTCTCCCCGGGTTCGATGGTTATCAAATCGGTTGCCATGACGTCCTCGGCCTTCAGGTCCTCTATGCATGCCATTTCAGAACATCCCCTTTCCCTCTTCCCCCTTCACCACCAGGACAGGGACCTTGGCCAGGTGGACCACCCCTCTGGAGACGCTGCCAAGCTTGAACTTGGAGATCCCCTTTCCGTAGGAAGCCAGGACGATGAGGTCATACCCGCCCTCTTCCGCCTCGGCCAGGATCTCATCGGTGGCCTTGCCCTTCCTGGTGGCTGTCTCCACCTCGAGACCATAGGCCTCCAGGATCTCCTGGCATCTTGTAAGGGATTCTGTAACGGATCTGGGGACCCCGAGTTTTCTGAGTTTATGGATCTCCTCCTTGAAGACCTCGAAATATTCGTTATATTCTTTGTATTCCTCGGCGATCCGGGGGATCACCCGCAGCACAAGGGCCCTGGCCCCCCTTCCTTCAAAAATCCTTCCCGCGTACTCTGCGGCCTCCTCGGCGAACCTCGAACCATCGGTGCAGACCAGTATCCTCATGGTTTTAGACCCATAATGGCCCCTGCCAGGTCCCCCCCGGATTCCTCCAGGGCCCTGCGGGCCTCCTCCTCTCCGGCCCCGGTTTGCTCCATGACAAGTTTGATATCGTCCTCTGAGACCTCCAGGGCATCAGCCTCGGATTCCACGATCCTCTCTTCCCCCACGATCTGGTAGGTCCTCTGTCCCATGGCAGTGACGATACTGACCCCGGGGTTGTCTATTATTATTTCCCTTCCGTCCATCAATTTTATGATGACGCCCTCTGCATCAAGCTCCTCCATCTTCATCCCCATCTGGCGCATCATCTTCTTCATCTGGCGGGGGTTCATATTGGGAATCATATAGAACCATGATTGGTGATAAGGAAATATATACCTTTTGTTGCGGCTCCCGCCTGTGAGTCCGGGCCGTGGACAAAGCTTTACAGGTAG
>CAZHQS010000216.1:0-1798 GCA_964534545.1 Candidatus Hydrothermarchaeota archaeon
TATCCTAGGCTAATTAGTTATGCAAAAGACCTGTTTAAGAAAGAAAACCCCGGGGAAAAGAAAATATATTTCTCTCATTCGCGAAAGCGATAACAACCTATGGGTGGAGACGCGAGGAGGTCTAGGACGAAGTCCGACGACCGACGAGTGGATCCAAATGGACCTGCCGGGATTTGAACCCGGGGCTTCGACCTTGCGAAGGTCGCACTCTTCCAGGCTGAGTTACAGGCCCTTTTCTTATCCTGCCTAACCCCTAACGCCTGAAAGATATTTAACCCTATCGTGGCTTCGCCCTCGGATAACTCCCCAGGACCCTCAAGAAACTGAGGACGCCCATGAGTTCCTCCAGGACCTCCTTCACGGGCCCGTCCTCCCGGTGCCCCTCGAAATCTATGAAGAAGAGATAGTCCCCCAAGGCCTTCCTAGAGGGCCTGGACTCGATCCTGGTGAGGTTGATGTCCTTCTTTGCGAAGATGCCCAGGACCTCATGGAGGGCGCCGGGTTTGTCCCTGAGGCCCATGACCACCGAGGTCTTGTCGCGGCCCGTGGGCGGGTGGTCTGCCTTCGAAAGGACCAGGAACCGGGTCTGGTTGGAGTCGTCGTCCTGGATACCCTCTTCAAGGATGTCCAGGCCATAAAGGCCGGCTGCCACCCGGGGTGCAATGGCGGCAACCCCCTCCAGTCTCCTTTTCCCCACCTCCTTTGCGGCCCCTGCGGTGGAGGGAAAGTTCCGAGTCCGGATGCCCCTGGCGCCGATGAAGCCCTTGCACTGGGCCAGGGCATGGGGGTGGGACATGACCTCCCGGATATCTCCGATTTCCGTTCCTGGAAGGGCCATGAGACAGTGGTTGATATCCACTATCACCTCAGCGTAAACCCTGAGGTCCGTTTTCATCAGGAGCTCCATGGTCATCCCCACCGGACCCTCCAGGGAGTTCTCCACCGGTACGATGCCGTAGTCGCAGCCACCGGAGGCCACCGCCTCGAAGACCCCCGGGATGTCACCGGCCAGCTCCAGCCCGGCCTCCGGGGCGAACTTCATGGCGGCCTCCTCGCTGAAGGTACCCCTGGGGCCCAGGATTGCGACCTTCATCTTATCCTCTCTTGGATCCTTTTGCTCTCCTGGAGGATTAGGTCCAGCATCTTATCGACAAACACCGGGTCCATCCCCTCAAGGGCAGCCCTCCAGTTGGCCTTGACCTGCTTCTCCCGGTGCCCGTCGTAAATCTCCTGTCCCTCGGCCTGCTTCAATCTGGCGATATCCTCAATTATAAGGAAGCGCTTCTCCAGGAGACGGATGATCTGGCGATCGATGGAGTCGATCTCTTCCCGGTATTCCTCAAGGTTCATAGGAGAGCCATGGACTAACTGAGATTAAAAACCTTTTGTCCAGGTTAATATTTAAATAAGGGGTCACAGAAATCCCAACAGGTTGAGGTAAGTCCAATGGTCTTTGAGCTCATCGTCGAAGAGGAGAAGTGCGCAGGCTGCGGCAACTGTGTGGTGGTCTGCCCGGTGAACTCCTTCAATTCCATGGAGATATCCGCTGGCAAGGGAGACGATTCTGTGCTTATAAAACTCGGGGGGGGCTCGGCCTACATGCACGAGTCAGACCTCTGCAACGGCTGCGGTACCTGTATCACGGCCTGCCCCTACGGGGCCATTGAGATAAGGGTCCAGGGCCAGAGGGAGAAGCAGGAGACCGTAAAGTCCAGCGCACCCAGGATGACCGGGGACAAGCTCGCTGTCTTCGAGAAGATCAAAGAGATGGCGCCGGTGACGGTACCGGAGCTCTCCG
>CAZHQS010000217.1:0-1790 GCA_964534545.1 Candidatus Hydrothermarchaeota archaeon
ATGCCCCGGGGCAAGTTTTTTATCGTAGAACATGACGATAGGCCAGGTATGATCGGCCAGATCACAACGATTCTCGGGGAGCACCACATAAATATAGGTTCCATGCATGTGGGCAGGAAAGAGGGGTCCCAGCTCATGGTGTCCTCGGTGGACCACGAGGTGAAGGGGGAAGTCCTCAAGGCAGTGAAGGATATCAAAGGAGTAAACAGGGCGCAGATGGCCGTGGTTTGAGAAAATGAAGATAAAAGATGTGATGACAAAGGGTGTCATAACCGTCCTGGAGGACGACGGGCTCATGGACATCGTCAAGCTCATGGACCGAAACGACATCTCGGGGGTGGCGGTCCAGGACAGGAAGGGCAATTTCGAGGGGGTCCTCACCGAGGCAGACATCATCGCCCAGTACGCCAAGAACGACCGGGATGCCTTCTCCAGGCTAAAGGCCGGGGATGTCATGACCCCCGTGATGTTGACCGCCGACCCGGACATGGACCTGGCGGAGGTCTGTGAGATCATGGGAAGGGAGCGCATCCACAGGATCATCGTTACCGTGGAGGAGAAGCTGGAACCTGTAAAGATCGGGCCCCAGTACAGGTACAAACCCGTGGGCATTATCAGCACCAAGGACATCGTCCGGGTGATTGCGGAAGGATAGCCATGTTCAAGGAAAAAAGAGTCAGGGAAGTCATGACCAGGGGTATAATAAGCGTCAGTGAGGATATGGATATCAAGGAGGCATGCGAGATCCTTGCAACCTACAATATATCCGGGGCCATTGTCGTGGATAAGCTCAACCAGCCAGTAGGGGTGATCTCCGGCATAGATATCGCCAAGACCTATGCATCAGGAGGAAAGGACCTGAAGATGAGGGACATCATGAGCAGGTCCATCCACACCGTAGACCCGGATACATCGGTCAAAGACGCCGCAAAGATTATAAATGTAAACAGAGTTCACAGACTCTTCGTCTACCCCGGGGCGCCCGGACTCAAGGAGATAGACGGGGTTCCCCTGGGTATCATTACCACCGGAGACATTATAAGGGAACTCGCGAGATTGGCTTAAATTGGAGGAAGAAGTTATGTATCATTATATAAGGAAAGCTTGGAACAGGCCCAAGGGCTCCTATGTCAGGGAGCTCATGAGGCAGAGGCTCCCGGAGTGGGCGCGACAGGAGACGGTTGTTAGGATTGAACGGCCCACAAGACCTGACAGGGCACGGGCCCTGGGATACAAGGCGAAACAGGGGGTCATTGTGGTAAGGTCCAGGATCAGGCGGGGGGGCAGGAGGAAGCAGAGGCTCAATACAGGAAGGGTCCCAAAAAAGATGGGTGTCAAGAAGTACACCCCAAAGAAGAACCTCAGGTGGATCGCCGAGGAGAGGGCCCAGAGGAAGTACCCCAACCTGGAGGTCCTCAATTCCTACTGGGTTGGCGAGACGGGCAAGTACATCTATTTCGAGGTCATCCTGGTGGACCCGTCCCATCCCTCGATAAAAAATGACAAGGACCTGAAGTGGATCGGCGAGGCCCAGCACAAGGGCAGGGTCTTCCGGGGACTTACTTCTGCCGGTAAGGCCGCCAGGGGCCTGAGGCATAAGGGCAAGGGCGCCGAGAAGGTCCGGCCTTCCATCGGTGCCAACAAGGGCAGGGGCAAGTAGGTTCCAAGGACCTGCCCCAGCCATCGGTCCATCCCCCACCCTAGAAGATATTTCAAAGGGGTGCACCACACACCATGCAGGTGTAAACCCCATCATGCCCCTTTCAATCCTACAATAGGATGATTCTAGC
>CAZHQS010000218.1:0-1785 GCA_964534545.1 Candidatus Hydrothermarchaeota archaeon
CTGACCAACTACCACGTGATAGAGGACGCCTCAAAGGTCCAGGTGACCTTCTATTCCGGGACGACACAGAAGGCCACCTTTGTGGGTTCAGACCCCCTCCGGGACGTGGCGGTCCTCAAGGTGGAGACGGATTTCCCCCTCAAGCCTGTCGTCATAGGTGATTCCGACAACCTCAAACCAGGCCAGTTCACCATAGCCATCGGGAACCCCTATGGTCTGGACAACACGGTGACCACCGGGATAATAAGCGCCACCAACCGGAGGCTCAGGACCAAGCTGGGCTTCTCCATCGGCGGTGTGATTCAGACCGATACCGTCATAAACCCCGGCAACAGCGGTGGGCCCCTCCTGAACTCCCGGGGGGAGGTCATCGGGATGACCTCGGCCATCTTCTCCACGGACGAGGGGTTCCAGGGCATAGGTTTTGCCATCCCCATAAAGGAGGCCATGGCCGCTGCCGAAGAGCTCATCTCCAAGGGGCGTATCATCGGCCCGAGCCTGGGGGCGGTGTGCTCTGACATCAAGGAGGAGTTCAAGGAGTCCCTGGACTTGAAATATGAAGGGGTCCTCCTCCTCTGTGTCCAGCCCGGGAGCCCCCTGGACCGGGCGGGTCTCAGGGGCACCAGGTCCGTCCCCGGGACCCCCAACTTCATCCTGGGGGACATCATCACCCAGGTGGGGGGTGAGGATGTCAGGTCCCTGGATGACATCGGGGCCGTCATCCAGAGGTACAAAAAGGGAGATGAGGTGGAGATAAGGTTCATCAGGGAGGGACAGATATTTGTAACCCGGATCGTCCTGCCGTGACCCTCCCGGACCTTCGCTTTTAGCTTCCCCTCTCTTTTAGTGAAAAGGGTATGACACCCTTGACCACAAAATCAATGGAACATCTCATGGTGGTCTCTATCCCGAGGCGCTCGGAGATCTCCCCTGCCATAACCCGGGATATCTTCTCCAGGTCCTCCTTCATCTTCTCCTCAAGATAGACATCCCGCTTGCCCGTGAGACCGCTCACGTAATGGGAGGTGATATTCACGATGAACTCCAGAAGGCCCCCCTTCCGGTTGGCGGTGACGGTTACACAGCTCTTCTTGATCTTGGGGATCCTGGTTATGCCCTTCTCAATCCTCTTCCTCAAATCCAGGGCCATGTCCTTTATGTTCTTACCCTCAATGGCGTAATCGAAGAGGATTGAAGTTATCATCTCGTCTGGGGGCTCCTTTATACCGTACTTTCTGAGGGTCTCCTCCCGGTACCTGGCCTCGGGTACCACCGCGGCCCTTGGGGCAGGGTTTTTTTCCGGGGGCTTCTGTTCCTCCCTCCTGGGCTCTTCTACGGGCTGCTCCTCTACGGCCTCCTCCACCGGGCTGGGGCTCTGGGAAGGATCCCTTCTTTCAACCAGGGTCTCGGGATAATACTCCTTTACCATATCGAGCTGGAGGGGGGTGATCTCCACCACACTGACCAGGGGTTTTTTCTCAATGTCCGTTGAAAGCTGATCGAGGGCCCGGTCGCCCTGGCTTTCCCTGTCGGATTGGTGGTAGGCCGCCACCACCGCACCCTTTTCAACTACTAGGTAGCCGTCAGTGAACTCCCCCCTGTAGTCCACGGTGAGCCTGAGGTATCCGATCCCAAGGTTCTCAATCTCTTTTTTTACCTCCTCGGCGCTTTCCACCCTGAAACTTTTGATCTCTTTCCCTTCCGGCAGATTCATTGTTACACAGACTCTTAAATATCCTTCTGGTACATAAAATTTTTCCGTCTCGATTATTTTTGTGTTATCTG
>CAZHQS010000219.1:0-1737 GCA_964534545.1 Candidatus Hydrothermarchaeota archaeon
CCTCAAGCCCTTTCTCGCTCAACTTCATCAGGGCCATGGTATCCCTTTCTTCCAGGAGCTCATCAAATTTCCGGTTCAACTCCAGAAGGGCGTTCTTTATCTCCTCGATATCAGCATCGGCGCCCATATCTATTTAGCATGACATTGACCTTTATAAAGGAATCTGATTTCTTCTAAACACCCAAATGAACCCCCGGCATAATAACCGTTGATTTAAACCTCCTCACTCCACCTCCGCCCTCACGTTCTTCAGTGTGATGTCCTTCCCTTCCAGTATCTCGATGCCCACCCCATTGCATTTCGGACAGTGAAGGTGGACGTGGTGGTGGTCCTCTACCTCATCGTGGAACTCCGGGTCGCCCTCGTAGCCGCACCCTTGGCAGCGCACCCTGCCCTCCTTTTTGACGATGGACAGCTTGGCGCCCTCCACCGGGGTCCCGGCGGCCGCCATCTCGAAGACGTCCCTCATCTGGTCCTCTGTTATGAAGCTCAGGGCGCCCAGCTCGATCTCCACCTCCTTGACCATCTTCACCCTCTTGTCCCTGAGGGAGTCCATGACCGCCTCCACCAGGGAGGCCGCCACCGAGTACTCATGCAAGCCTCAGTCCCTCCCGTAGACATAGGCGATGCGGCAGGTCCCCTCGGTGGATACCATGCAGGCCCCCACCGGGTTCTCCGGGGTGCAGGTCTTGCCGAAGAGCTCGCAGTCCTTTGGGTCGGCCAGGCCCCGCAGGATGTCGCCGCACAGCGGGCACTCGGTGCCGCAGGCCTCGCCGACGACTTCAGGGACCTGGATATCGAATTTCTTCTCTGCATCGTAATCATGGAACTCCCTTCTCAGCTCCAGGCTGGCGTCGGGTATCTCCGGGAGGCCCCTCCAGGGCCGGGTGCACTGCTTGAAGACCTCGGCCATGGCCTCCTGGGCCTTCACGTTGCCCTCCCGGCTGACCACCCTTGTATACTCGTTCTCCACCTTTGCTTCGCCGCTGTTAATCTGCTTCAGGAGCATGTAGACCCCCATGAGGACGTCCAGGGGTTCAAACCCGGCTATGACCTGGGGCACCCCGTAGCGCTCTGTCAGGGGCTCGTAGGGCCTTGTACCGATGATGGTAGAGACATGGCCCGGGTCCAGGAAACCCTCAATCCCCAGCTCCCCGAGGCTCAGCAGGAACTCCAGGGCCGGGGGCACCACCCGGTGGGAGCAGAGGATGCTGAAGTTCTCCGGGGGATTGTCCAGCAGGGCCCTGGCCGTCATGGGGGTGGTGGTCTCGAAACCTATGCCGAAGAAGACGAACTCCTTATCCGGCTCGTCCCGGGCCATCCTGACCGCGTCGTCCAGGCTGTAGATGATGCGCACGTCCCCCCCGCGGGAGCGCTGGAGGGCCAGGGACCCGGCGGTTCCGGGCACCCTCACCATGTCGCCGTAGGTGGTGATGACATGCCCCTCCCTGGCCAGGGCTATGGCCATATCGACCTCGTGGGCGGGTGTAATACAGACTGGGCAGCCCGGGCCCGGCACCACCTCCACGGTGTCAGGCAAAAGGGTCCGCAGGCCGTACCTCACGATGGTCTGCTCGTGGGTACCGCAGACGTGCATGATCTTGACGGTCTCTGAAGGCGCCATCTCCCTGATCTTCTCTGATAGCTTCTCTGCCATCCCCCGGTCCTTGAAGACGTCCCTGAGCTCCCCTGTCAAGACCCTTCCTCCTTGAGGATTTCCTCCCAGAGCTTCAGGGT
>CAZHQS010000220.1:0-1715 GCA_964534545.1 Candidatus Hydrothermarchaeota archaeon
TACTTGGCCAGTACGGTATCCACCAAGGCACTCCGGGCCTCCTTTGTTATGGGATGGAAGATATCCTTGAAGTCCCCTTTCCGGGTCCTGGTGGCGGGCATGCTCACCCATAGGCCGTTCTCGCCCTCCAGCACCTTCAGCCCATGGATGACATAGGAATCATCCAGGGTCACGGTGGCATAGGCCTTGAGGTTCCCCTGGGCCGCAGCGGTGTATATCCTCACTTCCGTTATTTCAGCCATTTTATACCTCCTCTTGGATGGGATATATGAAATTGGCAATACTATTAGTATTTATAGTTTTTTATATCTAGTTTAGAGTATGGACATCAAGGACCTGAGGGAGATTCACCGAAAAGAGAGGATGTCCCCCTACCTTTCCCATGTGGGCAGGGACTTCTACCGGGAGGTCAAGGCCTGTATCCGGGAGATGGACGCAAGGCTGGAGGAGGCAAAGGGGGACAAGTCCCGCCTGGCGGTCCTCCTGGGGGAGAGGGAGACCCTGAAGAACACCATCATGGACATCTTCGAGATCAGGGAGCGCAAGATCGTAACCAACGCCCTCTACTACGCCAAATCCGGCGAGGAGGTGGAGCTTGAGAACCTCACCACCGAGGAGGCCGGGATGCTCAGAGACATCTGCGATATCATAAACGGATACAGGAAGGACCTCCTGGAAGGGCTCCTCTCTGGGGAGGGGGATGTGAAGATCAGGCCTCCCCCAAAGAAGGAAAGGCCACTGGATGCTGACAGACAGGAAACAGAGTACCTGACGGTGCGGATCCTCCAGGACCTCCCTCCCCTCTCGGGTATCGATGGAAAGGTCTACGGCCCCTTCAAGACCGAGGACGTGGTGACCATGCCCAGGAAGAACGCATCGATCCTCCTGGGCAAGGAGACGGCGGAAGCCGTCCACCAGGGTTGAACTCCTCTGACCCGAGCATGTTATCACAAGGTTTATCTGTTTCCAAGGGCATGTATCCTTGGGATGGCAAAAAAATATATCACCTCCAGGGAGATGCGGGCCACAGATATCAACTCCGAGTACTTCGGGGTCCCCAGGGCAGAGCTCATGGAAAGGGCCGGCCGGGGGGTCTTTGAAGTAATAAGGGAGCGCTTCGAGGTGGGGAAAACCGACTTCCTCATGGTCTGCGGCACCGGGAACAACGGGGGGGACGGCTTCGTGGCGGCCCGGTACCTGGAGGAGGCCGGGGCCAAGGTGAGGGTGCTCCTGGTGGGCAGGGACATCAAAACCCCCGAGGCCAGGGAGAACTTCGAGCTTATACAGGGGAAGGTGGAATATCTTGAGGAGGCGGAAGGGTTGGACCTCCAGGCAGAGGTGATCATCGACGCCATCCTGGGCACGGGCATCACCGGGGAACTCCGGGAGCCGGTCCGGTCACTGGTCTATGAGATAAACAGGCAGGAGGCCTTCAAGGTCTCGGTGGACGTGCCCACAGGCCTGGACGCCGATACAGGGGAGGCCGCGGTCTGCGTCGACGCGGGATTGGTGGTGACCTTCCACAGGACTAAGAAGGGCCTGGAAGGCCTCGATACCGTGGTAATCGACATCGGCATCCCCCCGGAGGCGGAGACCCATGTGGGACCCGGGGATGTGGTGGTCAACCTGGGGAAGAGGAGAAGGGAGGCCCACAAGGGGGACCACGGCAGGGTCCTGGTCATCGGGGGAAGCCAGGAGTACCTGGGCGCCCCTGT
>CAZHQS010000221.1:0-1643 GCA_964534545.1 Candidatus Hydrothermarchaeota archaeon
CGTCGGAGGCCACCACCCGGAAGATATAATCTCCGGCATCGGTGACGGCCGGGCTGGTGGAGGCCGGGGATATCAGCACCACATGGTTCTGCTCGGCTGTTGGCGCTACAGCAAGGGTCGAGGAGCTGGCTGCTGCTCCCACGATGGCCTGGACCCCGTTGACGTTTATCAGCTTGTTGCCGGCCTCTGCGGCCTTGGCGGGGTCGGTGGCGGTATCCTCGATGATGAGTTTAACCTTTGCCCCGAGGACGCCGCCCTTCTCGTTGATCTCGGCCTCGGCAACCCTTGCCCCCTTGACCATGCCTTCACCGAAGGGCGCCAGGTTCCCGGAAAGGGGCATCAGTACCCCGATGGCGATCTCCTCGGGCGCCTCGGCTGCAGCTGGCTGCTCCCCGGCAGGTTCCTGCACCCCTTCGGTAGCGGGTTGTTCCTTCTGGGCGCAGCCCGCAAAGGCGAGGCCGAGGACCAGCAGAAAGACTAATCCTAAATATTTACCTCTCGTCATAATGCTATCACCTCCACTTAACTTGAGAATGCATGGGCATCCTATTTAAAATTTTTTAGAAAAAAATAAGTGGGTTCGCTAAAAAACCAGGGCTAGCATGAAAATCTTTATCCTGATGCTTCTCCTAGTGGTGGCAGGCTGCACTGGAGGAGAGGAGGGTCCGCAAGGGGTTGAGGCAGGGACGGTTGAAACCCCGGCCCCCCTGGATACCGGACCAGCCCAATCCCATGTCCCCCAGGCGGACAGGTGGTCCCAGGGTACCGGGCCCACCCGCCAGTTGTTCCTGGGGAAGGTAACCCCCAAGGAGGCATATGGGATCCTCCGGGAGAATCAGGATGTCATCCTCCTGGACATCCGTACCCCCGGGGAGGCGGCTTCGGGCCACATCCCTGGGGCTGATTTGTATATCGACTTCCATGCCCCGGACTTCGCGGAGCGCCTGGATGACCTGGAAAGGGACAGGACCTACATCATCTACTGCCAGGTGGGGGACCGCAGTGCCGCCGCCCTGGACATCATGGCGGATCTGGGATTTGAACGGGTCTACGAGATCGAGGGCGGCTTCGAGAACTGGCTCCAGGAAGGTCTACCCATGGAAAAATGACAGAGGAGAATCAGGTCTCCATCAGGTCGTCCCTGACCTTGATCAACCGTCTCTTCAATAACTCGGTCTGCTCCTTCGCATGGGCCTGTTTTGTGTTTATATCCTTGTTCATCCCCCGAAGCTTCAGGGCCAGGGCGAAGTTGAAGGTCAGGCTCAGGATCAGGATGGAGTATATCCCGCCGAAGGCGAAGTTAAGGAGATTATCCATGGTTCCACCCTACCCATCTTCCATGGTATCCAATCGTTCCTTGAGCATCGATACCTCGGCCTCAAGGGTCTCATAAAAGGAGAGAAAGTTCTTGTGCATCTGGGCCACCCTGATGGCCAGGAGGAAGACGAAGGTAAGGTTTAGGATAAGAATTGAGTATATCCCGCTCATGGACAGATTGATAATATCTTCAACCATGGTAATCCTTCCACACCTACGCCTAATATTCTATTACTTTTTATATTTATCGGTTTTGCACCCTGCCGCCTCACCCCTCAAGGATCCGTCCTGCCACCTTCCTTGCCAGGGCCATGACCGTCAGCATG
>CAZHQS010000222.1:0-1626 GCA_964534545.1 Candidatus Hydrothermarchaeota archaeon
TGAAAAGGACGTTTTTCTGCCCCTATCTCGTTACCACATCCAAGACAGAAGGAGTACTTCTCGTCCAGGAGGTCGTTGCATTTTGGACAGTATTTAGCCATGGTCATCCAACCCAAAACCCGCAATATATAGATTCCCCGGCAGGCGGAAGATCAACCCCTGCCAGCTCCCCGCCTGGGCCTGGTGCCCGGGCCGGCAAACTCCACCTCCTCCAGGGACACAACCAGAGGTATCTCCTGGAGCCTCTTCAGGTCCCTGTCATAGACGGCCTCAAAGATCTCAGGGTATATCCTGGCCCTCTCGTCCCAGTCGTAATACCGCTCGATGAACTCCCTCCCGTTGGAACCAATCTCCTCAGCCTTTTCCGGGGATTGCAGAAGATACCGGATCTTCTCTGCAATGTCCCTTGGATCAAAGGGGTCGCACTGAACAGCCGTGACATCATCGATCATCCGCTCCATGAACCCGCCGGTGCCGTTGATACAGGGCACCCCACATGCACCCGCTTCCAGGTCGTACTGGCCGTGGGGCTCGTACTTGGAAGGGGCGATGGCGATCCTGGCCTTGTTTATCTCCCGGCATTTCTCGTCATTCTGGTGCCAGCGGGTGGAGACCAGGATGTTCTCCTCCAGGCCCTCCCTCTGAATGCGATCAAAGACCTCTTTTTCCAGCTCGCCCCCCCCAATCAGCTTGAGTTTTATATCTGGGAAATCCTTCTTGAGAACCTGGATGGCATCAATGAGCTCCATGACACCCTTGACCGGAGCAAACCTCCCTATGAAAATCACGTCGTACTCCTTCTCCAGGCCCAGGGGCCTGTAGGTCCTTGTATCCACCCCATGGTGGAGGGGGAAGACCTTGTCCACAACCTCCTCCTTCGGAATCCCGTGCATCCTGCCCACGTCAATGAGCTCCTGCACCATATTCAGGCCCACTGTGAAGCAGACGTCCGATCGCTTCAGCCCCATGACCTCCAGGTCCCTTATGGTCCTGGAGCCCGCATAGTAGCCGTGGTACCGAGCTTCCTTGGGCCCCTTTGGAGTGTGGATTATCCCGTTCTGCCTGCCGGACTCCAGGGAGTGGAGGAAGGCCACAAAGGGTATGCCGTACATCCTGGATTTCTCGAAGGCCCCAGGGATGGCCATCCAGTCGTGGCCGCATATGAGGTCCGGGGGAGTGCCGGTCTTGACTTCAGGGATGCCGAGGCCGTACTCGGTAAGAAAATAAAGGTAGGGCACCTCATTCCTGTGCTCGTTGTTGAACTCCACACCGGCGTGACCGAAGATCCTCCCGAGGACTTCCACGGCCTCTGAATCCTGGAGCTTCATCAAAGGCCTGACTACCCTGTACCCGTCAATCTCCTCATAGATGGGCAGGTCCCTGCCCCGGAGATGCCGCATCCCCACCCCCAGGATATCCACCTCCCGGGAGATCCTCCTCAGGACCTCATCGGAGACCACACCAAGGCCACCCACGATGCCGTACTTCTTCCTTTCCCCGAACTCCGGGAACCCGTAGGAGGGCATCTCATAGCTGTCCCATTCTACCGTGAGCAAGTCCTTCATGTCCAACGCCAGAGCATGCCTTGTATGTTTAGGTACTTAAAATAATAACAAGATACGAGAT
>CAZHQS010000223.1:0-1597 GCA_964534545.1 Candidatus Hydrothermarchaeota archaeon
AATATCTTGATGGTGCAAAGATGGACCCCCACCACCTGTCAAAGGACGAGTTCCTGCGCCTTGTGGAGAAGGGCAGGAGCCCCAGGGCCAAGACATACCTGGACCCGGACCACCTCTTCGAGAAGATAGCAGGGGTTGTATCCCGGCGCAGTCCCAGGTACCTGACCTACCACGAGCTCATCAGGATAGCCGCCTTTTTGAACTCCCGGCTGCCGGCCCAGGTCTGCGGCAACGAGCCCTCCGACGTCAAGCATCTCACAGAGGAGGCCTTCGCCCAGAAAGACCCGGGGGATGCCATCAGGATACTGATGGGGCTTCGGGGGGTGGGCATGGGCCTGGCCTCGGCGGTCCTGGCAGTCCTGGACCCTGCTGAATATCCGATTATTACGGGCCCTTCCGCCAGGGTCATCCTGGGCCAGGGGAGGGGAGAGAGGCTCACCTTTGAAGACTATCTGAGGTTCAAGACAGGGGTGGAAAGGATGGCGAAAAGATACGGGCTCACGCCCCTGGAGGTCTCCTTCGGCCTTCTGGCCCTGGGGAGGAAATCCTAGGGTCTGGTATCCAGGAGAGGCACCTTCACGGCCTCCTCCGGGTCATGGCTGTACCCCAGGGCAGCGCAGGCCCCGATGAGACCCCTCCTACCGGTTATCTCCATGAGGCGGACCCCTGCCCCCCTGGCGGCTTCCACCACCTCTTCCAGGGATATGACCCCCTCCTTGGCCCTGGCCCCCAGGGTGCCCAGGGCCTCCGGTGTCCCAACGCCCTCGTAAAGGGCCATCCCGGTCTCTCCCGAGAGGGTTGCGGCCTTGAGTTCCTCCGCCAGGGTCTCAATCAACTCATCCAATGCCTCCGGCCGGACCGCAAGGCCCAGGGCCGTGGCGGCACAGTTCCTGGTGGTTCCCGGGGAGCCTGGGTAGAGCTGGACGATGGTGTGGCTGAGGTAGTGGGCCAGACCCCTCCTCTCCATGGCGTATCCCAGCTCGTTGGCCAGGGACCAGGTGGCGCCCTCTTCCGGACTGTCCGTGTCATCGATTCCCACCGTCAGCCTGCGGTGCAGGGGGAGGATGATGGTGGCCCGGCCGGTCCTACCCCCGCCCCCCTCCTCCCCTATGATGACATCCTTTACACCTGCGGCCGAGGCCCGGCCCCCTGTTATCCCGACCCCGGCCCCCCCCAGACCGGCATAGGTGAGATGGACCTCATCACCCTCTATCCGGCATTCCTCGATGCCCAGGGGGGCCAGGGCAGGGTCCAGCCGCACCTCCCCCCTTCCTGGTCGGAGATAATAGAAGGTCCGGGCGCCTTCCCGCCTTGCCCCCTCAACCATGGAGGAGGTACGGGGGATGTGATAGGCCGCCCAGGCAGCACCTCCCTGGCAGGTACCCCGGGCATGGTCCTCCACAAGCTCGACAACACCCCTCTTCCCGTCATGGGAGGCCACGAGACGGCCGAAGGGGGAGATCCATTTTTCCTTCACGGCCCAACATCACCCCACAGGATATATAAGAATCCCGGTCCTGGGGTGGCTTCCACTGGATGCATCAGAAGAGGAGGGGCCCCGATGGAAAATCTTAAGTAGGAAATGTTACATAGCCAG
>CAZHQS010000224.1:0-1575 GCA_964534545.1 Candidatus Hydrothermarchaeota archaeon
GATGAACAGGGTCTATCTCCCTGGAGGATATAAGAAAGAGGAGCCGGTGTACTATATTGAGTGAGGGGGTTATCCCCTCATTTTTCCTTTTTCGGGAACCACCCCTTCCTGACCCGCTCTTCCTGCTTGAAGAGCTCATGGATGCTCCAGAGAAGGGAGAAACCCAGGATGCCGAGGGCCCCTGATGTCAGAGAGTCTTCCGCAAAGAGGGATGCGGTAATGGAGGCGACCCCTGCCACCAGGAAAAGGGGCCAGGTCCGGGTGCCCAGGTGGTATTCCACCTTTACCACTACGATATGCCCTGCCCCTATGATGGCCATTGCCAGGACTCCGATGATAAGGCCGAAGAAGTTCATGCGGTCACCTTCTTAGAGTGGTTTCCTACCTCTCTTCCAAAAGAATGGGGAGGATTAGAATGGCCAAGGCGATTCACTTCAACACCTTCCCGGTCTGCCTGCTCCAGAGGAGGAGGTCCAGTTCATCGAAATCTATGCCGACTTCCTCTGCAAAACCCTTCATCCTCGCCTCAGTTTCCAGGTAGGCGCTCCGGGTCTTGGGGGGTGCGGTCTCCTCCACCACACCGAACTCATGGAGGCACCTCATGATATGCTTGTCCAGGATGGCATAGCCCTTAAATCCTATGTTGCGCAGGAAATGGGAGGCCTCCTTGTAGCCAAAACCCTTGACGTTTCTCACCAGGAAGTCCCGCCTCTTATGGGGGTCGTCGAAGGAGGCCAGGCGGGCCTTGAGCCCCTCCGGACATTCCTCTTCAAGGCGCTCCCTTGTGGCGACGATGAACTCCGAGCGCATGTTGTAGAACCGGCAGGAGCAGGCCTTAAGGGCATCCCGCAGCTCCGGCAGGGACGCTGTGCAGACCAGTTCCCCCACCTCCTCCATGACCCGTATGCCCATCTGGGCCGAGGTGTTGGCGGTGAGGATGCAGAAGCAGAGCTCCTTGAAGATGTCCTCATCGGTGCCCCTCTGCCAGAGCTGCCCGAACTCGGCAAGGCGCGCCTTTATCTCGGCCTTCCTCGCTTCATATAATTCCAGAAGCTGCGTCCTTTTATTCAACTGCGGTCACCAGTCCAGACCTTCTATGGTCTCGCCGTCCTCGTCGTAGTGATGGCGCTCCTTCCTGAAATGGGTTACGATGTCCGATACCTCCACGACCTCCCTGGGGGGCTCCCTCCCGGTCAGGATGATATTCGTCCTGCCTCTCCTGTTCAGGAGTTCGACAACGGCCTCTTTCTCCACCAGCCCGAACTTGATGGCGTAGAGGAGCTCGTCCAGGACCAGGAGGTCGTGGGACTGGGCCTCAAGAATCCTTCTGGCAGTTTCCAACCCCTCCTCCACCTTCTTCATGTGGACCTGTCGGTTCTCCCCGTCCTTGAGGAACCCCCTGGCCCCGGCGGGGAACATCTCAACCCCCGCCTGGCTGCAGGACCCCTGGAAGAAGCGGTACTCCCCGGTGTCGGTGCGCCCTTTCATGAACTGGATGACCGCCACCTTTTTTCCATGGCCTGCCGCCCTTACGGCATGGCCCAGGGCTGCCGTGGTCTTCCCCTCCCCATCGCC
>CAZHQS010000225.1:0-1519 GCA_964534545.1 Candidatus Hydrothermarchaeota archaeon
AGAGGGAAGAACCTGTGGCCCTGGAGCACATCGAACTGGGAGATGGCAGCCTGATCCTGGTCTCTATCTACCTATGCACAATCTGGATAGGAGATAGAGGTATTGAGACTACTCTTGCTGCCATGGATGGAGGGTCTGAGGTGATTTTGGGGAGAGGCGTGATTGACGAGTTCAAGATATGTCTCGACGCCAGGGAATCAAAGGTTAAAGTATATCCCTGAGCCACTCTTAAATCCACAACTAATATAATCATGAAACCGGAGATCAGGGTCTTCCCGGACATCAACACCTTCAGCCGGGCCGCCGCCGAGGAGATTGTCGCCCTGGCCCGGAGGGCCGTTGCAGAGAGGGGCCGCTTCTCTCTGGTCCTTTCGGGGGGCACCACACCCCGGATCCTCTACAACCTGCTGGCAACAGAATATTCTGATAAAATTCCCTGGGAGGCGGTCCACCTCTTCTTCGGGGACGAGCGCTTCGTGCCGAAGGATGACCCGGAGAGCAACTTCGCCATGGCCTATGAGGCGCTGATTTCAAGGCTCCCGATACCGGAAGGGAACGTCCACCCCGTCCCCACCGATGCAGGGTCGCCGGGGGAGGCGGCGCAGGGGTATGAGAAGGAGATAAAAAACTTCCTGGGGGACGGCACCTTCGACCTGGTGCTCCTGGGCATGGGGGATGACGGGCACACGGCCTCCCTCTTCCCCGGGGACCCCGTCCTGGAGGAGGGGGAGAGGTGGGTGGCAGCGGTTGAAGCGCCTGGCTCTTACAGGACCCGGCAGAGGGTCACCATGACCCTGCCGCTAATCAACTCGGCCAGAAAGGTCTTCTTCCTGGTGGCCGGGGAGGAAAAAAGGGAAGTGCTGGAAGCCATCATGGGGGACCCGGGGGGTGCAAAAAGGCTCTACCCTGCGGCTTTGGTCAGCTGCGAGGGCGGGGTGGAGTGGTTCGTGGACCGGGCTGCCCTGAAGAAGGGGTAGGCCCGGGGAATCGGCCTGGTCACGGGGATGGCTCCCGGCGACCTTCCCTCCTGCTCTTTATCCTCTCCAGGGGCTCGATATACTCTCTGGCAGGCGGGCCATCAGTTTCTGGGAGGCCCAGATGCCCCCTCAAGACCCTGACCTCCCACTCCCGGAACTCTTTTTCCTTTTTCTCCCTGTACCCTTCCACATGGCGGTCAAAGTTCCGGGCCAGGTCCTCGAAAAGAGCCCTCTCCTCGTCAGTGAGCCCTTTTGCCATCAGGAGGACATCACTAATCGGTTGTCTGCGGCCCTTATTATCCTTTGCGCCAGTGCGCACCGATAGGAAGGGAAAGGCATTACTTTGGGAATGCCCTCATTTCAACCGGACAGCACCGAGGTTATGCTGGGTAAATCTTAATAATAGATAGAAGAATAGAAAACCAGAGTGGAGCGATATGTCCATGAAAAACATGGGACCCAAAGGAGTAGTATTTGCGGCTGTGCTGCTTTTTTCCGTCGGGGTGGTGTGGGGCGCCGAGAGACTGGATGGGGTGAGTGAC